>NZ_JBJQMA010000065.1:0-520 GCF_046486065.1 Escherichia sp. WS547 | reverse complement strand
AAAATGCATATCTGAAAGCCATGCAGGAGCATCTCCTGGAAAAAAAGCGCCAGGAGCTGGAGAAAAAACGAAAGTCATCCGGAGCCTGAGGTGCGGACACTGCCAGTCTGACCTGTTAAAGGCTGCAGGGCTGGCCAGAAGCACGCTGTACTACCAGCTGTCACTGCAGAAGGCTAAGGACAAGTATGCTGATGTGAAACAGCTCATAGCCTCCATCTTCCATGAACACCGGGGATGTTATGGGTACCGGCGGATCCATTGTGAGCTTCAGAAAAGAGGTCTTAAGTTCAGTGGCAAAACAGTGCGAAAACTGATGCAACAGCTCGGCCTGAAGTCTCCTGTGCGCCTGAAGAAATACCGGTCTTACCGGGGAAATATGGGACTCGCTGCAGAAAATATCCTTCAGCGACAGTTCAAAGCGGAAGCTCCCTGTGAGAAATGGGTGACAGATATCACCGAATTCAGGGCTGGCGGACAAAAACTGTACCTGTCCCCGATACTTGATTTGTTTAACGGGGAA
>NZ_JBJQMA010000064.1:0-543 GCF_046486065.1 Escherichia sp. WS547 | reverse complement strand
ACGTGGAGAAGGGCATCAGGTAGCACTGTTCTGACAGGAAAAATAGCAAATGGACAACAGATCCCATTGCCATCTGGTTTTTCTGCCAGCCAGTGTACCTGGAGTGTCAGTAATGCAGAAAATCCGCACGGGTGGAAGCCGAATTATTTTGCGGGGTCAGTTGCAACCTATGATGCCAATCGAATTGTGAAATGCGGCTTCTATGACGAATACAACTTTTATGGCGGTACTCACCGAACTGACCTGTCGGGGAAATGTAGTTACATCGTGGTTTGCCAGTGATAAGTATCGTCACTGGCAAATGGCGTAAACTGTAATTGAACCATTTTGATCTTCGGTCGTGTCGCAACTGGCAGTCCATGCATTGTTGCCTGAAGGCATGGAACGTGTGAGCCATATAAATCCGGTATTTGATCTGCATTGACCGCCTCCACCAATGACTTTCTTGCCAGATGGACATGTTGCCGTTGCTCCAGGCCAACGCCACGCAGTAGCTGAAGCGGTAACAATTTGGCTATCACCTGCGCCAATTTTTTTCCACAC
>NZ_JBJQMA010000063.1:0-572 GCF_046486065.1 Escherichia sp. WS547 | reverse complement strand
TACATTCCGGAACCAGAGCGTGCGATTGACAAGCCGTTCCTGCTGCCGATCGAAGACGTATTCTCCATCTCCGGTCGTGGTACCGTTGTTACCGGTCGTGTAGAACGCGGTATCATCAAAGTTGGTGAAGAAGTTGAAATCGTTGGTATCAAAGAGACTCAGAAGTCTACCTGTACTGGCGTTGAAATGTTCCGCAAACTGCTGGACGAAGGCCGTGCTGGTGAGAACGTAGGTGTTCTGCTGCGTGGTATCAAACGTGAAGAAATCGAACGTGGTCAGGTACTGGCTAAGCCGGGCACCATCAAGCCGCACACCAAGTTCGAATCTGAAGTGTACATTCTGTCCAAAGATGAAGGCGGCCGTCATACTCCGTTCTTCAAAGGCTACCGTCCGCAGTTCTACTTCCGTACTACTGACGTGACTGGTACCATCGAACTGCCGGAAGGCGTAGAGATGGTAATGCCGGGCGACAACATCAAAATGGTTGTTACCCTGATCCACCCGATCGCGATGGACGACGGTCTGCGTTTCGCAATCCGTGAAGGCGGCCGTACCGTTGGCGCGGGCGTTGT
>NZ_JBJQMA010000062.1:0-768 GCF_046486065.1 Escherichia sp. WS547 | reverse complement strand
GCTCGCCGCTACTGGGGGAATCTCGGTTGATTTCTTTTCCTCGGGGTACTTAGATGTTTCAGTTCCCCCGGTTCGCCTCATTAACCTATGGATTCAGTTAATGATAGTGTGTCGAAACACACTGGGTTTCCCCATTCGGAAATCGCCGGTTATAACGGTTCATATCACCTTACCGACGCTTATCGCAGATTAGCACGTCCTTCATCGCCTCTGACTGCCAGGGCATCCACCGTGTACGCTTAGTCGCTTAACCTCACAACCCGAAGATGTTTCTTTCGATTCATCATCGTGTTGCGAAAATTTGAGAGACTCACGAATAATCTTTCGACTATTCAGTGTTTCAATTTTCAGCTTGATCCAGATTTTTAAAGAGCAAAACTTCGCAGTGAACCTTTGCAGGTACACTCTGAAGTATTTTTTATTTAATCACTACAGAGATGGTGGAGCTATGCGGGATCGAACCGCAGACCTCCTGCGTGCAAAGCAGGCGCTCTCCCAGCTGAGCTATAGCCCCATAACATGTAGTTAAAACCTCTTCAAATTTGCGGTGCAAATTTGGTAGGCCTGAGTGGACTTGAACCACCGACCTCACCCTTATCAGGGGTGCGCTCTAACCACCTGAGCTACAAGCCTGTAGAGGTTTTACTGCTCATTTTCATCAGACAATCTGTGTGAGCACTGCAAAGTACGCTTCTTTAAGGTAAGGAGGTGATCCAACCGCAGGTTCCCCTACGGTTACCTTGTTACGACTTCACCCCAGTCATGAAT
>NZ_JBJQMA010000061.1:0-1066 GCF_046486065.1 Escherichia sp. WS547 | reverse complement strand
CAGGCTTACAGAACGCTCCCCTACCCAACAACACATAGTGTCGCTGCCGCAGCTTCGGTGCATGGTTTAGCCCCGTTACATCTTCCGCGCAGGCCGACTCGACCAGTGAGCTATTACGCTTTCTTTAAATGATGGCTGCTTCTAAGCCAACATCCTGGCTGTCTGGGCCTTCCCACATCGTTTCCCACTTAACCATGACTTTGGGACCTTAGCTGGCGGTCTGGGTTGTTTCCCTCTTCACGACGGACGTTAGCACCCGCCGTGTGTCTCCCGTGATAACATTCTCCGGTATTCGCAGTTTGCATCGGGTTGGTAAGTCGGGATGACCCCCTTGCCGAAACAGTGCTCTACCCCCGGAGATGAATTCACGAGGCGCTACCTAAATAGCTTTCGGGGAGAACCAGCTATCTCCCGGTTTGATTGGCCTTTCACCCCCAGCCACAAGTCATCCGCTAATTTTTCAACATTAGTCGGTTCGGTCCTCCAGTTAGTGTTACCCAACCTTCAACCTGCCCATGGCTAGATCACCGGGTTTCGGGTCTATACCCTGCAACTTAACGCCCAGTTAAGACTCGGTTTCCCTTCGGCTCCCCTATTCGGTTAACCTTGCTACAGAATATAAGTCGCTGACCCATTATACAAAAGGTACGCAGTCACCCCATAAAGAGGCTCCCACTGCTTGTACGTACACGGTTTCAGGTTCTTTTTCACTCCCCTCGCCGGGGTTCTTTTCGCCTTTCCCTCACGGTACTGGTTCACTATCGGTCAGTCAGGAGTATTTAGCCTTGGAGGATGGTCCCCCCATATTCAGACAGGATACCACGTGTCCCGCCCTACTCATCGAGCTCACAGTATGTGCATTTTTGTGTACGGGGCTGTCACCCTGTATCGCGCGCCTTTCCAGACGCTTCCACTAACACACACACTGATTCAGGCTCTGGGCTCCTCCCCGTTCGCTCGCCGCTACTGGGGGAATCTCGGTTGATTTCTTTTCCTCGGGGTACTTAGATGTTTCAGTTCCCCCGGTTCGCCTCATTAACCTATGGATTCAGTTAATGATAGTGTG
>NZ_JBJQMA010000060.1:0-1195 GCF_046486065.1 Escherichia sp. WS547 | reverse complement strand
GGAAGGTGCGAATAAGCGGGGAAATACTTCTCGGCTGACTCAGTCATTTCATTTCTTCATGTTTGAGCCGATTTTTTCTCCCGTAAATGCCTTGAATCAGCCTATTTAGACCGTTTCTTCGCCATTTAAGGCGTTATCCCCAGTTTTTAGTGAGATCTCTCCCACTGACGTATCATTTGGTCCGCCCGAAACAGGTTGGCCAGCGTGAATAACATCGCCAGTTGGTTATCGTTTTTCAGCAACCCCTTGTATCTGGCTTTCACGAAGCCGAACTGTCGCTTGATGATGCGAAATGGGTGCTCCACCTTGGCCCGGATGCTGGCTTTCATGTATTCGATGTTGATGGCCGTTTTGTTCTTGCGTGGATGCTGTTTCAAGGTTCTTACCTTGCCGGGGCGCTCGGCGATCAGCCAGTCCACATCCACCTCGGCCAGCTCCTCGCGCTGTGGCGCCCCTTGGTAGCCGGCATCGGCTGAGACAAATTGCTCCTCTCCATGCAGCAGATTACCCAGCTGATTGAGGTCATGCTCGTTGGCCGCGGTGGTGACTAGGCTGTGGGTCAGGCCACTCTTGGCATCGACACCAATGTGGGCCTTCATGCCAAAGTGCCACTGATTGCCTTTCTTGGTCTGATGCATCTCCGGATCGCGTTGCTGCTCTTTGTTCTTGGTCGAGCTGGGTGCCTCAATGATGGTGGCATCGACCAAGGTGCCTTGAGTCATCATGACGCCTGCTTCGGCCAGCCAGCGATTGATGGTCTTGAACAATTGGCGGGCCAGTTGATGCTGCTCCAGCAGGTGGCGGAAATTCATGATGGTGGTGCGGTCCGGCAAGGCGCTATCCAGGGATAACCGGGCAAACAGACGCATGGAGGCGATTTCGTACAGAGCATCTTCCATCGCGCCATCGCTCAGGTTGTACCAATGCTGCATGCAGTGAATGCGTAGCATGGTTTCCAGCGGATAAGGTCGCCGGCCATTACCAGCCTTGGGGTAAAACGGCTCGATGACTTCCACCATGTTTTGCCATGGCAGAATCTGCTCCATGCGGGACAAGAAAATCTCTTTTCTGGTCTGACGGCGCTTACTGCTGAATTCACTGTCGGCGAAGGTAAGTTGATGACTCATGATGAACCCTGTTCCATGGCTCCAGATGACAAACATGATCTCATATCAGGGACTTGTTCGCACCTTCC
>NZ_JBJQMA010000058.1:0-1259 GCF_046486065.1 Escherichia sp. WS547 | reverse complement strand
CTGTGGCGCACAGGGCTGCGCCAGAACTTCCGTATCTTCCAGAATGAGGACATCGAAAGCATACTCGCGACGATCCTGAAAGAAAACGGGGTGACCGAGTGGAGTCCGCTGTTCAGCGAGCCGCATCCTTCCCGTGAGTTTTGTGTCCAGTACGGCGAAACCGATTACGATTTCCTGTGCCGGATGGCGGCGGAGGAAGGCATCTTCTTTTATGAGGAGCACGCGCAAAAAAGTACCGACCAGAGCCTGGTCCTGTGCGACACCGTGCGTTATCTGCCGGAGTCCTTTGAGATCCCCTGGAATCCGAACACCCGTACCGAGGTGAGCACCCTATGCATCAGCCAGTTCCTCTACAGCGCACAAATCCGCCCATCTTCCGTGGTGACCAAAGACTACACCTTTAAACGACCCGGCTGGGCAGGGCGTTTTGATCAGGAAGGCCAGCACCAGGATTACCAGCGCACACAGTATGAAGTGTATGACTACCCCGGACGTTTCAAGGGTGCCCACGGGCAGAACTTTGCCTGCTGGCAGATGGATGGCTGGCGAAACAACGCAGAAGTGGCGCGCGGAACAAGCCGTTCGCCGGAGATATGGCCGGGACGGCGAATTGCGCTGACGGGGCATCCGCAGGCGAACCTGAACCGGGAATGGCAGGTGGTGGCAAGTGAACTGCACGGCGAGCAGCCGCAGGCGGTGCCGGGACGCAGGGGTTCAGGTACCACGCTGAATAACCACTTTGCGGTAATACCGGCAGACAGAACATGGCGGCCACAGCCGTTGCTGAAACCGCTGGTGGACGGCCCGCAGAGCGCCGTCGTGACGGGACCGGCAGGAGAAGAAATCTTCTGTGATGAACATGGCCGCGTGCGGGTGAAATTTAACTGGGACCGCTATAACCCGTCAAACCAGGACAGTTCATGCTGGATCCGTGTGGCACAGGCGTGGGCAGGCACCGGCTTTGGCAACCTGGCGATACCGCGTGTGGGTCAGGAAGTCATTGTGGACTTCCTCAACGGCGATCCGGACCAGCCGATTATTATGGGGCGTACCTACCACCAGGAAAACCGCACCCCCGGCAGCCTGCCGGGAACAAAGACGCAGATGACCATTCGTTCGAAAACCTATAAGGGCAGCGGGTTTAATGAACTGAAGTTTGACGATGCGACAGGGAAAGAACAGGTCTACATCCACGCGCAGAAGAACATGAACACCGAGGTGCTGAATAACCGCACCACGGATGTGATAAACAACCATGC
>NZ_JBJQMA010000057.1:0-1343 GCF_046486065.1 Escherichia sp. WS547 | reverse complement strand
CCCATAAGCGCTAACTTAAGGGTTGAACCATCTGAAGAATGCGACGCCTCGGTGCCTCGTTAAGACGATGCCTCGCGTTCTTCAATTGCGTTTTGTAGGCTGTCAGGGATACTGTCCCACGAATGGCCACCTGTAAGCTCCAGATGACCATTTTTGTTATTCTCCACAACGAGTTAGTTCTTCTTTTCGGATCCGGCACTTCTGGGGGGGAAATCCAGCGATGGCTGGATTATGTCGTCAATTAAAAATGCGGCGAGTAGATTAGCAAATATCCACGCTTTCGCGAGTTCAGGTTCCTTTGCACGCAAAGCATCCAGGTGCAGCAAACTTTTGAGCCGCTTAAAAGCCAGTTCAATTTGCCATCGCAGACGGTAACAATCAGCCACTTGCTCTGCTGAATATTCATCTTCCGGTAATGATGTTAGCAATAGCACATGGCCCGCTGCTTCCAGCGTTTCCGCCTGAACTACTCGTCCTTTTCGACGATTCTCGCTGAGCAGTCGGGTTTTACTGATTAATGCTTTTTCGGGAGGAAGTGATACGGCAATGAGACGTGCCGGAAAGGGAGCTCCGGCTTTTTTATTACCTGAATTGCCTATCATTACAGTGGTTTCACCGTTCTTACCGCAATCCAGCCCGCGCAGAAAACCCATCATGTCAAAGCGCATTCCTTCTGCAGTTAACCAGCGCAATCCTCGCCAGTGAACCCGGACGATATAATCAGCTTCTCCAAAAGCAAGTGAGCGGATACATTCGGGACGCGAACCGAATCCCCGGTCAGCAATGCGTATCTCGTCTGCCGTTTGCGCAAATCGGTCCAGCCGTTCAGCGTCTCTGCTGTCGGTTAGCTCAAAATCAGTGAACTGACAGGTATGAGGATCATATCCCATATGTAGTCGCCATTCAGCGCTGCCGCCCCCGGGCGCACTGATTGCTGTTCCATCGACAAGACGCAATCTCTTTCCGCTTGTACAACCCGTAACTGCGGCGCGTACAGCAAGTGTTTGTGCGGCAAGTATGCCAAACCAGTCGGCGGCATTCCGCAGCCGCTTCAGGAGAGCCACGTCAGATAATGTTGCAACGTCATGGAGCTGAGCCCATGCAGTGACTTCACGTAATGACATCCCCCCGGGGCCGTAAGCCAGCCCCAGACGTAGCAGAGTTGCAGCATCACGAATTTCGCGGCGGCGGGTTAGAGCCCCGGCATTACGTGCCGAAGTATCCAGTTCTTCGGGCTTACCAATATGGGCCAGAATTGCTGACCAGTTATCGTGAGAGTAATTCATCGGCACGTTAAATCATATCAGGCGTAATACCACAACCCTTAAGTTAGCGCTTATGGG
>NZ_JBJQMA010000056.1:0-1364 GCF_046486065.1 Escherichia sp. WS547 | reverse complement strand
CGTGCCAATCCGGTGTGTGGAAAAAAGGAGGAGGCATAGGGAAAGTCTCCTCCTATCAGCTTAATTTCCCATACTCTCAGTCAAACTTGGGGCAGCATACTTTTTGCGCATTATCCCATGTAAGAGCAACGGGTTTCCATAATTCAAACGATTATTCAGAATGCTCGTTATCTAAATCCGGATCAAACTGGCAACTAACAGCTTACCCACCTTCAATAGCTAGTTATCGTTGTGATGCAGTATGTATTGATTAATCATAGAAATAGGGGGGCCAATCCGGTGTGTGGAGAACTTCCGGTTCCTCTAACGGTAGTTACAGTAATCTTGGATCACACCGAGGATCATTTACTGGTCGCAATACGGGAAGTGGTACGCTGTTTGTTTACGCCTCTGGAGGGAATGGTGGTTCCGCCGGGGGAGATTGTGCTAACACATCCAGATTGCAGGGATACGTTGCAGGGGCATTGATTAGCACAAATGCGAGCAACAACCCATCTTATGGGAAGACAGCATTCATCTCTTTTGCTGTCCCTGCTGGCGCAACTTATCAGATCACCTCTTATCCGGCCCAAAACTACTCTTGTGGCTCAGGGGTATTTTCAGTATTTGGATACCAAACTTAATTGAGAGTTACACAGGACGCAATACAACCTGTCTTGTGCTCGTATTTGTACCATTTTCGTGAACCAGATGGACTCTCGACTACCTGGCAGTAATGAGAATCCTCAGCATTTCCCATTCTGGCAATGGCACAAAAGTCAAATTGCCCCAAGTAACCAGTGCTGGAAAGTTGAGTAACCTTGAGCTTTCCACCTAATGCCCTCCACACACCGGATTGGCCCGGAGGCCAGTGCCAATCCGGTATCTGGACAACGGCAAAAGTGAACTTCACTACCAGTACGTACAATATCGGGAAAAACACCCGAAATCTGAGCATTGGCGTACATGCGTACTGTTCGTGGACATACCTTAATGGTGCGCCTTTTGGTGGGTTTCAGCAGGTATACTCCGACCAAAACAAGGTTTGGTATGTGAATAATTATGCGTGGGGAAATTATGAGTCCGGCGGCACAATTACTGTTACATGCCTGAATCTTCCTGGTGCTGGGATTTAACCGAAGGGGCAACAATAAGCATCAACGTGTTCCTCATCAACGCCATCACCAATGCCATACATGCGTGTACCTGTCATGATAAATCCGGTCGGGCATTGAATGGGTTTGTAGTAGATAGATCCTCCACTTTTCCCGCCAATGAAGTGATTCATTGCTACAGATGATTGATACCACTTACAGGCGGAGTAGTTCACTTTATTGCCACCAGACCACCGACCGGATTGGCACTGGCCTCCGTGCCAATCCGGT
>NZ_JBJQMA010000054.1:0-2313 GCF_046486065.1 Escherichia sp. WS547 | reverse complement strand
TGGTCGAGAGCCGCTACCTCTACGACCCGCTGGGACGGCGAATGGCGAAACGGGTATGGCGGCGGGAGCGTGACCTGACGGGGTGGATGTCGCTGTCGCGTAAACCGGAGGAGACATGGTACGGGTGGGACGGCGACAGGCTGACGACGGTGCAGACTGACACCACGCGTATCCAGACGGTGTACCAGCCGGGAAGCTTCACCCCGCTCATCAGAATCGAAACAGACGTGACCGAACTGGAGAAAGCGCAGCGGCGAAGCCTGGCGGAGAAGTTACAGCAGGAAGGGAGTAAAGATGGTCACGGCGTGGTGTTCCCGCCTGAACTGGTGCGGCTGCTGGACAGGCTGGAGGGGGAAATCCGGGCAGACCGTGTGAGTGACGAAAGCCGGGCGTGGCTTGCGCAGTGCGGGCTGACGGTGGAGCGGCTGGCGGCACAGATCGAGCCAGTTTATTTGCCTGAGCGAAAAATACATCTTTATCACTGCGACCACCGGGGACTGCCGCTGGCGCTTATCAGTACTGAAGGTGCAACGGAATGGCGTGGGGAGTATGACGAGTGGGGGAATCAGCTTAATGAGGAGAACCCGCATCATCTGTTCCAGCCATACCGCCTGCCGGGGCAGCAGTACGATGATGAATCGGGGCTGTGCTATAATCGTTATCGTTACTACGAGCCGTTACAGGGGAGGTATATTACACAGGACCCGATTGGGTTAAATGGGGGGTGGAATTTATATAAATATCCGCTGAATCCAATAAATTATGCAGATCCTCTTGGCTTAGCCGTAGATATAAACCACTTCCCAGTCAACGAAGACATACGAAATTATGCAGAGAAAGTTTGGAATAATCCTAATATCATTACAATTGGAACACATGGTGATCCTCAATCAGTATATGATGAAAATTATAATAAGATAGATGTCAAGACATTAGCTAATGAGGTTCGAAATCATCCTAAATTTAAACCTGGAATGTCAGTAAGACTGTTATCCTGTAATACAGGAAAAGGAAATAACTCTTATGCACAGCAATTGGCAGATGAACTAGGTGTGAGAGTCTATGCTCCTGACCAATATGACTGGTACTATTCAAATGGTAAGGTAGAGCCTTGGGGAGGATTTTATGATGCAAACAATCAATTGCAAATGGACACGAATCAGCCTGGACATGAGTTTACATTCAAGCGAAGGAAACCATAGGTATGAGGTATTTTCTCTTTATATTTATAACAATTCCCCTTATCTCTGGAGGTCATATGAGTAATGATCGCGAAAAGATAATATCAACATATTCGCTCAATTTTTTATCACCAGATGATGTGAGGAAGGAAGAACTTAAGGCATCACAAGGTGATAGTGATGCTGCATTTAAATTGTACAAATATTATCTTTTTTGCGAGCCAAAATCATACAGAAAACAGCACGAATGGTTAATAATATCGGCAAATAATGGAAATGCTATAGCTCAATATAACTTATCAAGAGAACTTGAGTCAGAAGGAAAAGTAGATGAATCAATACAATGGCTGAAAAAATCAGCGGAACATGGTAATAATTACGCACAATATCAGATGTCAAAATATTTATTAAAAATAGGTGATATTAGAGGAGCGGAATATTATCTAAACTTATCTGCGGATAACGGATGTGTATTTGCAATAAAAGATATTATCAAAAACATGATGGATAGTGGAAGGTACGATGACGCCCTCATTTGGGTTGAAAAATTGAAAAAATTGTATCCTGACACAAATACCGAACTTTACATACAAAAAATAACGCAGAAAAAAAAGCAATCCAAATAATAATTATATATAATTACTCGCACAGAGTTACAGTATTGCAAGAAATATATCTAGCATATAAAGTCGCCGCCAGTAAAGATAAAGTACTGTGTAATCCTTCCTCCCATATAGGGGTAAAAACTTAGCATCCAGTGCCCTCGACTTAATTTTTAGTATTTTCTCTGTGAAGTGACACTTCGTAGGATTCAGTTCATGTTTACCAGAAAAAAGGTGGTCATTCTGGTGGTCTTGACAATCTCGTTTTTTTGTTTTAGCTTTCCAATCAGCCAGTTAATGGCTACGGCGATCCCAGTCAGAGGAGCCAAATTTTAGTTTTGAGACATCTCTATAAGTCTCAAAACAGTTAAAAAATAAAAATTATTTTTACCCGGTTACTTTGTAAAAAAGTGACCGGGTTTTTTGTGCACAGAAAACCCCCAGCTAGGCTGGGGGTTCCGGAAAGCTTTCAGCTTTGAGCCAGTTATTAAAACCCCTTTTGATTTGTTAAAACACCTTGCGGTCTGGCA
>NZ_JBJQMA010000053.1:0-3408 GCF_046486065.1 Escherichia sp. WS547 | reverse complement strand
ACTCAGTCTTGGGGGACTCAGCCCGGTAGAATACCGGACTGAGTATCAAAAAGCCGGTTAACTGAAACTGTCCAGGTTTTGGGGTTCAGTTCATGGCGCGTCTTATCCAGCCTACTCTTGCTTATCCGTTCTGCTTTTGCATCCACTCCACCACAAAATCAGCCAGCCCCTCAACATCATTAATATCCAGTAATGCGACATCAAGATTAAGCGGCACATCACTGGCTACAGCAATAACATGCCTGTCTATCACTAATTCTTCCGGTCGATGTCCGGCTCCATCGCGAAACAGCACAATCTTTGCGATCTCTTCATGCTTAAACCCTTCGACCAGAATCAAATCCAGCTTTGAGGTATCCATTCGACTTGCGAGAAAATGTAGATCCAGCTCTTCTTCGTCTGGTGTTTCCGTCATCAAGGCCCATCGTTGCTGGCTGGCAACGATGGTTTGTGCCGCGCCAGCCTTGCGCAGCTCATAGCTATCTTTGCCTGGCTTATCAACATCCATATCATGGTGCGTATGCTTAATCAGCCCTGGACGGATCCCTCTGGCGCATAATGCCGGGATCAGTTTTTTCAGCAGCGTAGTTTTTCCAGTGCCACTCCACGCGGCAAAGGCGAGTAACGGTATCATCGTTTTTCCTGCCATCGGGCAAGCTCCTCTGGCGTATTCACGTTAACAAATGCATCTTTATGATCGCTGAAATCAACCGCATGCCCGCCAGCCAGACGCATAAATGCCATTACCCGGCGTTCTCCTGCTTGCAGATATTCCAGTAATAAAGGCTCAATAGCGCGGTTTACCAGAGCAATAGTCGGGTGATCGCGTTCACCGTCATGGACCCACACGACAGGCGCATCTTTGCGCTGATGATTAAGCCGGGCTGCTAAATCCTCGGGAATATAAGGAGTATCGCACGGACAAAACAAAAACCACTCGCCTGCTTCCTGCTGCATTACTGAAAGCATTCCTGCCAGAGGGCCTGGGTAATCCGCCAGTGAATCTTCAATCACTTTCAGACCGCTTGCCTGATAGATTTCCTGATGACGATTAGCATTAACCACGACGTGAGAGAGCTGCGCCATAAGCGCGTCAGCGACATGTTGCCATAATGGTTTGCCGTTTAATTCAAGCAATCCTTTATCTACGCCGCCCATTCGTCTGGCTTTACCGCCTGCCAGCACAACGCCTGTTATCGTCGTCATCAGATTCACCGATATCGCCTCTTTTATTGTGGGATTGACCCTGCTAACGTGTCTGTCTCAAGAGTAAGGAGCATTACTATGAAATGTAAACGTCTGAATGAAGTTATTGAACTCCTCCAGCCAGCCTGGCAAAAAGAGCCAGACCTTAACCTGTTGCAATTTTTGCAGAAACTGGCGAAAGAGTCAGGTTTTGACGGCGAACTGGCGGATTTGACGGATGACATTCTGATCTATCACCTGAAAATGCGTGATTCCGCGAAAGATGCGGTGATCCCGGGTTTGCAGAAAGATTATGAAGAAGACTTCAAAACGGCGCTGTTACGCGCTCGCGGCGTAATTAAAGAGTAAAAGCTTGTAAGCGGCGCCACCAAAATCATCGTGAAATGATATCCTTCATCATTCGTAATGTTTTCCGGATGATGGGATGAACAACAGCGCTTTTACTTTCCAGACACTACACCCGGATACCATCATGGACGCTCTGTTTGAGCATGGGATCCGGGTGGATTCCGGTCTTACCCCGCTTAACAGCTATGAAAACCGTGTCTATCAATTTCAGGACGAAGATCGTCGACGTTTTGTCGTCAAATTTTATCGCCCTGAACGTTGGACTGCCGATCAAATCCTCGAAGAACATCAATTTGCGTTGCAGCTGGTTAACGATGAAGTTCCGGTCGCAGCGCCTGTGGCCTTTAACGGTCAGACTTTATTGAATCATCAGGGATTTTATTTCGCTGTTTTTCCAAGCGTCGGTGGTCGCCAGTTCGAAGCTGATAATATCGATCAGATGGAAGCGGTTGGGCGTTATTTAGGGCGTATGCACCAGACGGGGCGCAAACAGCTTTTTATCCATCGCCCGACCATCGGTCTGAATGAATATCTCATTGAGCCACGCAAGCTGTTTGAGGACGCTACACTGATACCTTCCGGGTTGAAAGCGGCATTCCTGAAAGCGACAGATGAGCTGATCGCCGCCGTTACAGCACACTGGCGGGAAGATTTCACCGTTCTGCGGCTACATGGAGACTGCCACGCCGGGAATATTCTCTGGCGCGATGGTCCAATGTTTGTTGATCTGGATGATGCACGTAATGGTCCAGCCGTTCAGGATTTGTGGATGTTGCTCAATGGCGATAAAGCCGAGCAGCGGATGCAACTGGAAACTATTATTGAAGCTTATGAAGAATTTAGCGAGTTCGACACCGCTGAAATCGGACTGATTGAACCTTTACGCGCCATGCGTTTGGTTTATTATCTTGCCTGGCTAATGCGGCGTTGGGCTGATCCCGCGTTCCCGAAAAATTTCCCGTGGTTAACCGGGGAAGATTACTGGCTGCGACAGACGGCGACTTTTATAGAACAGGCAAAAGTTCTACAAGAACCCCCTTTGCAATTAACACCTATGTATTAATCGGAGAGAGTAGATCATGAAAAAGATTTGGCTGGCGCTGGCTGGTTTAGTTTTAGCGTTTAGCGCATCGGCGGCGCAGTATGAAGATGGTAAACAGTATACTACCCTGGAAAAACCGGTAGCTGGCGCGCCGCAAGTGCTGGAGTTTTTCTCTTTCTTCTGCCCGCACTGCTATCAGTTTGAAGAAGTTCTGCATATTTCTGATAACGTGAAGAAAAAACTGCCGGAAGGCGTGAAGATGACTAAATACCACGTCAACTTCATGGGTGGTGACCTGGGCAAAGATTTGACTCAGGCATGGGCAGTGGCGATGGCACTGGGCGTGGAAGACAAAGTCACTGTTCCGCTGTTTGAAGGCGTACAGAAAACCCAGACCATTCGTTCAGCATCTGATATCCGCGATGTATTTATCAACGCAGGTATTAAAGGTGAAGAGTACGACGCGGCGTGGAACAGCTTCGTGGTGAAATCCCTGGTCGCTCAGCAGGAAAAAGCTGCAGCTGACGTGCAATTGCGTGGCGTTCCGGCGATGTTTGTTAACGGTAAATATCAGCTGAATCCGCAGGGTATGGATACCAGCAATATGGATGTTTTTGTTCAGCAGTATGCTGATACTGTGAAATATCTGTCCGAGAAAAAATAACTCAATGTAAATTACATAAAGCCCGTGAATATTCACGGGCTTTTTTGTGCACAGAAAACCCCCAGCTAGGCTGGGGGTTCCGGAAAGCTTTCAGCTTTAAGCCAGTTATTAAAACCCCTTTTGATTTGTTAAAACACCTTGCGGTCTG
>NZ_JBJQMA010000052.1:0-4405 GCF_046486065.1 Escherichia sp. WS547 | reverse complement strand
GAAGTTGGATGCAAATGTCAGATCGTGTGCGCCTGTTAGGGCGCGGCTGGTAAGAGAGCCTTATAGGCGCATTTGAAAAACCTCCGGCTATGCCGGAGGATATTTATTTGAAGCATGATAAATAGTCGCAGTATTTTAATTTAATTTCATACTTGCTTATGAATAATACCCGGAAATAGCCACATTACTATTTAATTATCTGAGATAAACTCAACGTCAAGAGGTGGGTTATGATTAGATATAGTGGAATATTTCTATCGCTGTTAATGCTTTCAGGTTGTGCAACTGAAGCATTGAAAAACGAACAAGCTGAAACTGTTATTACTGCGGGTAACAAAGCAGTAGCGGCGAATGCAAGTTTCTTTAAACAATACTATGCTTCTCGTGAAAACTTCCTTGTTAATTTCTACGCGACTAATCCGGATTGTGCTCTGCGACCTGATTATACCATTGATATAGGCGGTGATGGGAATGGCGGAAAATTATGCCAGCGTTCAGGGCCAAATACAAAACAAGTACAATTAGTCCCTTTCGAGAAAGAAAAATTACTGGCTTCAATGGAAGTCATTAATAGCATGAGCGCTTATGTGGAACTTCTGACAAAGGATATGGCAACTACGGAAAGTCAGCAAGTGGCATTACTTAAACAGGCTCTGGATCACGCAAACAACGCACAAACACTACTTGGTGTTTCACATAGCAAAGATTTAGCTCAATCTGCAGCAGCGGTTAAAGATTTGGTAAATTATTTCAATGAGTTATATATAATTAAAGTCAATTCTGGAAAAATAGGCAAAACGGCAGATGAAAACTGGGTAAGACTTATAAAGAACATGGCGGTTTTGCGCAATGATATTTATACAAAAAGCAATAAGATTGAAAATTATACCTTTGCGAATGTGCATGATAATATGTTTTATTATAATACAGCATCTAAAAACTCTAAGAATACAGAGTTTAACACTCTGAAAAACAGGAAGGAGTTTCTAAGTTCAGTAATCAATGTGAATGAAACCAGACTACAGGCATCGGCACCTGCCATGCCTGCGATTGAGGCTTTAAATGCCTTTATAGATAAGGGTGATTATCTAAAAAGCTTATACGTTAATAAAACACGCACGGCAGCTGAACAAAAAAGATTAAATGAAATATTACGCGCACAGGTCATTAGTGGGTTAAAGGCGTCTGAGGGGCTGGCAAAATTACTTATTGCCAGCGGAATAATGTTATAGGAGGCTTTTTATGAACGATGTGCAAAACCGTAGAATACTGGCATTACTTGATATGCTGTATAATACTTTGGGTAATAAAACCACATGTAATGTTTGTCATAAATATTTTATCCATATCCTCACAGTTATGAACAACCTGACGATTAACTATGGTACTGAAACTTCGCCAGAGTTAGCCGGGATAAATTATGACGATGCTAATGCGTTAATTACTGAACTGATATTATTTATTGAAGATGTTGACGCTGAGAATCATGAAGCATATCCGGGACATTTGAATGAGATTACACGTATTCTGAATTTCGCTATTGCCGCTTGAATATAATCATGATTAAAGCACCTCAAGAGGCTTCTTTTGAGGTGCTTTCACTTAGTAGTCAATCCCTATCTGCGCTTTTACACCGGCATCAAACGCATGTTTCACGGGGCGTAATTCACTTACCGTATCCGCCAGTTCAAGTATATCCCGATGACAACCACGACCCGTAATAATGACGGTTTGCTGATGTGGACGTTCATTTAACGCCTTCACCACTTCTTCAAGTGGCAAATAATCATACGCCACCATATAAGTCAGCTCATCGAGCAAAACCATATCCAGTGAAGGATCGGCCAGCATTCGTTTGGCATGTTGCCAGACTTCACGGCAGGCCGCGGTATCAGATTCGCGATTTTGTGTATCCCAGGTAAAGCCCGTTGCCATCACCTGAAACTCAACGCCATGTGGCTCCAGTAGATTGCGCTCGCCATTAGGCCAGGTGCCTTTAATAAACTGCACGATACCCACTTTTTTGCCATGGCCTACTGCACGAGTTGCCGTACCAAATGCCGCGGTGGTTTTGCCTTTTCCATTGCCGGTAAAAACGATGATAATACCGCGTTCATCCTGGGCCTGGGCCACACGAGCATCGACTTTTTCTTTCACTCGCTGCTGACGCTGTTGGTAGCGTTCATCACTCATTGGGAAATTCCTGGTTTACGGCCCGGTTGGGCGTCAAAGGTCATGCCGGTTTTACGGCGGCTGTCATCGCCCATCAGCCAGAGGTAGAGCGGCATGATATCAGCGGGTGTTTTAAGTTTCTGTGGATCTTCGGTCGGGAAGGCGCTGGCCCGCATTGCGGTGCGCGTACCGCCTGGGTTAATGCAGTTGACGCGCAGGCGCTGCTGATATTCATCGGCCAGTACCTGCATCATCCCTTCGGTGGCAAATTTCGACGCTGCATATGCGCCCCAGTTGGCTCGTCCCTGACGTCCAACGCTTGATGAAGTAAAGACCAGTGAACCGGCGTCCGATTTGAGTAATAAAGGAAGCAGTGCCTGGGTGAGCATAAAGGTGGCATTAACGTTGACCTGCATGACGTCCTGCCAGACCTGCGGATTTTGTTCGCTCATTGGGCAAACATCGCCGAGCAATCCGGCATTATGCAAAACACCATCCAGACGCGGATAATTAACGGCAATGCGCTGTGCCAGTTGTTGGCAATCTTCGGACGTGCAGGTCAGCAAATCGAGAATAAACCACTGTGGCTGACGTCCAGTTTCTTCGTTTATGTGGCTGGCTACCTGACGTAATTTTTCTTCATTACGGCCCAACAGAATCACTGTCGCACCATGGCGTGCATACGTCATCGCGGCTTCACGGCCAATACCATCGCTGGCTCCCGTCACCAGGATAATGCGATCATTGAGTAAATCTTGTTTTGGCTGGTAATGCATGGCTACTCCTCAACGACGTTGTCTGTCGCGCTGCCAGTGTACTTTATGACTTTGGGGCTTTATGCCTGAAACAGAAGGGCATTTCAATCAGCCTGGGGCGATAACACCGCAAAATGGATACTTTGTCATACTTTCGCTGCAATAACATCTCTGCGAGACGGCTTAACATGCCTGTTGTAAACTGTGAGCCAAAGCGTTGTTTAACCAAGGTGGGGACTCGTGGAATTGTTGTCTGAATATGGTTTGTTTTTGGCGAAAATCGTTACCGTTGTGCTAGCGATTGCGGCGATTGCCGCCATTATTGTCAATGTTGCTCAACGTAATAAACGCCAGCGTGGCGAGTTACGGGTCAACAATATCAGCGAACAGTATAAGGAGATGAAAGAAGAACTGGCTGCGGCGCTGATGGACACTCATCAGCAAAAACAGTGGCACAAAACGCAGAAGAAAAAGCACAAACAAGAAGCGAAAGCAGCAAAAGCGAAAGCCAAACTGGGCGAGGTGGCAACTGACAGTAAACCTCGCGTCTGGGTGCTGGATTTTAAAGGCAGCATGGACGCCCATGAAGTGAACTCGCTACGTGAAGAGATAACGGCGGTACTCGCAGCATTCAAACCGCAGGATCAGGTTGTGCTACGTCTGGAAAGCCCTGGTGGCATGGTGCATGGTTACGGGCTGGCGGCTTCGCAGCTGCAGCGTCTGCGTGATAAAAACATTCCTTTAACTGTTACGGTAGACAAAGTTGCTGCCAGTGGCGGTTACATGATGGCCTGTGTGGCAGACAAAATTGTTTCCGCACCGTTTGCTATTGTGGGTTCTATTGGCGTGGTGGCGCAAATGCCCAACTTTAACCGCTTCCTGAAAAGCAAAGATATTGATATCGAACTGCACACCGCCGGGCAGTATAAGCGCACGCTGACGTTGCTGGGTGAAAATACCGAAGAAGGGCGGGAGAAATTCCGCGAAGAGCTGAACGAAACGCATCAGTTATTTAAAGATTTTGTGAAGCGTATGCGTCCGTCTCTGGATATTGAACAGGTGGCAACGGGTGAACACTGGTACGGACAACAGGCGGTAGAGAAAGGCCTGGTTGATGAAATCAACACCAGTGATGAAGTTATTCTTAGCCTGATGGAAGGCCGTGAAGTGGTCAATGTACGCTATATGCAGCGTAAACGACTCATTGACCGATTCACCGGCAGCGCGGCAGAGAGCGCCGATCGATTGTTGCTACGCTGGTGGCAGCGGGGTCAAAAGCCATTGATGTAAAAGACAAACGCGAGGCTAAGACCTCGCGTTTTGCTGTGCACAGAAAACCCCCAGCTAGGCTGGGGGTTCCGGAAAGTTTTCAGCTTTAAGCCAGTTATTAAAACCCCTTTTGATTTGTTAAAACACCTTGCGGTCTGGCAACTGCAAGTGTCAAACAAGAAATCAAAAGGGGGTCCCAATGGGGAACG
>NZ_JBJQMA010000051.1:0-4447 GCF_046486065.1 Escherichia sp. WS547 | reverse complement strand
AGCAACTACCAGGATCGCGCCGTCCATCTGAGCAGCACCGGTGATCATGTTTTTAACATAGTCGGCGTGCCCCGGGCAGTCTACGTGTGCGTAGTGACGGGTCGGGGTGTCGTATTCAACGTGAGAAGTGTTGATGGTGATACCACGAGCTTTTTCTTCCGGCGCGTTATCGATCTGGTCGAATGCGCGAGCAGCACCGCCGTAGGTTTTAGCCAGTACGGTAGTGATTGCAGCGGTCAGCGTTGTTTTACCATGGTCAACGTGGCCGATAGTACCGACGTTAACGTGCGGTTTTGTACGTTCAAACTTTTCTTTAGACATCGATTGTCCCTCTAAGACACGGATAAATCGGTGATATCACCACATCAACCAGGCAACATGCCCGACTTGTTGAATGCAATAAACAGAAGGAAAAAACAGGGAGGAGAAAAGAAGTGGTGCTGATAGGCAGATTCGAACTGCCGACCTCACCCTTACCAAGGGTGCGCTCTACCAACTGAGCTATATCAGCACATCTTGGAGCGGGCAGCGGGAATCGAACCCGCATCATCAGCTTGGAAGGCTGAGGTAATAGCCATTATACGATGCCCGCATCCTGGAACTCGGCTACCTGATTTTCATTCTGCACTGAATATCGAGAGAAGCTCTCTTTATTCGAGCCGGTAAGCGAACTTATCGTCTCGGGCTACGCCATCGCGTGGCCGAAATTGGTGGTGGGGGAAGGATTCGAACCTTCGAAGTCTGTGACGGCAGATTTACAGTCTGCTCCCTTTGGCCGCTCGGGAACCCCACCGGACTTGATGGTGCCGACTACCGGAATCGAACTGGTGACCTACTGATTACAAGTCAGTTGCTCTACCTACTGAGCTAAGTCGGCATCAAGTAGCGCGCATTCTATGGAGACATGCGAGTTCATGCAACTAAAAAATTGCATAATTTGTTTTATTGGTCACATTTTATGCGACACGATGAAGAAACAGCCGAATGGAGGGCAGATTAGCACACTTTTTCAACATCATTGTGCTCAACAATGCGCTCCTGCTAAACCATAATTCTTTTTATCAGATGGAATATCTGTCACAGTGCTTTTCAACGATAGCTTCCTGGGAGAGATTTTTTCTTATTATTCCTCCCCATCTGGTGTTACCCTCCTGCCCATTAACCCATTCAACAGAACTGTGACGCGCCATGGCAAATATCGCTTTGCCGATAGAGCTATGACCGCCAGAAACATGCTTATGAGTATAAAAGAGCAAACGTTAATGACGCCTTACCTACAGTTTGACCGCAACCAGTGGGCAGCTCTGCGTGATTCCGTACCTATGACGTTATCGGAAGATGAGATCGCCCGTCTCAAAGGTATTAATGAAGATCTCTCGTTAGAAGAAGTTGCCGAGATCTATTTACCTCTGTCACGTTTGCTGAACTTCTATATAAGCTCGAATCTGCGCCGTCAGGCAGTTCTGGAACAGTTTCTTGGTACCAACGGGCAACGCATTCCTTACATTATCAGTATTGCTGGTAGTGTCGCGGTGGGGAAAAGTACAACCGCCCGTGTATTGCAGGCGCTATTAAGCCGTTGGCCGGAACATCGTCGTGTTGAACTGATCACGACTGATGGCTTCCTTCACCCTAATCAGGTACTGAAAGAACGTGGTCTGATGAAGAAGAAAGGCTTCCCGGAATCGTATGATATGCATCGCCTGGTGAAGTTTGTTTCCGATCTCAAATCCGGCGTGCCAAACGTTACAGCACCTGTTTACTCGCATCTTATTTATGATGTGATCCCGGATGGAGATAAAACGGTTGTTCAGCCTGATATTTTAATTCTTGAAGGGTTAAATGTCTTACAGAGCGGGATGGATTATCCACACGATCCACATCATGTATTTGTTTCTGATTTTGTCGATTTTTCGATATATGTTGATGCACCGGAAGACTTACTTCAGACGTGGTATATCAACCGTTTCCTGAAATTCCGCGAAGGGGCTTTTACAGACCCGGATTCCTATTTTCATAACTACGCGAAATTAACTAAAGAAGAAGCGATTAATACTGCCATGACGTTGTGGAAAGAGATCAACTGGCTGAACTTAAAGCAAAATATTCTACCTACTCGCGAGCGCGCCAGTTTAATCCTGACGAAAAGTGCTAATCATGCGGTAGAAGAGGTCAGGCTACGCAAATAATTTTCAGGGGAGCTAATGCTCCCCTATCTTATTATTCCGCACTACGCAGGGATATTTCACCGCCCATCCAGGGTTTTATTATTCCATCCTGCTCAAGTAATAAAGCGCCCTGTTTGTCTATTCCGCGCGAAATGCCAAATATTTCTTTATCACCAATGATAAGTTTCACTGGGCGATTAATAAAATTATCCAGCTTTTCCCAGCGCGAAAGATAAGGTGCCAATCCTTCTTGCTCGAAGAGTTCCAGCGCCGTGCGTAATTCACGTATGAGCATGGCCGCCAACGTATTACGATCGAGATTGATCCCGGCTTCCTGCAGCGTGATCCACCCTTGATTAACGACACTCTCTTCAACACGACGCATTGCCATGTTGATCCCGGCACCAATGACTATTTGCGCCGCATCGCCGGTTTTGCCAGTTAGCTCCACAAGAATGCCTGCCAGCTTGCGATCCTGCAGATAGAGGTCATTAGGCCATTTAACACGAACTTTATCAGCACCCAGCTTGCGTAATACTTCCGCCATCACGATACCGATAACCAGACTTAAACCAATCGCCGCCGCCGGGCCTTGTTCCAGACGCCAGAACATCGACAAATATAAGTTTGCGCCAAAAGGCGAAAACCATTTCCGACCCCGGCGACCACGGCCAGCCTGCTGGTATTCTGCAACACAGGCATCGCCCGATTTAAGCTCTCCGATACGATCAAGAAGGTACTGATTCGTGGAGTCAATAACGGGCAGCACAGTTACACTACCGCCATCCAGCTGACCCAATATCTGTTCAGCATTAAGTAACTGGATAGGCTCAGGCAGGCTGTATCCTTTACCCGGAACGGTAAAGACATCAACGCCCCAGTCACGCAGTGTCTGCATGTGTTTATTAATAGCCGCCCGGCTCATTCCCAGCGTTTCACCCAACTGCTCGCCAGAGTGAAATTCACCGTTCGCTAATAGGGCGATCAATTTCAGTGGCACGGTGTTATCCTTCATGAAATCGTCTCCACTGCGCCCACTTCACCTGATGCACCAATAAAGCGGACTTCAGGCTCAAGCCAGACATTAAATTTTTCACCCACTTTTTGTCTTACATGGTGTGCCAGTTGCACCACATCTTCGCTTTTTGCATTGTCTTCATTAATGAGAACTAACGCCTGTTGACGGTGCACCGCAGCCCCACCCATTTGCATCCCTTTTAGCTGGCACTGATCGATAAGCCAACCTGCTGCCAGTTTTACTGAACCATCCGCCTGGGGGTAATTTGGTGCTGTTGGAAATTGTGACAGTAATGCTTTAGCCGTTTCAGCAGATACAACAGGGTTTTTGAAGAAACTACCGGCATTGCCATTCACTTTTGGGTCAGGGAGTTTGGTGGTGCGCATATGACACACCGCATTAAATACTTGCTGTGGCGTTACTGTTATAGGATCCAGACGAGTTAAGTCACCATACGTTAGTACAGGTTGCCACTCTTTTGGCAGACGCAGACCTACGGCTACAATGGCGAAGCGGTCCTGGTATTCATGTTTAAAAATACTGTCGCGATAGCCAAAACGGCACTCTTTGGCAGTTAAGCGCACTTGCTTGCCTGTCGCCAATTCAACACAGTCAACATAAGCGCAAACTCGCTGTAATTCTACGCCATAAGCACCAATATTCTGGATAGGTGATGAGCCGACACAACCAGGAATTAATGCCAGATTTTCCAGACCAGGCATACCTTCCTGCAAAGTGTATTTTACCAGGCGATGCCAGTTTTCTCCGGCTCCTACATGTAAATACCACGCATCAGGTTCATCATGAATTTCGATACCTTTGATCCGGTTGATGATCACCGTACCGCGATAGTCTTCCAGAAAAAGTACATTACTTCCTTCACCCAGAATAAGAACGGATTGTCCTTTTGCGGTTGCATGCTGCCAGGCATTGAGTAGTTGTTGTTCGTCTTCGGCACATACAATGTGCTGAGCATTATGATCAATGCCAAATGTGTTCCAGGGTTTTAAGGAGTGGTTCATAGCTGCTTTCCTGATGCAAAAACGAGGCTAGTTTACCGTATCTGTGGGGGGATGGCTTGTAGTTATGACGACAGGGAGTGTTTGTAGAAACGCAAAAAGGCCCAGTCTTCCGACTGGGCCTTCTGCTTAATTTGATGCCTGGCAGTTCCCTACTCTCGCATGGGGAGACCCCACACTACCATCGGCGCTACGGCGTTTCACTTCTGAGTTCGGCATGGGGTCAGGTGGGACCACCGCGC
>NZ_JBJQMA010000050.1:0-5793 GCF_046486065.1 Escherichia sp. WS547 | reverse complement strand
CTGCTGAATTCACTGTCGGCGAAGGTAAGTTGATGACTCATGATGAACCCTGTTCCATGGCTCCAGATGACAAACATGATCTCATATCAGGGACTTGTTCGCACCTTCCCTTTATTTTCTGCCGGGTAAATAATACGCGTCCCGTAGATAACAATACCGGCATGTGCAGGAAGGACCATAGAAGAAATGAGTAAAGCTAATAATCCTTTCATCTTAATGCCTCTTAAATTAAAAGGCCGCCATGGGGATAGCGGCCATGTTTATTACCTGGAGAAACTTGAAGTTTTATTTATTAATCCTGCGCCACACGCATAACCAGAGAAGATAACACATCACCTGATTGCACTGAATTATCTGTCAGCTTCAGGTATTTTGCTTTAAACGGAATAGCATATTGACCTTCCGCTGTTTTATAACTCTCAATGTTAAAAGGTGCAGAAACATCCAGGACATCGCTGTTATCACCTAAATAGAGATAGTACCCCACGGTATCGTTGCTACTGGCTATCGCCTTATCGTTTCCGGTTATTTTATCGTTGGTAATCAACGAGAGTTTTACACCAGCAACTTCTTTCGGACAGCTAATTTTTAACATGCTGCTGGTTACACCGACTGCATCATCATAGGTCGAGTATTTAGCTTTACCTTCAAAGACAGTGGTTGGTACAGTTGGCATATTAATACTTACTGAATCGCCACCCGCTTCGAATTTACACGGAGATTCTGCAATATTCCCTTTAATGGTTAATGTTCCGGTATCAACGTCTGCGGCAAATACCCCAGCGCTCATAAAAAAAGAAGAAAAGACAGCGGCAGCAATAATTGAACGTTTCATAATATGTTCCTTAATAAAATTTATTTTTTGGTTGTTAAGAGTCTGTATCTCTTGGAAACAAATTTCTCACATCAAAAAAGTTGCCGAAATGTAAACATATTGTTTTATTGATTTAAAACAAATTAACTATTGCAATATAAACACAACAAATACTTAAACATATTAAATATTTATCACATCTATTAATTAATGCAGATTTTTGTAAGTGGTATTATTGATATAAATAAAAAAGCTGAAATCATTCACACGAATGATTTCAGCTTTCTAAATCCGATTAAAAAACCAGGGTGGCAAATTAATCGTAGCGATTTAACACGATTCGACGTTTGCTATCGCTACCTGCAACAACCACTTCTGTCGTTACACCTTTGACTGGCGAAGAAACCTGATGACGGGTATCAACATCATACGTTAACTGACCACAATACTGTTGAGGTTGACCATTAACCATAGCCATACTGCATGTTGGGGGACTGATCCTGCCATTAATCGTTAATGTGGCAGTCTGTGAAGAGAACGCGGGAGAAGCCATTCCATAGGCAAGAAAAATAATTCCTGACAGCCAGTACTTATTCATTGAACGTTATCCCTGTAGTAAAGGTTATGCCTGGATAGAATGAGTGCATAACAAACTATAGCTGTACATCCACTACACAGCCACGAAGGATGATAATGAAGCATTGCCTGTACGATCAATCGACTTTATAGAGTTTCGGACGAAGGTCCGCAGAATATTTGCAGCATTAAATAAGTGTTCATTAATGCGGCAAAAACAAATACACCGCATCAATGTAACATCTCTGCGGTGTATGAAAAACAACCAAAAAGGTTAATACGCGTTAGACCGCGCGGAAGGAAATCTCGCCAGGAATGACTTCTCCCTGCCAATAAAGCTGGGCTGCAACGCGGTCAGCCAGCTGGCGGTAGATAGCGGTAAATTCGCTCTCCGGACGGCTGATAACCGTTGGCGTGCCTTTATCGAGATCTTCACGTAAGGAGATGTGTAACGGCATCTGCCCCAGCAACTGCGTGTGATATTTCTCGGCCAGTTTCTCTGCACCACCGGTACCGAAAATCGGTTCATGGTGACCACAGTTACTGCAAATATGCACACTCATGTTCTCGACAATACCGAGCACCGGAACCTCGACTTTCTCGAACATCACAATGCCTTTTTTCGCATCGATCAACGCAATGTCCTGCGGAGTGGTGACCACTACCGCGCCAGTTACTGGTATGTTTTGTGCCAGTGTCAATTGAATGTCACCGGTGCCTGGCGGCATATCAAGCACCAGATAGTCGAGATCCGGCCACAAGGTTTCCTGCAACATCTGCATTAACGCCTTGCTCGCCATCGGACCACGCCACACCATCGCATTGTCGTCAGTGACCAGATAACCAATTGAATTGGTTGCCAGTCCATGAGACATAATCGGTGCCATATGGGTACCGTCCGGCGAAGTTGGACGCTGATTTTCTGCACCCAGCATGGTGGGTATTGATGGGCCGTAGATATCGGCGTCCAGAATGCCGACTTTCGCCCCTTCCGCCGCCAGTGCCAGCGCCAGGTTTACCGCCGTGGAGGATTTACCCACGCCGCCTTTACCGGAGCTGACCGCAATGATGTTCTTCACGCCGTTAATTCCCGGCTGATTCTTCACGCGTTTTAAGGTGGCGATATTGTGCGACAGTTTCCAGTCGATAGCTTTCGCCCCGGTGATGCGCAGCAGTTCGGCGCTACATTGCTCTTTTAACTCTTCGAACGCGCTATGCCAGACGAATGGCATAACCAGTTCCACATGCAACGTGTCGTCCATCCAGGCGACATGGTGCAACGCTTTCAGCGTGGTGAGGTTATGCTTCAGGGTTGGGTGCTGAAAATTGGCCAGTGTCCCGGCGACCATTGCGCGCAAGGCTTCTGGTGATTTGGCCTGGGATTGTTCGTTCATCCCGACTCCTTTTTTGTATAGATAAACCATCAGCTGATAGTTTACCTGAAGAATATAGAGAAGTACTTACTTAACATTTTTCCATTTGGTACTATCTAACCCCTTTTCACTATTAAGAAGTAATGCCTACTATGACTCAAGTCGCGAAGAAAATTCTGGTGACGTGCGCACTGCCGTACGCTAACGGCTCAATCCACCTCGGCCATATGCTGGAGCACATCCAGGCTGATGTCTGGGTCCGTTACCAGCGAATGCGCGGCCACGAGGTCAACTTCATCTGCGCCGACGATGCCCACGGCACACCGATCATGCTGAAAGCTCAGCAGCTCGGTATCACCCCGGAGCAGATGATTGGCGAAATGAGTCAGGAGCATCAGACTGATTTCGCAGGCTTTAACATCAGCTATGACAACTATCACTCGACGCACAGCGAAGAGAACCGCCAGTTGTCAGAACTTATCTACTCTCGCCTGAAAGAAAACGGTTTTATTAAAAACCGCACCATCTCTCAGCTTTACGATCCGGAAAAAGGCATGTTCCTGCCGGACCGTTTTGTAAAAGGCACCTGCCCGAAATGTAAATCCCCGGATCAATACGGCGATAACTGCGAAGTCTGCGGTGCGACCTACAGCCCGACTGAACTGATCGAGCCGAAATCGGTGGTTTCTGGCGCTACCCCGGTAATGCGTGATTCTGAACACTTCTTCTTTGATCTGCCCTCTTTCAGCGAAATGTTGCAGGCATGGACCCGCAGCGGTGCGTTGCAGGAGCAGGTGGCAAACAAAATGCAGGAGTGGTTTGAATCCGGCCTGCAACAGTGGGATATCTCCCGCGACGCCCCTTACTTCGGTTTTGAAATTCCGAACGCGCCGGGCAAATATTTCTACGTCTGGCTGGACGCACCGATTGGCTACATGGGTTCCTTCAAGAATCTGTGCGACAAACGCGGCAACACCACCAGCTTCGATGAATACTGGAAGAAAGATTCCACCGCCGAGCTGTACCACTTCATCGGTAAAGATATCGTTTACTTCCACAGCCTGTTCTGGCCTGCCATGCTGGAAGGCAGCAACTTCCGCAAGCCGACTAACCTGTTTGTTCATGGCTATGTGACGGTGAACGGCGCGAAGATGTCCAAGTCTCGCGGCACCTTTATTAAAGCCAGTACCTGGCTGAATCATTTTGATGCTGACAGCCTGCGTTACTACTACACTGCGAAACTCTCTTCGCGCATTGATGATATCGATCTCAACCTGGAAGATTTCGTTCAGCGTGTGAATGCCGATATCGTGAATAAAGTGGTTAACCTGGCATCCCGTAACGCTGGCTTTATCAACAAGCGTTTTGACGGCGTGCTGGCAAGCGAACTGGCTGACCCGCAGTTGTACAAAACCTTCACGGATGCCGCTGAAGTGATTGGTGAAGCGTGGGAAAGCCGCGAATTTGGTAAAGCAGTACGCGAAATTATGGCGCTGGCTGATCTGGCTAACCGCTATGTCGATGAACAGGCTCCGTGGGTGGTGGCGAAACAGGAAGGCCGCGATGCCGACCTGCAGGCAATTTGCTCGATGGGCATCAACCTGTTCCGCGTGCTGATGACTTACCTGAAGCCGGTACTGCCGAAACTGACCGAGCGTGCAGAAGCATTCCTCAATACAGAACTGACCTGGCATGGTATCCAGCAACCGCTGTTGGGCCATAAAGTGAATCCGTTCAAGGCGCTGTATAACCGCATCGATATGAAGCAGGTTGAAGCACTGGTGGAAGCATCTAAAGAAGAAGTAAAAGCCGCTGCCGCGCCGGTAACTGGCCCGCTGGCTGACGATCCAATCCAGGAAACTATCACCTTTGATGACTTCGCCAAAGTTGACCTGCGCGTGGCACTGATTGAAAACGCAGAGTTTGTTGAAGGTTCCGACAAACTGCTGCGCCTGACGCTGGATCTCGGCGGTGAAAAACGCAATGTCTTCTCCGGCATTCGTTCTGCTTACCCGGATCCGCAGGCACTGATTGGTCGTCACACCATTATGGTGGCTAACCTGGCACCACGTAAAATGCGCTTCGGTATCTCCGAAGGCATGGTGATGGCTGCCGGTCCTGGCGGGAAAGATATTTTCCTGCTAAGCCCGGATGCCGGTGCTAAACCGGGTCATCAGGTGAAATAATCTCCTTTCAAGGCGCTGTATCGACAGCGCCTTTTCTTTATAAATTCCTAAAGTTGTTTTCTTGCGATTTTGTCTCTCTCTAACCCGCATAAATACTGGTAGCATCAGCATTCAACTGGATAAAATTACAGGGATGCAGAATGAGGCACTTTATCTTTCAGGACGAAAAATCACATAAATTCTGGGCGGTGGAGCAACAGGGAAACGAGTTGCATATCTGTTGGGGAAAAGTTGGCACCAAAGGGCAAAACCAGGTAAAAAGTTTTGCGGATGCTGCGGCAGCGGCAAAAGCGGAGCTTAAGCTGATCGCAGAGAAAACGAAAAAAGGCTATGTGGAAAATGCTTTAGCAAACGTGCATATCCCCCCCATCACCAAAGCCACTCCTGAAGTTGAAACCTCCCCTGAGAGTAAAAACAAACGCCCATGGGTGGCTGATGATGCAGTCATTCCGGTAACTGGCGATATTAATCGATTTGCTTTTCCTCATCGCTCTCGCCCCAGAGAGATCAATTATCTGTACAAAGATGGCCAAATATGGAAGCGCATCGCGAATAACACCAGGGCATATGACCCCGACAATAATTACCGCTCTTATCCTGAAAACTGGCAGCTGGCGTTTGCCGAGTTACAAAGGCGAATTCTGAATAATCAACAAACAGGAAGTATACAATCTGATGCGGCATTGCTCTGGAATTTATGGAACTCTTACTCTACAGATGAACTGGTCGATGACTTAGGGAAGGTGCGAACAAGTCCCTGATATGAGATCATGTTTGTCATCTGGAGCCATGGAACAGGGTTCATCATGAGTCATCAACTTACCTTCGCCGACAGTGAATTCAG
>NZ_JBJQMA010000049.1:0-7701 GCF_046486065.1 Escherichia sp. WS547 | reverse complement strand
CATCGCCCTGCCATACCGTCAGGTAGGCCATTTTGTCCAGCACCTGCGCAAATTCAAGGGAGAGAAACTGCTGGCTGACCAGAGAGAGATCGAGGGAAAAGAGCGAAGAGAGTGACTGGTTCAGATGAAAGGAGACCACCGCAAACGCGTCCGGTGGCAGGCCGTCCACTTCCAGCGTGAAACGTAATCCGGTTGACATAGCAACCTCCGGGTTTAAGGAAAAACAGACAGTTCGCTGTTAAAGCGGCTGTAACAGTACAGTGTTACGCTTGCGTTCAGGCACGCTACCGCCGAAGTTTCCGGCATCCGCCATCTCCCGTGAACGTAACCCCTTACTGACAACCTTTCTTTTTACGGCGTAATACAAAAACAGCATCCGGCCTAATAGCCGGATGCTGTTGGCTTAACTTATGCTTCCAGCGGTGCGCGCCAGTCGTCGGCACCGGAGGTGCCAGACTTGACGTGTTCCCACTCTATTTTGCGGTAGGCCAGTGAAACTTCGAGCAACTGGGTGAACTCGCGTTTCGCCGGATCCTGGCAATGCGGCATATGCAGTTTCATATCGACAATCGTCGAATCGGTCAGGCGGGTGGTGAAATAATGCTCCTGTTTGCCTTCCACAGAGGTACGCCACCAGTGAAGTTCAGTGGTTGGCAGCATTTCGCCGGAGGCCAGTGCGTTGTACATCAGCGGAACAGCTTTGTTCAGCGCCACGGTAAAAATGAACGGCTTGTGAGCACGCTGACCCGCAGGCTGGCCGGACTGAGGATCGGTCGGGACAGTAACGTTATGCAGGAATTCCTGCACCAGCATCTCGTCTTCGTGCCCCTGCACATAGATGTTGCCGACAGAATCAGCGGTAAATGCACCTGCAGTAATATTTCCCTGGGTCTGACCAGTGATGGAGATATAACACGGTGTTGGCATTTGTAAACTCCTTGTTAACGTGGTTAATTACTACTTACAATGACCTGCCGTTAATCCCAGACAGGCAGATGCAGCTCACTTCACGGAACCGCATCATTTTTCAGTATTTTTTACATACAAACCGAGCTAGAATTTACGGTTGTCGTAAAAACTATTTTTAAAATCATTAAATCTCTTATTCAGCAATAAGTTAATAATATATATCTGGATAACCATACCCAACTATTCAAAGTCCGTATTGCCTCCATAAAATGGCCAAAGCTGAATCATGAATAAATATTGTATTTATCCTTTCTGAATTATCATTTTGATAATTTTTGAGATATTCCTTAAAAATACCCACTTAATCAATCACAAAACAAATATATAAACAAGCAATCATCATATTAGCTTATGTTTAATGAAATTATTATATAATTCAATAAGTTACATAAAAACTCTATATTTAAATTATTGCCATAATACACCTGACGCGAATTTCGCAGGTTCACACAATCTATTTAACGCTTGCAGAACACCTCTCTTTACGATCGATAAAAAGTCCTTTTCTTATTTATTTTGAAGCGTAGAATGCGGGGTGATGAAGGAGTGGTGATTTTATTTTCACCGCCATTAGGGCGGCATTGCCGATATTTTTTTGCGGTACAAATATGCCGTGTTCATGGCCTGTACGAGATAACATGACGGATCACTTTTATGAGCAAAAAATTTGAAGGCAGCGTCGCGCCTCGCGAGCGTATAAATATATCCTATGTCCCGAAGACGGACGGCCAGACGGCTGAAGTGGAGCTTCCGCTTAACATGCTCGTTGTCGGCGATACCGGAAATACGCAGGAGACATCCCCACTGGATGAACGTCAGGCAGTTTCCGTTAACAAGCACAATTTCGGTGCGGTGATGGCTGAAGCAGCCATTGGCCTCAATTTTACCGTCCCCGCCACGCTGAAGGGAAGCACAACGGACGATGAACTGAATGTGGCGCTGAATATCAAGTCACTGGATGATTTTTCACCGGACAGCGTGGCCCGGCAGGTTCCGGAAGTTAATAAATTGCTGGAATTGCGTGAAGCACTGACTGCGCTGAAGGGGCCGATGGGCAACCTTCCGGCATTCCGTACCCAGCTCCAGGCATTGCTGGAAAATGAGGAGTCCCGCGAGCAGTTGCTCAAAGAAATCGGCCAAGTGAGTGGGAAATAACCACCACTATTTCATTAAACAGGGTTATCCAGACATGGCGGCACACAAAAATATCTCCGGGAAACACCCCCTCTCTGACGAAGACATTTTGCAGGCGGTTTACCGGGTATGTTTCAGCCCGTCCGGTGAAATCAACCGGGATGGCGTGGATGCGCTGATTACAACACTGGATCGCCGTATCAGTGATCTATTGGATGAGATTATCCATCTTTGTGAGTTTCAGCAGAGCGCGCCGTACTGGCGGCGCGTACTTCACTGACGGCGAAAACCCGGTTTCAGAAACACAGCTAAAACAGAAGGATTTTCAGTATGTCTTTACAGGAAGAGGAACTCGTTTCCAGTCATGCCGGGCAGACTGATCAGGCATCGTCGCTGCTTGATCAAATCATGGCTCAGACCCGTATTCAGCCCGGTTCAGAAGGTTATGACGTTGCCCGCCAGGGTGTGACAGCCTTTATTGCCAGCATCCTGCAATCCACTGCATCTGCCGAACCGGTCAATAAACTGGCCGTGGACAGCATGATTGCAGATATTGATGAACGCATCAGCCGCCAGATGGATGTCATCATCCATGCGCCTGCCTTTCAGCAGGTCGAGTCGTTCTGGCGCTCACTGAAAACCATGGTGGATCGCGTTGATTTCCGTGAAAACATCAAGGTCAACGTGCTTCATGTCACCAAGCAGGAACTTCTGGAAGACTTTGAGTTTGCGCCAGAAATTATTCAGTCCGGATTTTATAAGCACGTTTATTCGTCCGGTTTCGGACAGTTTGGCGGTGAACCCATCGCTGCCGTGCTGGGCGCTTATGAGTTCAAAAATACCGCGCCTGACATGAAACTGCTGCAATACGTCAGTGCCGTGGGCGCAATGGCGCACGCACCGTTCCTGTCCTCCGTTTCCCCGGAGTTTATGGAGCTGAACTCGTGGACCGAACTGCCTAATATCAAAGATCTTTATGCCATCTTTGAAGGTCCGGCCTACACCAAATGGCGCGCCCTGCGTGACTCGGAAGATTCGCGCTATTTAGGGCTTACGGCACCCCGCTTCCTGCTTCGCCAGCCCTATTCACCAACAGATAACCCTGTTAAGAACTTTAACTATTACGAAGATGTCAGCCAGAACCACGAAGATTATCTGTGGGGTAATACGGCCTGGATGCTGGCATGCAATATCGCAGACAGTTTTGCCAAATACCGCTGGTGTCCAAACATTATCGGTCCGCAAAGCGGCGGCGCAGTGAAAGATCTGCCGGTGCATCTGTTCGAAACGATGGGGCAGATTCAGGCCAAAATCCCAACCGAGGTGCTGGTCACCGATCGCCGCGAATTTGAACTGGCTGAAGAGGGTTTTATCACCCTTACCATGCGTAAAGACTCTGATAATGCAGCCTTTTTCTCTGCAAACTCGGTACAAAAACCGAAGCACTTTCCGGGAAAAGACGCAGAAACCAACTATAAGCTGGGTACGCAGCTTCCTTATCTCTTCATCATCAATCGGTTAGCGCACTACATCAAGGTGTTGCAGCGTGAACAACTGGGGTCATGGAAAGAAAGGAGCGACTTAGAAAGAGAGCTTAATACCTGGATCCGTCAGTATGTTGCCGACCAGGAAAACCCGCCTGCAGACGTGCGCAGCCGCAAACCTCTGCGCGCTGCCAAAGTTGAGGTTATGGATGTAGAAGGCGAACCCGGCTGGTACCAGGTTGCGCTAAGCGTGAGGCCTCATTTTAAATTTATGGGGGCAAATTTTGAGCTTTCCCTGGTTGGCCGGTTAGACAGGGAGTAACACACCATGATACCGGATCGGGAAAGAACCACAGGTTCTCTTTTTGAGCGTATGGAAGCCTCTTCAGCCAGAAACCGGCAGGGAGGCAGTATTCATTCGCTCAGGCAATCCATTCGCCAGAACCTACGAAACATTCTTAATACCCGGTCCGGTAGTTGCCGGGGTGCGCCTGAGCTGGGCATTGATGAACCGGAAGGGGCTGAAAACTTCCGCGAATCAATGAGTCGGGCCATCGCGCAATGTATAGAACGCTATGAACCCCGGATCTCACGCGCTGAAGTGCAGGCAGTGGTTTCATCCGCCTCCAGCCCGCTGGATATGACGTTTCATATTACAGCCTGGGTGACATTTAACGAAACGCATGAGGTGCTTGAATTTGATATGGCACCGAATGGCAGCCAGCATTACCGGGTGGACTGACAAATGGAATTTGAAGAACGCTATTTCCGGGAAGAACTCGATTACCTGCGCCAGCTTAGCAAGCTGCTGGCAACGGAAAAACCCCATCTTGCCCGCTTCCTGGCCGAAAAAGATGCAGATCCGGATATTGAACGCCTGCTGGAAGGGGTGGCTTTTCTTACCGGCAATCTCCGCCAGAAAATTGAGGATGAATTCCCAGAACTGACGCACGGGCTTATTAAGATGCTATGGCCTAATTACCTGCGTCCGGTTCCGGCAATGACCCTTATTGAATATACGCCGGATATGGATAAGTCTTCTGTGCCGGTGTTAATCCCCCGTAATGAGCAGTTTACAACCAACGCCGGGGAAATTAGAGTCGATGAAGTGCTGCCCTCCGATGCTAAAAAGGAGGAGCCGCCTCCCTGTACCTTCACCCTCTGCCGGGATATCTGGCTGCTGCCCGTTCGCCTGGAGCAGATTGAAAACCGCAGTACGACCCGTAATGGTGTTATCAACATCACCTTTTCGGTCGCACCGGGAACGGACTTCCGCACGCTGGATCTGAACAAACTTCGCTTCTGGCTCGGCAATGACGACAACTATACCCGTGACCAGCTTTATTTATGGTTCTGTGAATACTTGCAGGGTGCCGACCTGACTGTGGGTGAACAGCATATTCGCCTGCCTGAGTTTATGCTGAAAGCTGTCGGTTTTGAGCCACAGGATGCCATGCTGCCCTGGCCGAAAAACGTCCACAGCGGCTACCGGATCCTTCAGGAGTATTTCTGTTACCCGGATGCGTTTCTCTTTTTTGATCTTTGTGGTTGTCCGGCGTTGCCTGACGGATTGCAGGCTGAATCCTTTACCCTGCAACTGCGTTTTTCGCGCCCATTGCCCGTGGACATCCGGTTGCGCCGCGACTCCCTGCGCCTGTATTGCGCACCTGCCATTAATTTATTTATCCACCATGCAGAAGCCATCACGCTGGACAACCGGCGGGCAGACTATCCGCTGGTTCCCAGCCGCCATTATCCGGAACATTACGATGTCTTTTCCGTTAACGGCGTGATAAGCTAGGTGCAGGATATGTTCAGGAAAAAAGATCTGGGGCGTCCTGTTTCGACGCAGGCCGCGCGCCAGTGGCCTGCCTTTGAAAGTTTCAGCCATCAGATGGAATACAGCCGGAAGCGGGAAGTGGTGTACTGGCATCACCGGACCAAAACATCCCTGTTCCATCGCGGCTTTGATCATACCCTTGCTTTTATACATGCTGATGGCAGTTATCCGTCAGACGAATCGCTGCTCAGTAATGAAGTGGTTTCGGTATCGCTGACCTGTACCAACCGTGAGCTTCCGTCACAAATTCGTTCCGGCGATATCACCGGCACAACCGGTAAAAATGCGGCTGTTGCTTCATTTCGCAACATTACCCGCCCGACGCAACCGCTCTGGCCGGTCATTGATGGCAGCCTGCACTGGTCCCTGCTCTCCGCCATGAACCTGAATTATCTGTCATTACTGGATACGGACGCGCTGAAGCAGGTCATCGCCAACTTTGATCGCCACGCAATCCATCATCCGCAGACGGCGCGGCTGTCACAACAAAAGCTGGATGCCATTGAGCGTCTGGAGACTCGCCCTGTCGACCGCCTGTTTACGGGCATTCCCGTCCGGGGGCTGGCCTCCACGCTGTATCTGCACCCGGAGCCGTTTGTCTGTGAAGGGGAAATGTATCTGCTCGGTACGGTGCTTTCGCATTTTCTGTCGCTGTACGCCAGCGTTAACTCATTCCACATGCTGACCGTTGTGAACACAGAAAGCCAGGAGACATGGAAATGGACGGAAAGAACCGGGCAGCATCCTCTTATCTGAGTCCGGGAAATCCCCCGGCAGATAAAGAGCAGAATGATCCGCTGGCACAGGTTTTTCATAACGCCTGCTCTTACAATTTTTTTGCGATGGCGGAGCTGTTGCACCGCCTGGCACAGGGTGAAAAGGGGACGCCGGAATTATCCCTGCGCGACGATCCGGCACAGGAAATCCTGCGTTTCAGCGCCGATGCCAGCCTTGCGTTTCCCCTGAGTGATATCAGTGCGCTGAAACGGGATACGTCAGGGGCATTCAGGATGACCACTACCTTTATGGGGTTACAGGGGAGCCAGTCGCCTCTCCCCGGTTATTACCTCGATCACCTGGCCTGGAAAGCGGTACATGAACAAAGTCCGGTAGGTGATTTTCTGGATATGTTCAGCCACCGCCTGACCCAGTTTGTCTGGCATATCTGGCGTAAGTACCGCTATCACATCAGTTTTCGTAACGGCGGTGTGGATGCGTTCTCGCAGCGCATGTACTCCCTTGTTGGGCTGGGCCACCGCCAGCTTCGCGATAAGCTGGCGATTAATCACAGCAAAATGCTGGCGTATTCCGGGATCCTGGCAAATCCGGGACGATCCCCGGAAATAATCTGCGGTCTGGTGTCCCACTGTTTTGATTTGTCAGACGTGACGCTGCAAAACTGGCAACGTCGCAAGGTGGATATTGAACCGGATCAGCAAAATAGCCTGGGGAGTTATTCACTTAAAAATGGCGAAAAACTGGCAGGAAGATCGGTACTGGGCAACTTTGTTCTGGGTACACGGGTGCCCGATCTCAGCGGAAAATTCCAGCTCAGTATTACCAGCCTGACCCGAAAACAGTTCCTCTCTTTTCTGCCGTCCGGCGAAAACTTCCTGCCACTGACGATGTTTGTGTCCTTCATCCTGCGCGATCAGCTTGCCTGGGACTTACATCTGGGGCTGGCGCCGGAGCAGGTGGGCGCAATGCGCCTGGGCGATAACAAAAGTGCGCTGCTGGGCTGGACCAGCTTCCTCGGCACACCGGAAGAACGACCTTCAGTCACCATCAGGGTACGGTCGTAAATTATGATAATCACGGAGCAGAATATGCCGGAAGAGAAACTACAGACGCTTTCATTGCAGGTCATTAACGGCAGTGAGCTGGAAAGCGGGCGGGCGGCGCGCTGTCTGTTCACACAGCAGGGAAATGTCGGCCATGGCCCCGAATGCCACTGGTCGGTACAGGATCGTCAGCAGAGCATTCCGGCTCAGGCTTTTACCGTTATCCTGCACGATGGCACATTTTGTCTGCGCCCGCAGACGGCACAACTGTGGCTGAACCAGGCAAAAGTCACAGCAACATCAGACCTGATACAGCTGCGCCAGGGCGATGAGATCCAGATAGGGCGTCTGATGGTGAGGGTTCATCTGAACCGGGGAGATATCCCATAAGCGCTAACTTAAGGGTTGAACCATCTGAAGAATGCGACGCCTCGGTGCCTCGTTAAGACGATGCCTCGCGTTCTTCAATTGCGTTTTGTAGGCTGTCAGGGAT
>NZ_JBJQMA010000048.1:0-7933 GCF_046486065.1 Escherichia sp. WS547 | reverse complement strand
TATCCCTGACAGCCTACAAAACGCAATTGAAGAACGCGAGGCATCGTCTTAACGAGGCACCGAGGCGTCGCATTCTTCAGATGGTTCAACCCTTAAGTTAGCGCTTATGGGTTTTACCCCCGCGTGGTGGCTACTTCTTCGATTCGTAAGCGAGAACTGCCTTAAACTCCATACCACGTTCTCTGATACTCAACTCACACAACGAGTCGCCTACCATCAGCGTGAATCCCAGTACTGTACAACACAGTACGATGATTGCCACAAGGGCATATTTTGTCAGCATGTCTTGCCTCCCTGCAAAGAAGAGACTAACATTCGAATTGCTTAGGTTCGAACGCTGGCCTCAGGTTGATAGAAATATCGCCTGGGGCTTTTGTCCATCTGGAACCTCGCGAATGCTTAACGCCAGACAGCCTCAAGCACCCAACGCCATTCTATACCTGATAATTCTTCCAGCGGCGTTCACGTTTAAAATCAGGAATGCTGCTCGCAAAATAAAAACGCCCCCATCATTTCTGACAGAGGCGTTTAATTTATCCGGCAATATTTACCCTTCGTGTAACCCACATTCTCTTTTTAAGCCAAAGAAACGCGTTTCTTCTTCCGCCATGCCGGGTTCCCATTTACGGGTTGTATGGGTATCACCGACCGATAAATATCCTTCATCCCATAATGGGTGATATTTCAGGCCATGTTTTTGCAGGTACTGATAAATAGTTCGGTTATCCCAGTCGATAATCGGCAGCACTTTAAATACGCCACGCTGAATTGCCAGCACCGGTAAATTGGTGCGGCTGCCGGATTGTTCACGGCGCAGGCCAGCAAACCAGGTTTGCGCATTCAGTTCTTTCAGCGCCCGGTTCATCGGTTCGACTTTGTTGATGTCATTGTACTTTTCAATGCCTTCAACACCCTGCTCCCACAGTTTTCCGTAACGTGCTTCCTGCCAGGCGGCGCTTTCGGTAGCGCGGTACACTTTCAGGTTGAGCTTGAGTTTGTCCGTTAACTCGTCAATAAAGCGGTAGGTTTCCGGGAACAAGTAACCCGTATCGGTGAGGATCACTGGAATATCCGGGCGAATCTGATTCACCAGATGCAGGCTCACCGCCGCCTGAATGCCGAAACTGGAAGAAAGTACATATTCACCGGGCAGATTATCCAGCGCCCAGGCAACGCGGCCTTCAGCGTCCAGTTTTTCCAGTTCGGCGTTAGTTTCTGCCAGCGCCAGAATGCGATCTACCTTCGGCAGTTCGTTCAGGGCGTTTAGATCGAGTTTGGACATAGATTCCTCACTGTTTGCCTTGCCTGATGCGACGCTCACGCGTCTTATCAGGCCTACAAGACCGGGCTGATGGTTAATCCCACAAATCGCGCGCCGGATCGAGCACCGGGCGAATGATGCCCGCACGCACCGTAAAGTCGCCGAAGCCTTCACCCGCTTCGCGCTCTTTCGCCCAGCGCCCTATCAGTTCATCAAGCGACGCCAGGATTTCCGGTTCGGTGATGTTTTCTTTATACATCCGTGGGATACGTGTCCCAATGCGGTTGCCGCCAAGATGCAGGTTGTAGCGACCCGGCGCTTTACCCACCAGGCCCACTTCCGCCAGCATCGCGCGACCACAACCGTTCGGGCAGCCTGTTACACGCATCACGATATGCTCATCGCTGACACCATGTTTCGCCATTAAATTATCGATGTTGTCGATAAAAGACGGCAGGAAACGCTCGGCTTCGGCCATCGCCAGCGGGCAAGTCGGGAATGACACGCAGGCCATTGAGTTTTCACGCTGCGGCGTGACGGCATTCATTAACCCGCTCTCTTTGGCAATCTTCTCGATCTTCGCTTTCTCGCTTTCCGGCACACCGGCGATGATCAGATTCTGGTTCGCCGTAATGCGGAAATCGCCTTTGTGGATCTTCGCGATCTCCAGCAGGCCGGTTTTCAGCGGACGCCCAGGATAATCAAGGATGCGACCATTTTCGATAAACAGCGTCAGGTGCCAGTTATCATCAATGCCTTTAACCCAGCCAATACGATCGCCGCGTCCGGTGAACTCATATGGACGGATCGGTTCAAATTTGATCCCCGCGCGACGCTCCACTTCCGCTTTAAACGTCTCAACCCCCACGCGCTCCAGCGTGTATTTGGTTTTGGCATTTTTACGATCGGTACGGTTACCCCAGTCGCGCTGAGTCGTCACGACGGCTTCTGCCACCGCCAGCGTATGCTCCAGCGGCAGATAGCCAAACTCACTCGCCGTGCGGGCGTAGGTTTTCTTGTTGCCGTGTTCGATAGAAAGCCCACCGCCCACCAACAGGTTAAAGCCCACCAGCTTGCCGTTTTCGGCGATTGCCACGAAGTTCATGTCGTTGGCATGCAGATCGATATCGTTCTGCGGCGGGATCACTACCGTAGTTTTGAATTTACGCGGCAAATAAGTCTGACCGAGGATCGGTTCTTCATCGGTGGTGGCGACTTTTTCCTGATCGAGCCAGATCTCCGCATACGCGCGGGTACGCGGCAGCAGATGTTCAGAGATTTTCTTCGCCCATTCATACGCTTCCGCGTGTAGCTGCGACTCGTAAGGGTTCGAGGTGCAGAGTACGTTACGGTTCATGTCGTTAGCAGTCGCCAGCGCATCAAGACCGACCGAGTGCAGCATCTGGTGCACCGGTTTGACGTTCTTTTTCAGAATGCCGTGGAACTGAAACGTCTGGCGGTTGGTCAGGCGAATGCTGCCATAGATGGTGTTTTCACCGGCAAATTTATCGATCGCCTGCCACTGTTTGGTGGTAATCACGCCACCCGGCAGACGGCAGCGCAACAGCATTGCATGACGTGGCTCCAGCTTCTGTTCAGCACGTTCGGCGCGGATGTCGCGGTCATCCTGCTGATACATGCCGTGGAAGCGGATCAGCAGGAAGTTATCGCCCTTAAAGCCGCCGGTCAGACCGTCGTTTAAATCTTCCGCAATGGTGCCGCGCAGGTAGTTGCTTTCAAGCTTCATGCGCTCGGCGTCTGTCAGTTTTCCTTCGACCACTAAAGGCCCTGGATGTTTTTCGCTCATTAGTAGACATCTCGCTGATAACGGCGCTCTACGCGCAGCTCACTTAAAAATTCATCCGCCGCTTCGGTGTCCATGCCACCAAATTCGGCAATCACTTCCAGAAGTGCCTGCTCAACGTCTTTCGCCATGCGATTAGCGTCGCCGCAGACATAAATGTGGGCACCGTCATTGATCCAGCGCCACAGCTCTGCGCCCTGTTCGCGCAGTTTGTCTTGTACGTAAATTTTTTCTTTTTGATCGCGCGACCAGGCAAGATCGATACGCGTCAGCACGCCCTCTTTGACGTAGCGCTGCCATTCCACCTGGTAGAGGAAATCTTCCGTAAAGTGCGGGTTGCCAAAGAACAGCCAGTTTTTCCCCGGCGCTTCGTCGGCGGCGCGTTGCTGCATAAAGGCGCGGAACGGCGCGATGCCGGTGCCTGGGCCAATCATAATCACCGGCGTTTCCGGATTGGCTGGCAGGCGGAAGTTATCGTTATGTTCGATAAAGACGCGGACTTCACCCTCTTCTTCCACGCGATCCGCGAGGAAGCTGGAGGCACCACCGGCACGGGCGCGGCCTTCCACGTCGTAACGCACCACGCCAACGGTGACGTGTACTTCGTTCTCGACTTCCGCCTGCGAGGAGGCGATGGAATACAGGCGCGGGGTCAGCGGGCGCAGCAGGTTAATCAGCGCTTCGGCATCCAGTTGCGCCGGAGAGAAACGCACCATGTCGACAATCGGCGTCGTCGCGGCGTAATGCTGTAACTTCGCTTTATCGCCCACCAGCGGCAGCAGCGTTTCGCTGCGGGTAAGCGTGGCATAGTTCTCAACAATGTTGGCGGTGTTGACGGTCAGTTCGAAGTGCCACTGTAGCGCTTCGTTCAGCGGCAGGGTTTTGCCCTCAACGTTGACAGGTTCATCACCTTTCAGCCACAGCAGTTCGACAAGTTCTTTCACCAGTGCCGGATCGTTCTGATACCAGACGCCCAGCGCGTCACCCGGCTGGTAACGCAGGCCCGAGTCACCTAAGTCAATTTCGATATGGCGAACGTCTTTTTCAGAGTTACGCCCGGTAATTTTCTGGTTAACAGAGAGGCTCGCCACCAGCGGCGCGTCTTTGCTGTACGGGCTGGTGTGGATTTCATTTACCGCGCCAGTAGCGACGGATTGCGAAGGTGCCGCGACAGGCGCACGCGATTTAAGCGCATCAACCACGCGGGCGCGCCACTCGATGGCAGCAGCCTGGTATTCAACGTCGGCATCGACACGGTCGAGCAGGCGTTCACCGCCCAGTTCCGCCAGCTTGCTGTCAAAATCTTTCCCGGACTGGCAGAAAAATTCATAAGAGCTATCGCCGAGGCTAAACACGGCAAATGCGGTGTTTTCCAGCTTCGGCGCTTTTTTGGAGAACAGGAACTTATGCAGCGCGACGGCTTCTTCCGGCGGTTCCCCTTCTCCTTGCGTTGACGTCACCACGATAAGCAGTTTTTCGCTGGCGATTTGTTTGAATTTATAGTCGCCCGCGTTCACCAGCTTAACGTTCAGTTTTGCCGCCAATAAATCATCGCGTAATGCTTCAGCAACCCGGCGCGCATTGCCGGTTTGCGAAGCGGAGATAATAGTTATACCCGGCATTTCTGCGGCGGGCGCTGGCGTCGCTGCAAGCGCAGCTGGCTGCTGGTTGAGCACGCCCCAGAAATAGCCAGAAACCCAGGCAAGCTGGGTGGGAGTTAAATCGGTCGTGGCCGCCTGAAGGCGTGCCAGTTGCTCCGGGTTCAACGGAAGCAACGCGGAAGGTGGGACCTGTGTCGTCATGCGTCGTTATGTTCCAGTAAGCAAAGCTGTTTCTGCGCCCTGTCAGCGCCCATAAAACAGAAGAGAAGATAAGGTTAACGGGGTGAACGGTGTGGATTAAAGACGGGATAGCGATAACTAATAACCAAATCGACTAACCTGTTTTAGCAATAGTCTTTAACAACAAAATAGATTAACCAACCCAATGAAAAACAAATGAATATTGCCCATCAATAAGATAAATCAGCGATTTTGCGCAACAAAGTCGTTTTAGATAATGCGAAAAAACAGCCTTTCCGGTACTCTACGGCGGTTTTATCGTCCTGTAGAGAAATTATGATGTCCACCACGTTATTTAAAGATTTCACCTTCGAAGCCGCTCACCGCTTACCACACGTCCCGGAAGGGCATAAATGTGGTCGCCTGCACGGGCATTCCTTTATGGTGCGACTGGAAATTACCGGGGAAGTCGATCCGCATACGGGCTGGATTATCGATTTCGCTGAACTGAAAGCGGCGTTTAAGCCAACCTACGAGCGCCTCGATCACCATTATCTCAATGATATTCCAGGTCTGGAAAACCCAACCAGCGAAGTTTTAGCAAAATGGATTTGGGATCAGGTTAAACCCGTTGTGCCGCTGTTAAGTGCGGTGATGGTAAAAGAAACCTGTACTGCAGGCTGTATCTATCGCGGCGAATGATAAGAGTGTGTCGGCGGTCAATTTCCCTTAAGTAACGCCATGTTAGGGTGTTGTGTTCTGGATATCTGGGGCATGACATGGAAGACAACTGCGACATTATTATTATTGGTGCCGGTATAGCAGGTACCGCTTGTGCTTTACGCTGCGCGCGGGCAGGTTTGTCCGTTCTGTTACTGGAACGCGCTGAAATCCCCGGCAGCAAAAATCTTTCCGGCGGGCGTTTATACACCCATGCGCTCGCGGAACTCCTCCCGCAATTTCATCTGACCGCGCCTCTTGAACGACGCATCACTCACGAAAGCCTTTCTCTGCTAACGCCGGATGGCGCAACGACGTTTTCCAGCTTACAGCCCGGCGGTGAATCCTGGAGTGTATTACGTGCACGGTTCGATCCGTGGCTGGTTGCCGAAGCCGAAAAAGAAGGTGTCGAATGCATCCCCGGTGCGACGGTGGATGCGCTGTATGAAGAAAACGGCAGGGTGTGTGGTGTCATTTGTGGTGACGATATTCTCCGCGCCCGTTATGTGGTGCTGGCAGAAGGTGCCAACAGCGTCCTGGCTGAACGTCACGGGTTAGTGACTCGTCCTGCTGGCGAAGCGATGGCGTTGGGGATCAAAGAAGTGCTGTCGCTGGAAACATCCGCTATTGAAGAACGTTTTCATCTGGAGAATAACGAAGGCGCAGCGTTGCTGTTCAGCGGCGGGATCTGTGATGACTTACCCGGCGGCGCATTTCTTTATACTAATCAACAAACGCTCTCGTTAGGGATTGTTTGCCCGCTCTCTTCCCTTACGCAAAGTCGTGTTCCGGCAAGCGAGCTGCTGGCTCGCTTTAAAACGCATCCGGCAGTGCGCCCGCTTATCAAAAACACGGAATCACTGGAGTATGGTGCGCATCTGGTGCCAGAAGGTGGCTTGCACAGTATGCCGGTGCAATACGCCGGTAACGGCTGGCTGCTGCTGGGCGATGCGTTGCGCAGTTGCGTCAATACCGGAATTTCCGTGCGCGGCATGGATATGGCGCTAACTGGCGCGCAGGCGGCGGCACAAACGCTGATAAGCGCCTGCCAGCACCGCGAGCCGCAAAATCTGTTTCCGCTTTATCATCACAACGTCGAGCGCAGCCTGCTATGGGATGTTCTACAACGTTATCAGCATGTTCCGGCGCTTTTGCAACGCCCTGGCTGGTACCGTGCGTGGCCTGCGTTAATGCAGGATATTTCCCGCGATTTATGGGATCAGGGTGATAAACCTGTTCCACCGCTGCGCCAGTTATTCTGGCGTCATTTACGTCGTCACGGCCTGTGGCATCTGGCGGGCGATGTTATCAGGAGTCTGCGATGTCTGTAGCCCGTAATCTCTGGCGCGTTGCCGATGCGCCGCACATTGTTCCGGCTGACTCCGTTGAGCGCCAGACGGTACAACGGTTGATTAACGCTTGTCCGGCTGGTCTTTTTTCGCTCACACCGGAAGGTGACTTACGCGTTGATTATCGCGGCTGCCTGGAGTGTGGCACCTGCCGTTTGCTGTGCGACGAATCAACACTACAACAGTGGCGCTATCCGCCTTCCGGATTCGGCATCACCTACCGCTTTGGATAAATAATAAGGATAATTTATGCCCCTCTTACACCTGCTCCGCCAGAATCCGGTGATTGCTGCCGTTAAAGATAATGCCAGCCTGCAACTGGCAATCGATTCTGAATGCCAGTTTATTTCAGTGTTGTACGGCAATATCTGCACCATCAGTAATATCGTTAAAAAGATTAAAAACGCCGGAAAATATGCCTTTATTCATGTTGATTTGCTGGAAGGCGCATCGAACAAAGAAGTGGTGATTCAGTTTCTGAAACTGGTGACCGAGGCGGACGGCATTATCAGCACGAAAGCATCGATGCTGAAAGCGGCAAGAGCGGAAGGTTTTTTCTGTATTCATCGCCTGTTTATTGTTGATTCGATTTCGTTTCACAACATTGATAAGCAAGTTGCGCAATCGAATCCGGATTGTATTGAGATCCTGCCAGGCTGTATGCCTAAAGTGCTGGGCTGGGTGACGGAGAAAATCCGCCAACTGCTGATTGCCGGCGGGCTGGTGTGCGATGAAGAAGATGCGCGTAATGCGATTAACGCGGGTGTTGTGGCGCTTTCCACCACGAATACCGGGGTCTGGACGTTAGCGAAAAAATTGCTTTGACGGGATACTCGTAACGAGTTGAATTTGTGTGATTTGTAGGCTGCACGCCACATCCGACATTCAGCGCCTGATGCGACGCTTGATGAACTGCACCCCAAATGTTGGACATAATCTGACATCTGAAGGTGCAGTTTATGAAACATTCATTTGAAGTAAAACTTGCCGCTGTAAATCATTACCTGGCTGGTCATGC
>NZ_JBJQMA010000047.1:0-8656 GCF_046486065.1 Escherichia sp. WS547 | reverse complement strand
GAAGTTGGATGCAAATGTCAGATCGTGTGCGCCTGTTAGGGCGCGGCTGGTAAGAGAGCCTTATAGGCGCATTTGAAAAACCTCCGGCTATGCCGGAGGATATTTATTTTCATGGTTAATCACCATGTAAAACGTTTCGAGGTTGATCACATTTCCGTAACTTCACGATGGTTTTCCCAACTCAGTCAGGATTAAACTGCGGGTCAGCGAAACGTTTCGCTGATGGAGAAAAAAATGAAAAAAGGCACCGTTCTTAATTCTGATATTTCATCGGTGATCTCCCGACTGGGACATACCGATACGCTGGTGGTGTGTGATGCAGGTTTACCCATTCCCAAAAGTACAACGCGTATCGATATGGCATTAACCCAGGGTGTACCTTCTTTTATGCAGGTGCTGGGCGTCGTCACAAATGAAATGCAGGTCGAGGCAGCCATTATCGCGGAAGAGATCAAACAACATAATCCGCAACTCCACGAAACGTTGCTCACTCACCTTGAGCAGCTGCAAAAACACCAGGGAAATACCATTGAAATTCGTTACACCACGCATGAACAATTCAAACAACAAACCGCAGAAAGTCAGGCGGTAATTCGCAGCGGAGAATGTTCTCCGTATGCGAATATCATTCTCTGTGCTGGCGTGACGTTCTGAGGCCGTCATGGAAGCATTACTTCAGCTTAAAGGCATCGATAAAGCCTTCCCGGGCGTAAAAGCCCTCTCGGGTGCAGCGTTAAATGTCTATCCTGGCCGCGTGATGGCGCTGGTGGGCGAAAACGGTGCGGGTAAATCCACCATGATGAAAGTGCTTACGGGTATCTATACTCGCGATGCCGGTACGCTTTTATGGCTGGGGAAAGAAACGACGTTTACCGGGCCGAAATCTTCCCAGGAAGCCGGGATTGGGATTATCCATCAGGAACTGAACCTGATCCCGCAGTTGACCATTGCCGAAAACATTTTCCTCGGTCGTGAGTTTGTTAATCGCTTTGGCAAAATTGACTGGAAAACCATGTATGCCGAAGCGGATAAATTGCTGGCTAAACTTAACCTGCGCTTTAAAAGCGACAAGTTAGTGGGCGATCTTTCCATCGGTGACCAGCAAATGGTTGAAATAGCCAAAGTGCTGAGCTTTGAGTCGAAAGTCATCATTATGGATGAACCGACCGATGCGCTGACCGATACCGAAACCGAATCCTTGTTCCGCGTCATCCGCGAGCTGAAATCGCAAGGCCGCGGTATTGTCTATATTTCCCACCGCATGAAAGAAATCTTCGAGATTTGCGATGACGTTACCGTTTTTCGTGATGGGCAATTTATTGCTGAGCGTGAAGTAGCATCACTGACCGAAGATTCGCTGATTGAGATGATGGTGGGCCGCAAGCTGGAAGATCAATATCCGCACCTGGACAAAGCGCCAGGAGATATTCGCCTGAAAGTCGATAATCTCTGCGGACCTGGCGTTAACGATGTCTCTTTTACTTTACGCAAAGGCGAAATTCTTGGCGTCTCTGGTTTGATGGGCGCAGGTCGTACCGAACTGATGAAAGTGCTCTACGGCGCACTGCCGCGCACCAGCGGTTACGTCACCCTGGATGGGCATGAAGTTGTTACCCGTTCACCGCAGGATGGCCTGGCAAACGGCATTGTGTATATCTCCGAAGACCGTAAACGTGACGGTTTAGTGCTGGGCATGTCAGTAAAAGAGAATATGTCGCTGACCGCGCTGCGCTACTTCAGCCGCGCTGGCGGCAGTTTGAAGCATGCCGATGAACAGCAGGCAGTAAGTGATTTCATTCGTCTGTTTAATGTGAAAACGCCGTCGATGGAACAGGCAATTGGTCTGCTTTCCGGTGGCAATCAGCAAAAAGTGGCGATTGCCCGTGGTCTGATGACACGCCCCAAAGTGTTGATCCTCGATGAGCCTACCCGTGGCGTAGATGTCGGCGCGAAAAAAGAGATCTATCAACTGATTAACCAGTTCAAAGCCGATGGCTTGAGCATCATTCTGGTGTCATCGGAGATGCCAGAAGTATTAGGCATGAGCGATCGCATCATCGTCATGCATGAAGGGCATCTCAGCGGGGAATTTACTCGTGAGCAGGCCACCCAGGAAGTGTTAATGGCTGCCGCTGTGGGCAAGCTTAATCGCGTGAATCAGGAGTAAAAAAATGACAACCCAGACTGTCTCTGGTCGCCGTTATTTCACGAAAGCGTGGCTGATGGAGCAGAAATCGCTTATCGCTCTGCTGGTGCTGATCGCGATTGTCTCGACGTTAAGCCCGAACTTTTTCACCATCAATAACTTATTCAATATTCTCCAGCAAACCTCGGTGAACGCCATTATGGCAGTCGGGATGACGCTGGTGATCCTGACGTCGGGCATCGACTTGTCGGTAGGTTCTCTATTGGCGCTGACCGGCGCAGTTGCTGCATCTATCGTTGGCATTGAAGTCAATGCGCTGGTGGCTGTCGCTGCCGCTCTCGCGTTAGGTGCCGCAATTGGTGCGGTAACCGGGGTGATTGTAGCGAAAGGTCGCGTCCAGGCGTTTATCGCTACGCTGGTTATGATGCTTTTACTGCGCGGCGTGACCATGGTTTATACCAACGGTAGCCCAGTGAATACCGGCTTTACTGAGAACGCCGATCTGTTTGGCTGGTTTGGGATCGGTCGTCCGCTGGGCGTACCGACGCCAGTCTGGATCATGGGGATTGTGTTCCTCGCGGCCTGGTACATGCTGCATCACACGCGTTTGGGGCGTTACATCTACGCGCTGGGCGGCAACGAAGCGGCAACGCGTCTTTCTGGTATCAACGTCAATAAAATCAAAATCATCGTCTATTCTCTTTGTGGTCTGCTGGCATCGCTGGCCGGGATCATTGAAGTGGCGCGTCTCTCCTCCGCACAACCCACGGCGGGGACTGGCTATGAGCTGGATGCTATTGCTGCGGTGGTTCTGGGCGGTACGAGTCTGGCGGGCGGAAAAGGTCGCATTGTTGGGACGTTGATCGGCGCATTAATTCTTGGCTTCCTTAATAATGGATTGAATTTGTTAGGTGTTTCCTCCTATTACCAGATGATCGTCAAAGCGGTGGTGATTTTGCTGGCGGTGCTGGTAGACAACAAAAAGCAGTAATAACGACTACAGGACATCTTGAATATGAACATGAAAAAACTGGCTACCCTGGTTTCCGCTGTTGCGCTAAGCGCCACCGTCAGTGCGAATGCGATGGCAAAAGACACCATCGCGCTGGTGGTCTCCACGCTTAACAACCCGTTCTTTGTATCGCTGAAAGATGGCGCGCAGAAAGAGGCGGATAAACTTGGCTATAACCTGGTGGTGCTGGACTCCCAGAACAACCCGGCGAAAGAGCTGGCGAACGTGCAGGACTTAACCGTTCGCGGCACCAAAATTCTGCTGATTAACCCGACCGACTCCGACGCAGTAGGTAATGCTGTGAAGATGGCTAACCAGGCGAACATCCCGGTTATCACTCTTGACCGCCAGGCAACGAAAGGTGAAGTGGTGAGCCACATTGCATCTGATAACGTACTGGGCGGCAAAATCGCCGGTGATTACATCGCGAAGAAAGCGGGTGAAGGTGCCAAAGTTATCGAGCTGCAAGGCATTGCCGGTACATCCGCAGCCCGTGAACGTGGCGAAGGTTTCCAGCAGGCCGTTGCTGCTCACAAGTTTAATGTTCTTGCCAGCCAGCCTGCAGATTTTGATCGCACCAAAGGTTTGAACGTAATGCAGAACCTGTTGACCGCTCATCCGGATGTTCAGGCTGTATTCGCGCAGAATGATGAAATGGCGCTTGGCGCGCTGCGCGCACTGCAAACTGCCGGTAAATCGGATGTGATGGTCGTCGGATTTGACGGTACACCGGATGGCGAAAAAGCGGTGAATGATGGCAAACTAGCAGCGACTATCGCTCAGCTACCCGATCAGATTGGCGCGAAAGGCGTCGAAACCGCAGATAAAGTGCTGAAAGGCGAGAAAGTTCAGGCTAAGTATCCGGTTGATCTGAAACTGGTTGTTAAGCAGTAGTTTTAATCAGGTTGTATGACCTGATGGTGACATAAATACGTCATCGACAGATGAACGTGTAATATAAAGAAAAGCAGGGCACGCGCCACCCTAACACGGTGGCGCATTTTATGGACATCCCGAATATGCAAAACGCAGGCAGCCTCGTTGTTCTTGGCAGCATTAATGCTGACCACATTCTTAATCTTCAATCTTTTCCTACTCCAGGCGAAACCGTAACCGGTAACCACTATCAGGTTGCATTTGGCGGCAAAGGCGCTAATCAGGCTGTGGCTGCTGGGCGTAGCGGTGCGAATATCGCGTTTATTGCCTGTACGGGTGATGACAGTATTGGTGAGAGCGTTCGCCAGCAGCTCGCCACTGATAACATCGATATTACTCCGGTCAGCGTGATCAAAGGCGAATCAACAGGTGTGGCGCTGATTTTTGTTAATGGCGAAGGTGAGAATGTCATCGGTATTCATGCCGGCGCTAATGCTGCCCTTTCCCCGGCGCTGGTGGAAGCGCAACGTGAGCGTATTGCCAACGCGTCAGCATTATTAATGCAGCTGGAATCACCACTCGAAAGTGTGATGGCAGCGGCGAAAATCGCCCATCAAAATAAGACTATCGTTGCGCTTAACCCGGCTCCGGCTCGCGAACTTCCTGACGAACTGCTGGCGCTGGTGGACATTATTACGCCAAACGAAACGGAAGCAGAAAAGCTCACCGGTATTCGTGTTGAAAATGATGAAGATGCAGCGAAGGCGGCGCAGGTACTGCATGAAAAAGGTATCCATACTGTACTGATTACTTTAGGAAGTCGTGGTGTATGGGCTAGCGTGAATGGTGAAGGTCAGCGCGTTCCTGGATTCCGGGTGCAGGCTGTCGATACCATTGCTGCCGGAGATACCTTTAACGGCGCGTTAATCACGGCGTTGCTGGAAGAAAAACCATTGCCAGAGGCGATTCGGTTTGCCCATGCTGCCGCTGCGATTGCCGTAACACGTAAAGGCGCACAACCTTCCGTACCGTGGCGTGAAGAGATCGACGCATTTTTAGACAGGCAGAGGTGATGCTTGGCTACAATGAAAGATGTTGCCCGCCTGGCGGGCGTTTCTACCTCAACAGTTTCTCACGTTATCAATAAAGATCGCTTCGTCAGTGAAGCGATTACCGCCAAAGTTGAAGCGGCGATTAAAGAACTCAATTACGCGCCATCAGCCCTGGCGCGTAGCCTCAAACTCAATCAAACACATACCATTGGCATGTTGATCACTGCCAGTACCAATCCTTTCTATTCAGAACTGGTGCGTGGCGTTGAACGCAGCTGCTTCGAACGCGGTTATAGTCTCGTCCTTTGCAATACTGAAGGCGATGAACAGCGGATGAATCGCAATCTGGAAACGCTGATGCAAAAACGCGTTGATGGCTTGCTGTTACTGTGCACCGAAACGCATCAACCTTCGCGTGAAATCATGCAACGTTATCCGACAGTGCCTACTGTGATGATGGACTGGGCTCCGTTCGATGGCGACAGCGATCTTATTCAGGATAACTCGTTGCTGGGCGGAGACTTAGCAACGCAATATCTGATCGATAAAGGTCATACCCGTATCGCCTGTATTACCGGTCCGCTGGATAAAACTCCGGCGCGCCTGCGGTTGGAAGGTTATCGGGCGGCGATGAAACGTGCGGGTCTCAACATTCCTGATGGCTATGAAGTCACTGGTGATTTTGAATTTAACGGCGGGTTTGACGCCATGCGCCAACTGTTATCACATCCGCTGCGTCCTCAGGCCGTCTTTACCGGAAATGACGCTATGGCTGTTGGCGTTTACCAGGCGCTGTATCAGGCAGAGTTACAGGTTCCGCAGGATATCGCGGTGATTGGCTATGACGATATCGAACTGGCAAGCTTTATGACGCCACCATTAACCACTATCCACCAACCGAAAGATGAACTGGGGGAGCTGGCGATTGATGTACTCATCCATCGGATAACCCAGCCGACCCTTCAGCAACAACGATTACAACTTACTCCGATTCTGATGGAACGCGGTTCGGCTTAGATTTACGCTGTCTTTTGATCAAATTATTACCATCGGTTGTTTTCAGAAGCATGAACATTGCTGCTGAAGCAACAGTAATAATGCCCATCGTGATAAACGTATAGTGGAATTGTTCGACTGTCGTTGTGCCTTCCATCCCTTCATAAACGCGAAGGACGGCCGCACTTACAGCAACGCCTAAACTGATAGACAGTTGCTGCGTGACCGCCAGAACACTGTTACCGCTGCTGGCGTTGTCATCGGTCAGATCGGCAAGTGTGATGGTATTCATTGCGGTAAATTGCGTCGACATAGCCATCCCTAATATAAACAACGGCAAGATCAGCATCCATATCGCCATTGCTGGTGATTGCAAAGAGAACTGAGCGATCATTAGCCCAATAATCACCGTGATCCCCACTAACGTATGGCGATAGCCCAGACGACGTAAGACTTGGGTAACCATCGATTTTGCAATAATGGAACCTAACGCTGTCGGTGCCATCATACAGCCGGCAATAAACGCCTGATAACCAAATCCTACCTGTAACATCAATGGCATAAGGAACGGTACACAGCCGGTCCCCAGACGGGTTGCAATATTGCCTACGATACCGATCGAGAAAGTGCGGGTTTTAAATAAATCTAATGAAATTAATGGGTTTGGCGTGCGTCGTGCATGGAGAATATAGAGAAGCAGTAACCCGATGCTGGTGACAATTACCGTCAAGGCAATCCAACTGGCGACAATCTTTTCCCCGAATAGCTCTATTCCGCTTGAGAAGAGAACAAGGCTAAGGCCAAACAGCAAAAAGCCAGTGATATCGAATCTGCGTCGTGCGGTGGTGAAATTGGGCATATGTTTGCGCGCGTAAAGAAGGCCCGCAATACCTATGGGGATATTGATTAAAAATATCCAGTGCCAGGTTGCCCAGGTGACCAGCACGCCGCCAAGAACGGGGCCTAAAATTGGCCCCACCAGACCCGGCATGGCGACAAAATTCAATACAGGAAGAAGCTCATTACGAGGATAAGCGCGCAGTAAGGCCAGCCGAGCAACAGGCATCATCATTGCGCCGCCTATCCCCTGAATAACCCGGAAGACAACCAGCTGTGGTAGCGAGTTAGAAAGTGCGCAGGCCAGAGAACCCAACGTGAACAGACTCACGGCAAGGGTAAATATGCGACGCGTACCGAAGCGATCGGCTAGCCATCCGCTTACCGGAATAAGCATCGCCACCGTCAGCGTATAACTGATGATGGCTGATTGCATCGCGAGAGGAGAACGATTAAGGCTATGAGCGATTGCGGGTAAGGCGGTATTCAGAATAGTGGCATCAAGTGCCTGCATGAAGAAGGCCATCGCCGCGATCCACGGCAAACCCGCCATACTGCGCTTCTTTTTATCGCTCATTCAATGTCCTGTTATCGGGGTGTCACTTATCAGGTGAGCGTAGCAGCGCCTGACAAGCTTTAAATGCCGCGTCGCCATCGCTTTGGATAATCGCGTCAACAATCGCCTGGTGCAGATCCAGCTTTATCACTGTGTCGCTGGTAATTGACGTGAAGTAAGTGTGATAAACCGAATGGAATAGCGAGGCGAATGAGGTCAAAAACGGATTGGCGCTCATTTCATAGATATGCTCATGCCAAGCCATATCGACCTCAATCCAGCGTTCACGGCGAAAGTTCTCTTTTAATGCCACCATTTCGGCCATTAACGTATTGAGATGCGCCTTCTGTTCCGCGGTGCCAACCGTTGCAGCCAGTAGGCAAGCTTGCGGCTCCAGACAGATACGCATAACCAGAAAGTGATCGATGACCTGATGAAAGTTCTCTTCTGTCATCCACCAGGTAAGCAATTCCTGATCAAGAAAATTCCAGTTTGATTGTGGCATGACCCGGGTACCAATTCGCGGTCGCGGTAAAACCATCCCTTTTGCCGTTAACGTTTTGACCGCTTCGCGTACCGCTGTACGACTCACTCCAAATTGCTCGCCCAGCTCAATCTCACCAGGCAAAATGGTGCCGGGTTCATATTCACCTTTTAAGATGCGTTGCGCCAGCTTCTCAGCCAGAACATACGAAAGGTTTTTCTGTGCAGCTAACTGTTGTGCGCTTAAAGGCATTACTAATCTTCCTTTTTCTTTTTATTCCTCCTTAGTATGCCACCAGGAAGTGTGATTACGGTTGCAAAAACGGCAAATTGCTTGTTTTATGGCACATTAACGGGGCTTTTGCTGAAAAAATGCGCGGTCAGAAAATTATTTTAAATTTCCTCTTGTCAGGCCGGAATAACTCCCTATAATGCGCCACCACTGACACGGAACAACGGCAAACACGCCGCCGGGTCAGAGGGGTTCTCCTGAGAACTTCGGCAGAGAAAGCAAAAATAAATGCTTGACTCTGTAGCGGGAAAGCGTATTATGCACACCCCGCGCCGCTGAGAAAAAGCGAAGCGGCACTGCTCTTTAACAATTTATCAGACAATCTGTGTGGGCACTCGAAGATACGGATTCTTAACGTCGCAAGACGAAAAATGAATACCAAGTCTCAAGAGTGAACACGTAATTC
>NZ_JBJQMA010000046.1:0-12801 GCF_046486065.1 Escherichia sp. WS547 | reverse complement strand
GCGCACCACAAAACGCACGACAGATAGTCCCCCGGGGAGCCGATCCCCGCTTCCAGGCCGTCAGCGATGAGGCCGACCAGCTCATCGTCAGCATGACCGGGGAGAACGCCACCCTGCCCGCGATCGCCCAGGCGCTGAACGCAGCCGGGCACACCACCGCCACCGGGCAGGAGTGGAATACCAGCCGCGTCCGGGACTACCGCCACAAGCTGCGCGAGCGCGGCCTGATTTGACGCAGAGGGGCGACGGCTCACGCCGCCGCCGCATCCAGCCACTGCAGCATCGCCGCCCTGATCAGCTCCACGTCGGCCTCGTCCATGGTCAGCAGCACCATGCCATCCACAGGAGGCAACCCGGCGAACGCCGCGCAGCCGGTCACGTTGAACGACTCCACCATCAGCGCGGTGGCCACAGCCTCCCTTTCGACCGCGCACAGCCAGATGTAGTTACGCTCACGCGACGCCGGTAGCTTCACCTGCAGCGCACGGTTTGCACGATCGGTAAACGCAGCGGTACCCGCCCAGGTGTAGTCGAACGGCGGGCGTTCGAGCACCACAGAGCCCTCCTGCGTCTGCTGGCGCGGCAGCGGGGAGAAGTTCGGCAGCGAGCCGTGAGCAAACCCGTCGAGCGACCAACCCCCCATCTCAGAAGCGATCACCTCAAGGGCGCGAGCCGTCGCGGCAGCGCGTAATTCAGTCTTTGATTTCATGTGCCCTCCTTACGGGCGAAAAAAAGCCCGACACCAAAACGGTGCCGGGCTTGAGTGTGCTGCTGGAAACCAAACCAGCTGCAGGATAGCGTCACGACCGCAGCGGCGGTGCGTCGCTTTAATCCGTCTATGCAAAAAAGCGTCGATAGTGTCTCGAAAGTCGGTCGCAAAATCCGGGGCAGCGGCAGCAGGAGGTGTGTCCCGAAAGGCGCACCATTCGGACACGTCAATCAACGCCGCTCAAGCCGGGCATGACGAACCGCATACCGGAGCAGCTCACGTGCCCGATCTTCCCCTTCCTCAACCAGCACGTCGAACCAGTCGAGGTTATCCCGGGGAGTGAACCGATCGAGGCCGTCGAACGACACAACCGCCGCGCCTGGAATTGTCGGGACCGGCTCTCGCTCATCGCCATAGGCCGCTTTATGCGCCAGGCGGTACGCTTCGCCGTGATCCGGTACCAGCATCACATCAACATCTGGCCAGAACCGACGCAGCGACGCCACGCAGCTGCCGAACCCGGCGATCGAGAACGCAGCGCAGACCGCCACCTTGCCACGGCTCAGGTGGTGCAGGGCGAACGCCGTAGCGAACCCCTCACAGACGAACAGAGGCGAGTAGGGCGCGTGCGGGGAGCCGTCGAGCACGTCCATGAACCCCGGCATCGGGTAGAAGCCGCCCTGCTTGCGGGTACCCGCCGGAGAGAACTTCGAGCCAGTGAGCTGGAAACCCTCAGCCGAGCAACGCCCGCAGATGGCCTCCAGGCCGTCAACATACAGCTGACGGGCGGCGTCGAACTTGTAAACCGGAATCAGGAGGCAATCAGACCAGTAAGCACGCGGATTGAACGATCGAAACATCCCGCCAACACCAAGATCTGTGCTGAGGGCGGGCAGCTGGACGCCACCCGCAGCTGCCAGAGCGGTCTTTTTGCGCCAGTATGGGGTAGACGCAGGATCCCCTCCCTTCGCCAGCAGCTTGACCGCAGCACGCGCAGCAGCATCACCCTTCTTGTCGCGTTCAGCCTTTGCCTTCGCTGTGGCCTCACGGGACAACCGCAGCCGTTCAGCGCGATCGACGTCGGACTGGACAGAAGCGCGACCGTTGCGCCATTCGACGCCGGAGAAATTGAGGAAAGCCTGAGCGGCGAATGTATCCAGGTCGCCTTTTAAAAACGACCTGTACTGCTGGCGATGGCGATTCTCGCCTCGCCCATGTCGAGTGGACCAGGCCTCGATAGCTGCCAGCCCGTCCTCGCCGCAGAGAGACGCCCAGCAACCAAGAGCCAGGCAGAGACGCACCCATTCGTCTCGATCAGCCGGAGCACCCGCAGCCGATACGGCACGCCAGAACAGGCCCGGATCCTCTTTCAGATGGGTAGTGTCGAAATCAACGAACGCCATCAGCAGCCCTCCCCGGACGACGCTGGTCGGCAACGAAGCGTTTGATCTCGGGATTGCCAGCCAGCCAGTAATGCCCGCCACGGAGGGAGCGCCCTGCCGGAGTCGGCACGATCCCCCGCGAACTTAGCCGCGAGAGCGTGCGCAGCGACACGTTCAGCAGCGCAGCGAGGTCAGCGGTATAGATTCGTTTTTTCATTGGGAGTACCAGATAGGTGCCCCCCTCAGCTTAACGGGCATCGGGGGGCGGGAGTGACGATTATCGATAAAGCCGCCCTTGAGGACTTACCGCATAGCGGCAGGACAGCAGCCCTTCTCGCTTACTCGCACCTGCCAAGGACGAAGCGCGCATCCTCGTTTACAACCCCGCCTCGTTGGGGAGGAGGGAAAGCGGCACCGGGCGATCCGGTTTCATGTTTCCCAACTGCTCGTCAGGAATCAGTAAGACAAGCGTAACACAATTAACGCCAAAGTGGCGTTTTTTGTGAGATACTAAAAAAGACGCACAGCCAGTGCTGGCGCTGTCTGGCGACCATTTCGACGCAGGGGGAGCAGTGAACGACGATAACGACACGAACGAATCGACGCAGCCGAACCCGGCAGCACTTGAACGCGTAAGCGCGACTGAAAAATTCCCCGAGCAGCTCCCCGGCGTTTTGTTCGTCACCTGCCCCGGCGGGTGCTCCCTCCGGGTCGAGGCATGCCGACAGATTTATGAGCAGAGCCACCTCGATCGCACGATTGAAAACCCCCACCTCGAGTGCCACCGGTGCCCCACTGGCCTCGCGCTTTGGGTCGGTACCGAACAGCCCCCTGACGCACCACTGACCACCCCGGCAGACACCCGTAAGCTCTGCCCCCGTTGCAGCCGGAAAGACAACCGCCTGATCGCCCCCAATAAGCCCGGTTCGAGCCTGTGCGTCTCCTGCTGGAACCGCGAACGCGAAGCCACCATCGGAGCCAACGCACGCGGGAGAGTCAACCGCACCCCACCGTTCGTCTCGCCGTTCCTGATCGGCATCGGCGATGGCTGGCAGGTCTGGTACGGCATCCACCAGGGCGAGGCGCTAGTCCGCGCCATGCGAGCCAACCCGGGCGCACGGTTCCACGATCGCCGACCAGGCCCGGTCGGGCAAACACGCCGCGACGGTTTCGTGTACTACTGCCACGAACACCGCGAGCCCCTGCGCTGGAACGGTGGCGACGGGCACGCCGGAGAGGTGGAGCTTGCTTGTCCCAGGTGCCAGCCATGGGCGGCACCCCTCAGCGTCGCCCCCACGTTTCAGACGGTCAGCTTCCAGACACCGCATGACGCCGCGCACCAGTACCGGAACGCCACCCTGCCAGACAACGCGGTCTGGACAGCGTCGGTCTGCTCCGATTGCAAAGCCGCGCCCCTGGTGATCAGCAAGGCACCGGTCAAGGGCAAGCCGCGACGGGAGATCGTCGTCTCCTGCCCGTCCTGCGACTCCAGCGCATCAGCCAGGCCCGGAGGCAGGACATGGACAGACGAGCACATCGCGGTGCCCGAGTTCACGCAGAACGAGACGCGCAGCCTGGCGAAGATCCCCGTTATTTTGCCGCAGAGGGAGCAGCCGCAGCTGCTCAAAAGACCAGGGACAGGGCGCGGTCCAGGACGCCCCCGCAAGCGCATCCCCCTGACCCTCGACCGGGTACCAGAGAGTCGGTTCAACCGCCTCACCCTTTCCGTCCTTGCCGCCGTCGGGCGCTGGGACTACATCAACGACATCATCCGGCGCATCGATCGGGACCGCGGCGACGCCGCCACCCTGATCGCCCTTGCCGACCACATCCAGACCAACAGACCTGAGAGAGATTTATGACCGAACCCACCCGCCCGATCCTGACCATCAAGCGACGCAACCGCACGGTCTACGTCCCGCCAGAAAAGGCCACGAAATCTGAGCCACAGCCAGCCGAACGGACTACCAGCAAGGCGAAGGTACAGCCAAAAGCGAAAGCCCCGCAGAAGCCCGCACAGAAGCCCACAGCGGCAAAGCCGAAAAAGACGCCCGAGCAGGTCGCCGAGGGGATCCGCAGACAGGAGGAGAACGACCGCCGCCAGCAGGACATCGCGATCGCCAACAAGTCCAAAAAGGCGCTGGCCAACCGGGTGACCAAAGCATTCCTGAAAGAGCACTGGCCTGACTTACTGACCCGGGGAGTTGACCGTCGCCCCATGGCAAAGGGCATCATCGAGCAGATCCTGACCCGAGGCGCAGAGCTGGACATGCCGCCAGAGGCAGACCGCAAAGCCGTCCGTCGCATCCTGGGCATTGTCACGGGTACCAGCTCGTACCAGCAGAGCCTCATCGACCAGTGCATGCGCTACGACCTGGACGGCAACCCCACCGAACCAGCAACTCCGGAGGAGGCCGAAAACGCCAAAGCCCGCCTGACAGAGATCAAGGCATTCCGGCGCAAGGCACGCCAGGCGAAGGGCGAAAAAAAGGGCGCATAACGCGCCCCGTCTCACCGTTTCACCGCCCTGTCGACCGGGGCTGTTCCCGTCTCACCCAGCGCCACGTAGGCGCAGCACGACGCTCTGCAGCACGGCGAGCAGCTGCGACACGTTGAGCCTGTCCCCTTGCCCGTCGGGCAGCAATGACCCCGTCGGGGATCACCACCTCAGGAATGACCAGGCGCGAGACAGCAAATTCACTCATCGCCACCCCCGAACGTCTCGGACAGGTTCACGCCGTTTGCACGCTGCTCCAGCGCCTCGCCAGCCGCAGCAACATCGGGATCCGAAGCAACCAGCTCCCGGGTGCGCTTGCGCTGGAACCGCAGTCCCAGCGCGTACAGAGACGCATCCGAACGGACGAAAGCATCCGTCTGGCCACCCGCAGCGAGCGATCCCCGGAACCTGCCAAGCGCCCGCCGCTCAGTGACCGATCGATCGCCCGGGTGGAGCCGCAGAACGGGCAACAGCCAGATCAGCTCCAGCCGTTGCGAGCGCGTGATCCTGCTGGACAGCGGCATCAACACCTCGCCCTGCAGGTGACGCGGCAGCTTACGCATTCCAGTCAATACCACGCGCAGCCGGTGACAGCGTCATGCCGCCCGCCTGAACCTGACGGCGCACCTCGGCAAACGCCGGAGCACGCGCCGCGTCTGGCATCCCACGAGAGGACGTCAACACGCCGTCAAGTAACACCAGGTCAGCCGGTGCCACACCCGCCGCTTTCATCTCGTTCAGGAACGCCGCGTCCTGGATGGACTGCGCACGCGCACGGTGAACCGCTTCGGTCGGAGACGCCACCGGAGCCCCGATCGGCGCGAACGTCTGCGCTGCGCCGCCTGTCTCCACCACTGTCTCGACCACCGACGACAGCGGAGGGAGGCCAAAGTCATCAGCGCCGGTGGATTTGGTCAGCGTCTTGCAACCTTTAACGTCGTTCATGCGCTTACGGTGGAGAGACGCGATCGCCTCGTCCTCCTCCAGCTCCCCGGCGGGCTTTTTGCCCTTCTTGCCGCCCTTCAGGTCGGGATCCAGAGATTGCTTTTTGAAAGCGCCGGCCCCGTCAGATTTTGCCAGCGTCGCCTCATTGCGAAGCCGGTCACACAGGAGTTTGAAAGCAGACATTACACACCCTCCATGCCACGGTTACGGCGCAGGATTTCAATAGCGCCCTGCGTGGCGAAAATTTGGTTAAGACGGCGGTCAGGCGCGATCACGGTACGGTACAGGCCGCGCCCGCCGTCGGCTTCAGCGAGCGTCGTCGCCTCGTCCATCGCCAGCTTGAGAAGCAGCTCGATACGCTGCACGCGAACGGAGTGCGCCCAGTTGAACAGCGCCAGCGCAGCCGCCGCGTCACGGCGATCGGCATCCTGCAGCAGGGTGTCACGCTCCCGGGCCACGTCGGCCTCAGCAGCCTCAGCAACAACCAGCTCGGCCTCGATGTCCGGCAGCAGGAACGACGCAACACCCGCGTCGGGGCTCACCGGCTCGCCAGCACGCAGCGCAGCCTTGCCGTCGGCGATCAAGCCCCGCAGCCGTTCGGCCTCGGTCTTGAGCCCTTCCACCACTCGAGCGGCGTCCAGCCGTCGCGCCTCTACGTCGGAAGCGGCCTGACGCATTTCACGCGCAGCCTGACGATCAGCGAGCGCCGAAAGCTGAGTGGAGGAGTTCGGGTCTACCCGCAGGGACGGGAGGTCATACACAGGGAACGCATCACCCGCCATTTCAGCAAGCGTGGTACGCAGCCAGGCCGCGTCCGGGCATTCGGTTTTGATTTCGGTCATGGTTTGGTTCTCAGCAAGTTATCAGCAAAGCGGCAAGAAACGCCGCTCAGACAGCATGCCGTCACGACGCAGCGCAGACATCAACGCAGAGGGCGCAGGGCTCTCGCCCAGCGCGGGGAGCCGCCTGGAGGCCGTCGCTAATCCCCTACATTTCAGGACACCCAACAGAACGACGAAAAAGACACTTTAGCGATAGACTTTCGATACAGTTGTGGCATGTTGTGTCGAAAGAGACGTATCGGTCAGAGGAGAGAAAAAAGTGAACAAAACATACGGTTACGTTCGCGTATCAACCGACGAACAAACCAGCAACAGCCAGCGAGACGCCATCATCGCCCGGTTCCCAACCGCCTCCATCCTTGCCGACGACGGGATCAGCGGGACGGTACCACCACGCGAGCGCCCTGCCCTCGGCATCCTCTTGAACCAGTTGCTGCAGGAGGGCGACACCCTGGTCATTTACGCGATCGATCGCATCGGCAGGAACGCCAGGGACACCCTCGAGCTGGTCGAGGAGCTGGAGAAGCGGAAGATCACCCTAGTCAGCATCCGCGAGGGCGTCGACCTGAGCAGCGCCGTCGGACAGGCGGTACTCGGCGTAATGGCCAGCTTCGCCCAGATGGAACGCAAGCTCATCCTCGAACGCCAGGCAGCAGGTATCGAGGCAGCAAAGAGCCGAGGCCAGAAGTTCGGACGCCCGACCAAGATCGGAGCGAAGGAAGCCGGGGAGATTGTCATGCGCCGCGCCATGGGAGTGCCGATCGCCACCATAGCCAAACAGCTAAACCTAAGCCGGAGCGCGATTTACCGCCATCTTGAGAAGGTCGACGCGGTCGCGCCGGAGTAAGAGAGAGATCGCGGCGGTGGTACTCGCTAAAGTCACCGCCGCAACCCAGGCCCGGGGAAGTGTGAGAGCCAACCCGGGCATCACCAACCACCCGTTAGAGATTTAATGACATGCAGAGCATACAACAGACCACCCCTGCCCGCTACCCGGGCCTGAGCATCGAACACGGCGAGATCCGCCAGTTTGGCAAGCCGCGTCATTGCGCCGCCAACCGCCGAGGCCAGTACCAGACTACCCTCCGCGACCAGGCAGGGCGATACCGCACCGTCAGCATCATCAGCCTTTACGCATGGGAGGCATGACCATAACGAAAGCCTTACAGGTGTAAGCAGCAAGCAATAACAAAAGCCTTACGCCATTACGAACCACTTACAGGGGCGCGGAAGCGCCCCCTTCACCAGAACGCACCAGAGCCATTCTAAGCGCCTCAGCCACAAAAACACCCAACCGCACGACCACGCACGCACAAACGCCGTGTACCCCCCAAAAACCCCCGCCATTTTCAGCGCGTGACGTTTCAATACGGGAGAGAAACCAACCGGAGCAGGAACCATGAAGAAATACACCACCGAACAGAAAGCCCAGGCGCTCAGGCTACTGGAGCAGGACGGCGCAACCAGTGCCACCGTCGCACGCACCATGGGGATCCCACCCCGCACCGTTCGCCGATGGGCGAGCGAGAAGGCCGCAGCACCCAGCAACGTCCTCAGCATCGAGGAGATGCGGAAACGCGCCGCCGCCGCCGTCGAGGCCACACCACAGGCCGCGATCCGACGCCTTAAAAACCACTTTGTACAGCAGCAATTTGACCTGCTACAGCGCCACGCAAAGGACTTGCAAGCCCTCCGCAGCGCATCGTTACAGGCCATGCTGGAGAAGGACGCCACCATGGTCAAAGCGATCAGCGGCCTCATGACCGCCCTGCTCAAAGCGCAGGAACGCGAACGCCTCATCTACGAGATCAAGCCGGGCACCGAGGCCGACATCATGCGCGAGGGCATGAACCGCAAACAACAATGACCGCCATGACCGAAATGACCGCCATGTGACCGTTTTTGTGACCGCCAAAACCCGGGAGCCCACGGAATACGCGGATCCGCACGTTACGCAATTGTTACCGCTCGCGTGCGCGAGAAGCCCCGTTTTGATGCCCGGACGAACCAAACGCGCAGCTGCAGCTACGCATTCCACCCATAACGCAGAGGGGCTCTGTTGCAAAGATTGGCGGCAGTCAGAGGTAGGCTGTCGCTCTGCGCCGATCAGGCGGCTGCTGCGAAATGGTGGTTGAGCATGCCCATGGCCTCCGTCAGCGCCGAGGGCCCAATGCCAAAAGCTCTCTCCACAAGGCGCACCTCGCCCCTGATGCCGGGCTGCAGGCACCAGGGGCGAGCCTGTCCTTTGCGCAGGGCTCGCATGACTTCGAATCCCTTGATCTTATGCCTGCCATCTGATCAGCACTACCCCAAGAACAAGCAGGACAACGCCCAGCAGGCGGATACCGGTGACAGGATAAACCGGGATACCAAGAAGGCCATAGTGATCGAGCATCAGGGAAAGCAGCATTTGCCCGACCACCATCAATGCCAGAACCGTTGTTGCTCCCAGTTTCGGGATCATGAAAATGGCCGTGGCAATGTAAATCGCCCCTAAAATACCGCCTGTCCATGAAAACGGGCTGGTACGCGAAAGCATATCCCATGACAGGCCAGGGCCGCGACAAACCAGCGCCATGACCAGCATGGCCAGGGAACCGCCGACATAACTGATGAAACCTGCCCACCATGGTGAAAGCAGTTCTGCGCGAAGATGGTTGTTGGCCGCCTGTTGCAGGGAAAAGCTGGCGCCGGCAGCAACAACCAGGAGATAAAACGCCAGATTCATCAGAATGTTTTGCATGGTTTTTCTCGTCGAAGAAGTGAACCGCCCCGGGTTTGGCGGAGGGTATTTTGTTTAAGTTAAGGCGTGTTGACGGATAGTTCGTCAAGTTGCCGATAGTAGTCCTGTTCAAGATATTCGCCGACTGGCACTGTTGCAAATAGTCGGTGGTGATAAACTTATCATCCCCTTTTGCTGATGGAGCTGCACATGAACCCATTCAAAGGCCGGCATTTTCAGCGTGACATCATTCTGTGGGCCGTACGCTGGTACTGCAAATACGGCATCAGTTACCGTGAGCTGCAGGAGATGCTGGCTGAACGCGGAGTGAATGTCGATCACTCCACGATTTACCGCTGGGTTCAGCGTTATGCGCCTGAAATGGAAAAACGGCTGCGCTGGTACTGGCGTAACCCTTCCGATCTTTGCCCGTGGCACATGGATGAAACCTACGTGAAGGTCAATGGCCGCTGGGCGTATCTGTACCGGGCCGTCGACAGCCGGGGCCGCACTGTCGATTTTTATCTCTCCTCCCGTCGTAACAGCAAAGCTGCATACCGGTTTCTGGGTAAAATCCTCAACAACGTGAAGAAGTGGCAGATCCCGCGATTCATCAACACGGATAAAGCGCCCGCCTATGGTCGCGCGCTTGCTCTGCTCAAACGCGAAGGCCGGTGCCCGTCTGACGTTGAACACCGACAGATTAAGTACCGGAACAACGTGATTGAATGCGATCATGGCAAACTGAAACGGATAATCGGCGCCACGCTGGGATTTAAATCCATGAAGACGGCTTACGCCACCATCAAAGGTATTGAGGTGATGCGTGCACTACGCAAAGGCCAGGCCTCAGCATTTTATTATGGTGATCCCCTGGGCGAAATGCGCCTGGTAAGCAGAGTTTTTGAAATGTAAGGCCTTTGAATAAGACAAAAGGCTGCCTCATCGCTAACTTTGCAACAGTGCCCGCAGAGGGCGCGAGGGCAAGCCCTCACGCAGAACCAACAGACGACCACCCAGCGCGAGCGACAGCTCGTGCCCTCAGCGCCACCCCAACCACCCGATCCACCCCCTAACCACTACCACCCACCACCCCGGCACGACGAACCTATCCACCGATCGACCAAGACAAGCAAAGTGCATCCCCGAAGGGGTGCAGCTGCGGCGCGTCAATGGCTCGATGTCACACCCGTCACAGGCGTAACGGCAAAGATTCATAAATAGTAAAAAAAATATTTAATTGTGTAATTAGTGAGCGATTTACCCCTATTTACCCTATTAATTCGTTTTTTATATTTAATTAGAAAAGTGGGTGTGACGGGTGTGACACTTAATTAAATACTAAGTAAATAAAGGGATTAGTTGTCACAGGCACGGGTGTGACGTGGGTGTGACGGGTGTGACAGGTGGGTGTGACGGGTGGGACAAAAAATGCAGGTGTCACACCCGGGTGTGACGGTGGGTGTGACACATAAAAAAGGGGAGCATTAAGCTCCCCTGGAAGGTGAAAGTGACCGCTACAGGGTCGATGAACCAGTGCGGAAGTACCCGCGAACGGTTGCACCTTTGATTCTTCGCTGCCCTTTCTCGTAGCCGAGACGCGTCATTATCGCGTTCAGGCGCTGGTTTTGAGCATTGCTGGTATGGCTCAGGTACATCCCAAGGTGAGCGAACAGCGCCTTAGTCGGAACGAAGCTGGTCGGCTCGCAGTCGTCGACCCCGATCTTGAGCAGGTCGGCGATCTCGTCCTCCCATGGATCCTCAACGCGGAACTCGTCATGTACCTTACGCGCCAGAGTTTCAGCGGCCTCCCACATCACCCCGTTCTCGTTGAACAGGTGGAGCGCCTCAGCCCACAGCTGGGAGCGGTTCTTCTCGATAGCCGCGCAGTCCACGTCCCCGGAGGTCATAGGCAAATAGCGGCGGTTACCCGTCAAATCATTGAGGATCTGCTTGTTGTTTGTGGTACCGATGAACACGACACGGCGGGGGTTTCGTACCTTGAACTCTTTAAACTTCGGCACCCACTCGTCGTGGGCTGCGGAGAAGAACGCCTTCACCGATTCGGAGTCGCGCCCATGGAGGCCGCGCAGCTCCTCCAGCTCGCCAATCAGGCACCCACGCATACGGCGCACTAAGGAGTCGTCCTTGTCGTTCAGGTTGAAGCTGGAGTAGGAGTCAGGGAACGGCGACATGAGGCGAACGCCCGTCGATTTGCGGGCACCCTGCCGCCCGTACAGCAGCGGAACCATGTCGGCCTTGATGCCGGGATTCATCACGCGCCCTGCAAGCGCCGTCCAGGTGTAGAGGCTGACCGCCGCCAGGTACTCGGGATCCCCTTGGCATTTGAAGCACCGCTCGAAGAACATATCGACGCGAGGCTTCCCGTCCCACTCCTGAGCCGCCAGCCAGCGCTGGGCGCTGTCGAATTTGTTCTCACCGCAGACGTAGAACATCGCGTCGCGGGCATTGTCCTTGGTCACCTTCTCAAAGTCGGCAGCAGCGAGGCGCAGACGCAGCTCGGTAACTAGGTTGTCGGACAGCGGGTACCATTGCCCGTTCACGAACGCCCCCTCCTCCGCAAAGAACTCATCGAAAGCGAGCTGGATGCCGGTGACGGAATGGCAGCGCATAGCGGCGACAACGTTCTCAAGAGAGGACGAGTAGCGCCCCTTCCGGTAGTTGATCTCCAGCTCCACGGGAAACGCGGTGGTCGGGTATTTTTTAGGCAGCGAGGGGCGTCCCACCTTAGCGGCGGTGATCGGCGTTACGTTGTCGGCAACAGCGCCGGAATTTTCTTCATGGTTTGACAATTTTACGTCCTCAAAATTGAACAGCCAATCTCAAGGAGCCTTACAACGGTGGGACTTTACGAGGAAAACACCCTTTGCACGCGTCATTATGATCGCGTATAATTCACGCTGGCTTCACACCCAACATGAGTTATTATGTGTTTTCCACGGTGACCGCCGTGAAAGCTCCAAACTCAAAACAGCTTTGAAGAAAACCCGTCTCCCCAAGGCGGGTTTTTCTTTTTCAGCCGCGCCATCATACCGTTACACCCACCCCCTGCGCCAGTACATAGCGATCCCGCAGCGATAAACGCGATCCCGCGCCGATCTTAGAGCCGCGCAGCCTCCGCGACTTATCCACGGGCCAGCCCCGCCGCAAAATACTTGTCCACAGAAACTGTCCACAGGCACCCAAGGCGACGCCACGCCGTCGCCCCTCAGCGCACGACAATTGCACTACGTCAAATTCGACGCGCACGACAAAACGCATTACACTCCGCAAGACAAACAGCACGACAAAACGCACGACACGGAGAGGCCAGCCCATGCGAGAGAAAACCAGAACCCTAACCGTTCGACTGCCCGTCAGCCTGATCGAGCGCATCGAGCAGCGAGCGGAGAAAAACAAAGTAACCCGCACAGATGCCGTCATAGAGGCGCTTGTCGCCGGACTCGGCACGAAGCCGGAAGGGATGGACACCAAACTTTTGACCGCCATCGAGGCGCTGCGGTCAGAGGTCAGGGCGCTGGCCGGAGGCGGGAAAGATGCACGACAGTCTGCACCACAAACAGCACGACAAAGCGCACCACAAAACGCACGACAGATAGTCCCCCGGGGAGCCGATCCCCGCTTCCAGGCCGTCAGCGATGAGGCCGACCAGCTCATCGTCAGCATGACCGGGGAGAACGCCA
>NZ_JBJQMA010000045.1:0-16079 GCF_046486065.1 Escherichia sp. WS547 | reverse complement strand
AGCGCGGTGGTCCCACCTGACCCCATGCCGAACTCAGAAGTGAAACGCCGTAGCGCCGATGGTAGTGTGGGGTCTCCCCATGCGAGAGTAGGGAACTGCCAGGCATCAAATAAAGCAAAAGGCTCAGTCGGAAGACTGGGCCTTTTGTTTTATCTGTTGTTTGTCGGTGAACACTCTCCCAACCAGGACAAATCCGCCGGGAGCGGATTTGAACGTTGCGAAGCAACGGCCCGGAGGGTGGCGGGCAGGACGCCCGCCATAAACTGCCAGGCATCAAATTAAGCGAAAGGCCATCCGTCAGGATGGCCTTTTTGCGTTGGTGAAAAAAATGCCGGGTGCGACGCTGGCGCGTCTTCTCCAGCCTGGGCAGGCACGGCAGGGGCAGCTTATTCCCCCACATACGCCAGATTCAGCAACGGATACGGTTTCCCCAAATCGTCCACCTCAGAGCGTCCCGTAACCTTAAAACCCATCTTCTTATAGAACCCAACAGCCTGCTTATTTTGCTCATTAACATTGGTTGTCAGTTCCGGTGCCATCGAGAGCGCATGTTCCACCAGCATCCGGCCCACGCCACAACCGCGCGCATCAGGATCGACAAAAAGTGCATCCATATGCTGCCCACTTAACAACATAAACCCAACCGGCCGATCCCGCTCATTAACCGCGACCCACAACGGCGCTTCCGGCAGGAAGGAACGCACCAGCTCTTCCAGCTCGGCCCGATACTCTGCTGATAAAAAATCGTGAGTGGCATCGACAGAGCGACACCAAATCGCAACGAGTTCCTCCCCTTCCTCATGCCGTGAGCGGCGAATACTAATAACCATTTTCTCTCCTTTTCGTCATTCTTATATTCTAACGTAGCCTTTTCCTTGAAACTTTCTCACCTTCAACATGCAGGCTCGACATTGGCAAATTTTCTGGTTATCTTCGGCTATCTGGATGTCTAAACGTATAAGCGTATGTAGTGAGGTAATCAGGTTATGCCGATTCGTGTGCCGGACGAGCTACCCGCCGTCAATTTCTTGCGTGAAGAAAACGTTTTTGTGATGACAACTTCTCGTGCGTCTGGTCAGGAAATTCGTCCACTTAAGGTTCTGATCCTAAACCTGATGCCGAAGAAGATTGAAACTGAAAATCAGTTTCTGCGCCTGCTTTCAAACTCACCTTTGCAGGTCGATATTCAGCTGTTGCGCATCGATTCCCGTGAATCGCGCAACACGCCCGCAGAGCATCTGAATAACTTCTACTGTAACTTTGAAGATATTCAGGAACAAAACTTTGACGGTCTGATAGTTACCGGCGCGCCGCTGGGCCTGGTGGAGTTTAATGATGTCGCTTACTGGCCGCAGATCAAACAGGTGCTGGAGTGGTCGAAAGATCACGTCACCTCGACGCTGTTTGTCTGTTGGGCGGTCCAGGCCGCGCTCAATATCCTCTACGGCATTCCTAAGCAAACCCGCACCGACAAACTCTCTGGCGTTTACGAGCATCATATTCTCCATCCTCATGCGCTTCTGACGCGTGGCTTTGATGATTCATTCCTGGCACCACATTCGCGCTATGCTGACTTTCCGGCAGCGTTGATTCGTGATTATACCGATCTGGAAATTCTGGCGGAGACAGAAGAAGGGGATGCCTATCTGTTTGCCAGCAAAGATAAGCGCATTGCCTTTGTGACGGGCCATCCCGAATATGATGCGCAAACGCTGGCGCAGGAATTTTTCCGCGATGTGGAAGCCGGACTGGACCCGGATGTACCGTATAACTATTTTCCACATAATGATCCGCAAAATACACCGCGAGCGAGCTGGCGTAGTCACGGTAATTTGCTGTTTACCAACTGGCTCAACTATTACGTCTACCAGATCACGCCATATGATCTACGGCACATGAATCCAACGCTGGATTAATCTTCTGTGATAGTTGATCGTTAAGCGATTCAGCACCTTACCTCAGGCACCTTCGGGTGCCTTTTTTATTTCCGAAACACACCTCAGCAGGTGAATAAATTTTATTCATATTGTTATCAATAAGTTATCAAGTATTTTTAATTAAAATGGAAATTGTTTTTGATTTTGCATTTTAAATGAGTAGTCTTAGTTGTGCTGAACGAAAAGCGCACAACGATCCTTCGTTCACAGTGGGGAAGTTTTCGGATCCATGACGAGGAGCTGCACGATGACTGAACAGGCAACAACAACCGATGAATTGGCTTTCACAAGGCCGTATGGCGAGCAGGAGAAGCATATTCTTACTGCCGAAGCGGTAGAATTTCTGACTGAGCTGGTGACGCATTTTACGCCACAACGCAATAAACTTCTGGCAGCGCGCATTCAGCAGCAGCAGGATATCGATAACGGAACGTTGCCTGATTTTATTTCGGAAACAGCTTCCATTCGCGATGCTGACTGGAAAATTCGCGGGATTCCTGCGGACTTAGAAGATCGTCGGGTAGAGATTACCGGCCCGGTTGAGCGCAAGATGGTGATCAACGCGCTCAACGCCAATGTGAAAGTCTTTATGGCCGATTTCGAAGATTCACTGGCACCAGACTGGAACAAAGTGATCGACGGGCAAATTAACCTGCGCGATGCGGTTAACGGCACCATCAGCTATACCAATGAAGCAGGCAAAATTTATCAGCTCAAGCCCAATCCAGCGGTGTTGATTTGTCGGGTACGCGGTCTGCACTTGCCGGAAAAACATGTCACCTGGCGTGGTGAGGCAATCCCCGGTAGCCTGTTTGATTTTGCGCTCTATTTCTTCCACAACTATCAGGCACTGTTGGCAAAGGGCAGTGGTCCCTATTTCTATCTGCCGAAAACCCAGTCCTGGCAGGAAGCGGCCTGGTGGAGCGAAGTCTTCAGCTATGCAGAAGATCGCTTTAATCTGCCGCGCGGCACCATCAAGGCGACGTTGCTGATTGAAACGCTGCCCGCCGTGTTCCAGATGGATGAAATCCTTCACGCGCTGCGTGACCATATTGTTGGTCTGAACTGCGGTCGTTGGGATTACATCTTCAGCTATATCAAAACATTGAAAAACTATCCCGATCGCGTCCTGCCAGATAGACAGGCAGTGACGATGGATAAACCCTTCCTGAATGCTTACTCACGCCTGTTGATTAAAACCTGCCATAAACGCGGTGCTTTTGCGATGGGCGGTATGGCGGCATTTATTCCGAGCAAAGATGAAGAGCGCAATAACCAGGTGCTCAACAAAGTAAAAGCGGATAAATCGCTGGAAGCTAATAACGGTCACGATGGCACATGGATTGCCCACCCAGGCCTTGCGGATACGGCAATGGCGGTATTCAACGACATTCTCGGCTCCCGTAAAAATCAGCTTGAAGTGATGCGCGAACAAGACGCGCCGATTACTGCCGATCAGCTGCTGGCACCTTGTGATGGTGAACGCACCGAAGAAGGTATGCGCGCCAACATTCGCGTGGCTGTGCAGTACATCGAAGCATGGATCTCTGGCAACGGCTGTGTGCCGATTTATGGCCTGATGGAAGATGCGGCGACGGCTGAAATTTCCCGTACCTCGATCTGGCAGTGGATCCATCATCAAAAAACGTTGAGCAATGGCAAACCGGTGACCAAAGCCTTGTTCCGCCAGATGCTGGGCGAAGAGATGAAAGTCATTGCCAGCGAACTGGGCGAAGAACGTTTCTCCCGGGGGCGTTTTGACGATGCCGCACGCTTGATGGAACAGATCACCACTTCCGATGAGTTAATAGATTTCCTGACCCTGCCAGGCTACCGCCTGTTAGCGTAAACCACCACATAACTATGGAGCATCTGCACATGAAAACCCGTACACAACAAATTGAAGAATTACAGAAAGAGTGGACTCAACCGCGTTGGGAAGGCATTACTCGCCCGTACAGCGCGGAAGATGTGGTGAAATTACGCGGTTCAGTCAATCCTGAATGCACCCTGGCGCAACTGGGCGCGGCGAAAATGTGGCGTCTGCTGCACGGCGAGTCGAAAAAAGGCTACATCAACAGCCTCGGTGCACTGACTGGCGGTCAGGCGCTGCAACAGGCGAAAGCGGGTATTGAAGCAGTCTATCTGTCGGGATGGCAGGTAGCGGCGGACGCTAACCTGGCGGCCAGCATGTATCCGGATCAGTCGCTCTATCCGGCAAACTCGGTGCCAGCTGTGGTGGAGCGGATCAACAATACTTTCCGCCGTGCGGATCAGATCCAATGGTCCGCGGGCATTGAGCCGGGCGATCCGCGCTATGTCGATTACTTCCTGCCGATCGTTGCTGATGCGGAAGCCGGTTTTGGCGGTGTCCTGAATGCCTTTGAACTGATGAAAGCGATGATTGAAGCCGGTGCAGCGGCAGTTCACTTCGAAGATCAGCTGGCATCAGTGAAGAAATGCGGTCATATGGGCGGCAAAGTGCTGGTGCCAACTCAGGAAGCTATTCAGAAACTGGTCGCGGCGCGTCTGGCAGCTGACGTGACGGGCGTTCCAACCCTGCTGGTTGCTCGTACCGATGCCGATGCGGCGGATCTGATTACCTCCGATTGCGACCCATATGACAGCGAATTTATTACCGGCGAGCGTACCAGCGAAGGCTTCTTCCGTACTCATGCAGGTATTGAACAAGCGATCAGCCGTGGCCTGGCGTATGCACCATATGCTGACCTGGTATGGTGTGAAACCTCCACGCCGGATCTGGAACTGGCGCGTCGCTTTGCACAAGCCATCCACGCGAAATATCCGGGCAAACTGCTGGCTTATAACTGCTCGCCGTCGTTCAACTGGCAGAAAAACCTCGACGACAAAACTATTGCCAGCTTCCAGCAGCAGCTGTCGGATATGGGCTACAAGTTCCAGTTCATCACCCTGGCAGGTATCCACAGCATGTGGTTCAACATGTTTGACCTGGCAAACGCCTATGCCCAGGGCGAAGGTATGAAGCACTACGTTGAGAAAGTGCAGCAACCGGAATTCGCCGCCGCGAAAGATGGTTACACCTTCGTTTCTCACCAGCAGGAAGTGGGTACAGGTTATTTCGATAAAGTGACGACCATTATTCAGGGCGGCACGTCTTCAGTCACCGCGCTGACCGGCTCCACCGAAGAATCGCAGTTCTAACAACCAACGCCCCTTTCCGTAAGGCGAGGGGCGAATTAAGGAGAGGCGATGCCGCGTGGCCTGGAATTACTGATTGCACAAACCATTTTGCAAGGTTTCGACGCTCAGTATGGTCGATTCCTCGAAGTGACTTCCGGGGCGCAGCAGCGTTTCGAACAAGCCGACTGGCACGCTGTCCAGCAGGCGATGAAAAACCGTATCCATCTTTACGATCATCACGTGGGTCTGGTCGTGGAGCAACTGCGCTGCATTACCAACGGCCAAAGCACGGACGCGGCATTTTTACTGCGCGTCAAAGAGCATTACACCCGGCTGTTGCCGGATTACCCGCGCTTCGAGATTGCGGAGAGCTTTTTTAACTCCGTGTACTGTCGGTTATTTGACCACCGCTCGCTTACTCCCGAGCGGCTTTTTATCTTTAGCTCCCAGCCAGAGCGCCGCTTTCGTACCATTCCCCGCCCGCTGGCGAAAGACTTTTACCCCGATCACGGCTGGGAATCTCTGCTGATGCGCGTTATCAGCGACCTGCCGCTGCGCCTGCGCTGGCAGAATAAAAGCCGTGACATTCATTACATCGTTCGCCATCTGACGGAAACGCTGGGGACAGACAACCTCGCGGAAAGTCATTTACAGGTGGCGAACGAACTGTTTTACCGCAATAAAGCCGCCTGGCTGGTAGGCAAACTGATCACGCCTTCCGGCACATTGCCATTTTTGCTGCCGATCCACCAGACGGACGACGGCGAGTTATTTATTGATACCTGCCTGACGACGACCGCCGAAGCGAGCATTGTTTTTGGCTTTGCGCGTTCTTATTTTATGGTTTACGCGCCGCTGCCCGCAGCACTGGTCGAGTGGCTACGGGAAATTCTGCCAGGTAAAACCACCGCTGAATTGTATATGGCTATCGGCTGCCAGAAGCACGCCAAAACCGAAAGCTACCGCGAATATCTCGTTTATCTCCAGGGCTGTAATGAGCAGTTCATTGAAGCGCCGGGTATTCGTGGCATGGTGATGCTGGTGTTTACGCTGCCGGGCTTTGATCGGGTATTCAAAGTGATCAAAGACAAGTTCGCGCCGCAGAAAGAGATGTCTGCCGCTCACGTTCGCGCCTGCTATCAACTGGTGAAAGAGCATGATCGCGTGGGCCGAATGGCGGACACCCAGGAGTTTGAAAACTTTGTGCTGGAGAAGCGGCATATTTCCCCGGCATTAATGGCATTACTGCTCCAGGAAGCAGCGGAAAAAATCACCGATCTCGGCGAACAAATTGTGATTCGCCATCTTTATATTGAGCGGCGGATGGTGCCGCTCAATATCTGGCTGGAACAAGTGGAAGGTCAGCAGTTGCGCGATGCCATTGAAGAATACGGTAACGCTATTCGCCAGCTTGCCGCTGCTAACATTTTCCCTGGCGACATGCTGTTTAAAAACTTCGGTGTCACCCGTCACGGGCGTGTGGTGTTTTATGATTACGATGAAATTTGCTACATGACGGAAGTGAATTTCCGCGACATCCCGCCGCCGCGCTACCCGGAGGACGAACTTGCCAGCGAACCGTGGTACAGCGTCTCGCCGGGCGATGTTTTCCCGGAAGAGTTTCGCCACTGGCTATGTGCCGACCCGCGTATTGGGCCACTGTTTGAAGAGATGCACGCCGACCTGTTCCGCGCCGACTACTGGCGCGCGCTACAAAACCGTATCCGTGACGGGCATGTGGAAGATGTATATGCGTATCGGCGCAGGCAGAGGTTTAGCGTGCGGTATGGGGAGATGGCTTTTTGAGTAAAGTTTCCATCTTATTTTTCTCCGCAATGTATCGAGGGTTATCCGTAAAGCCATAGCTTTCAGCCATCTTATTTAACGTATTAAGGATTAATTCAGCAATAACCCGGTGACCCAATTCAAAAGCCAACTCAAAGGCAGAGTATTTTTGTGGCGCTTTATGTTGCCAAAAATCCATAATATCTTCAGCGGTAAATCCAAACAGGCGCGCATGGTCAGATAAAGCAAGATAAACCGTCTCTACAATGTTTTGTTGTTTATGCTGTATCGCTGAAAACAAACCGGGATATTCATTAGAATTATTTGCCAGGAGGAGGGGCTTCATATTTTTTTTATCGAATTTATACGTATTAAACAGAGTGGGTAATGCGTTAAAAATAGTCTTAATAACGTTCATATGTCCGCGCTGCATGGCCATAAATAAACCCGTGTCGCGCGCAAGACTTTTAGCGGTCAGAAGATCGACAATATCTGAAGCTGAAATGTTAATTTCCTGGGCCAGACAGGGTAATGCTTCGAGAATAACTTTCACGATATCGCTATGTCCATTTTGCATCGCCAGGTATAGTCCTGGGCAACCATAAAAATCCTTTGCCTTCAGGAGATCGAGTACCTGTTCTTTAGTCAAATGACATGTGCGAATTAACAAAGGTAATGCGTCCAAAACAATTTTCAGCATGTCGGCATCACCATTCGCCATAACATGGTATAAAACATGGCTGGATGATCTATTTTTGGCACTCAGGAATTTATACACCTGTTCATTATCTAAATGATGTGTTGCGGCCAGTTTAGGTAAGGCGTTCAGAATCGAGGTTACAACATTTTTATCCTTACGTGATATCGCTAAAAATAATCCAGAAAAACCATTTTTATCTTTTGCCTCCAGAATATGCATGAGATTTTTTTTCGAGAGTAATCCTTCATATCTAGGCTCTGACAGTGAATTGAAAATAGTCTCAACGATATCCGCATTACCATAATTTATAGCCAAATATAAGCCTGGCAGGTTAATACTATTATAGGCAGTCAACATTTCTGTTCTATGTAGTTCTGGCATTTTCTGGAGCTGAATCATCAGTTGCGTAAGTTGGTGATTCTGACCAATTGCCATGAGCAAATTCATCGTTGAAGGTGATAATGGAGGGGTTATTTCATCCACAGATCCTTTTAACATCAATAGCTGTTCTTTCGGAAGTGCTGGAATTATTGCAACAGATTGGTTAATAACATGATCATTTGACCATTTCAGGAGGCTATAATCTACATTCATAAAGTCCATCAGTGAATAGTGTTTAATATCCTCTTTACTTTCGCTCATGATTCTTATTTTATCGTTAGTTACATTTGGATCATAAACCGAGACCACGTAATGGGTACATCCTTCAGTTGTGTTCTTTATTCTTAGCCGGACCGTCAAAGCATGGTTATCCACCAATAATATGGCTGCCATAACACTGATGCCATTTGATTCCATCTTGTCAAAATATGCTTTCATAACTAGCCCGAAATCACCGCAGGCAGCAACGCAACGCCCCTCAGGACGGCTGGAAATCAACGCCAAAGTCTGGTTTTTGCATTTTTTGTTGAAGTGAGTGAGAAATTTTTCAGCTGAAGAGTAATCATCTTGATGGGGTTTGTAATCAACATTCTGATAAATATCATTAATATATTTTGCAGCAATGTGTCGGCATACTATACGGTTTTGGGGTCGCCCCGGAAAATAACATTGACCATTAAGTTTAATTCTTGGAAATTCTTTTTCTTTTCTATCTGATTTTAGATTTAATTTTTGTTTATCAAGAGCGTCTGAGCGTTGAGGTAAAATTTCCATCAGGTATTCTTCAAATATTTGAGCAATGGTTTGAGTGAGTGTCGTGTTTTCATTTTTATTAATTATCGTAATTTCTTTTTTATCAGTCTGTAAGACGGACGTGGAAAACTTAATGACAAAATCCTTGTTACTAAAGATATGACGACCATTTTGTCTACAGTTCTCTGAGAAGCTTTTTAATAGAGGCGTCGCCAGCTCCTTGCCAGAAAATTTATCCTCGAGTTCTTTATAAAACAATTCACTCAGGGTTTGGTGTTCATTTGTCTGGGCTGTATTATTAATATTTGCAGAGAAAGAACTACGAGGAATACGAGTAATCATTTAAATATCTCATTGTTTATTGATGTCTTGAATTTTAACTATCAGAACAGTGAAAAAATTTAATATGATTACAAGTAAAGAAATATCATAAATCGCTCAATCTCATAATGCAGCCGTAAAAGTTTCGGTGGAATGAGATCTTGCGATTTTGTTAATAATTAAGTGGTTTGATGTTTAAAAATAATGCTGAGGTAATAAAAGCGTGTGAAGTGTATGACAATAAGTTATTTTGGCGTCAATGCGATTAACAGACACCCTTATTCTATTGCCAGTCGGGTATGACGGGCAGAATATTGCCTCTGCCCGCCAGAAAAAGTCAGCGCATTCCACCGTACGCCAGCGTCACTTCCTTCGCCGCTTTAATCACCATCGCGCCAAACTCGGTCACGCGGTCATCGGTAATACGTGAAATCGGTCCGGAAATTGAAATTGCGGCAAACGGTTCTCGGTGCTCATCGAAAATACATGCCGCGAGACAACGCAGTCCCAGGGCATGTTCTTCATCATCAAATGAATAACCCCGTTTGCGCGTTTGGGCGAGATCTTCTTTTAAATGCACAGGAGACACCAGCGTCGCGTGGGTATAGGCATGTAAGCCTTTGCGATGCAGTAACTTCGTCACCTGCTCTTCACTTAATTGGGCTAAAAAGGCTTTACCCGCACCGGAAGCATGCATCGGTAATTTACCGCCGATAGGCGCGGACATACGCATCAGGTGAGTACATTGTACCTGATCGATAATAATCGCTTCATGATCGCTTTGATCCAGCACCGCCATATTCACGGTTTCGCCGGACTCTTCCATCAGATTGCGCAGAATAGGATGGACAATGGCTAACAGATTACGACTCTGAAGAAAGCTGCTACCGACCATAAAAGCATGCGCGCCGATCGCCCAGTGTCCAAGTTCGCCAACCTGACGCACAAAGCCCTGCTGTTGCATCGTGGTTAGCAGGCGGTGGGTCGTGGAATTGGGTAACCCGGCTTGTTGCGCCAGCTCCGTGAGTGCCACACTGCCATTGGATTCGGCAATCCACTCCAGTAATTTCAGGCCACGCGTTAAAGACTGAACCTGTCCAGTCGCCGGTGCGGTGGCAACGGCGGGTTTTCTGCCGCGTTTCGCGGGAATGGGTGCGACCATGACAGTCTCCTTTTTCTGTATCGTGGAAATCATTTTCATTTTTATTGTTAGCTAATGCAATAGTTGCTGAACTGATCCGATGAGTTAATGTTGAACAAATCTCATGTTGCGTGGTGGTCGCTTTTACCACAGATGCGTTTATGCCAGTATGGTTTGTTGAATTTTTATTAAATCTGGGTTGAGCGTGTCGGGAGCAAGTGTGAGCAGCAAAGTGGAACAACTGCGTGCGCAGTTAAATGAACGTATTCTGGTGCTGGACGGCGGTATGGGCACCATGATCCAGAGCTATCGACTGAACGAAGCCGATTTTCGTGGTGAACGCTTTGCCGACTGGCCATGCGACCTCAAAGGCAACAACGACCTGCTGGTACTCAGTAAACCGGAAGTGATCGCCGCTATCCACAACGCCTACTTTGAAGCGGGCGCGGATATCATCGAAACCAACACCTTCAACTCCACAACCATTGCGATGGCGGATTACCAGATGGAATCCCTGTCGGCGGAAATCAACTTTGCGGCGGCGAAACTGGCGCGCGCCTGTGCTGATGAGTGGACCGCGCGCACGCCGGAGAAACCGCGCTACGTTGCCGGTGTTCTCGGCCCGACCAACCGCACGGCGTCTATTTCTCCGGACGTCAACGATCCGGCATTCCGCAACATCACTTTTGACCAGCTGGTGGCAGCCTATCGCGAATCCACCAAAGCGCTGGTGGAAGGTGGTGCGGATCTGATCCTGATTGAAACCGTTTTCGACACCCTTAACGCCAAAGCGGCGGTCTTTGCGGTGAAAACGGAGTTTGAAGCGCTGGGCGTTGAGCTGCCGATTATGATCTCCGGCACCATCACCGACGCCTCCGGGCGCACGCTCTCCGGGCAGACCACCGAAGCGTTTTATAACTCTTTGCGCCACGCCGAAGCGCTGACTTTCGGCCTTAACTGTGCGCTGGGGCCAGACGAACTGCGCCAGTACGTGCAGGAATTATCACGGATTGCGGAATGCTATGTCACCGCGCACCCGAACGCCGGGCTGCCCAACGCCTTTGGTGAATACGATCTCGACGCCGACACGATGGCAAAACAGATACGTGAATGGGCACAAGCGGGCTTTCTCAATATTGTCGGCGGCTGCTGTGGCACCACGCCACAACATATTGCCGCGATGAGTCGTGCTGTAGAAGGATTAGCGCCGCGCAAACTGCCGGAAATCCCCGTAGCCTGCCGTTTGTCCGGCCTGGAGCCGCTGAACATTGGCGACGATAGCCTGTTTGTGAACGTGGGTGAACGCACCAACGTCACCGGTTCCGCTAAGTTCAAGCGCCTGATCAAAGAAGAGAAATACAGCGAGGCACTGGATGTGGCGCGTCAGCAGGTGGAAAACGGTGCGCAGATTATCGATATCAATATGGATGAAGGGATGCTCGACGCCGAAGCGGCGATGGTGCGTTTTCTCAATCTGATTGCCGGTGAACCGGATATCGCTCGCGTGCCGATTATGATCGACTCCTCAAAATGGGACGTCATTGAAAAAGGTCTGAAGTGTATCCAGGGCAAAGGCATTGTTAACTCTATCTCGATGAAAGAGGGCGTCGACGCTTTTATCCATCACGCGAAATTGTTGCGTCGTTACGGTGCGGCAGTGGTGGTAATGGCCTTTGACGAACAGGGGCAGGCCGATACCCGCGCACGGAAAATCGAGATTTGCCGTCGGGCGTACAAAATCCTCACCGAAGAAGTTGGCTTCCCGCCAGAAGATATCATCTTCGACCCGAACATCTTCGCGGTCGCAACTGGCATTGAAGAGCACAACAACTACGCACAGGACTTTATCGGCGCGTGTGAAGACATCAAACGCGAACTGCCGCACGCGCTGATTTCCGGCGGCGTATCTAACGTTTCTTTCTCATTCCGTGGTAACGATCCGGTGCGCGAAGCCATTCACGCGGTGTTCCTCTACTACGCTATTCGCAATGGCATGGATATGGGGATCGTCAACGCCGGGCAGCTGGCGATTTACGACGACTTGCCCGCTGAACTGCGCGACGCGGTGGAAGATGTGATTCTTAACCGTCGCGACGATGGCACTGAGCGTTTACTGGAGCTTGCCGAGAAATATCGCGGCAGCAAAACCGACGACACCGCTAACGCCCAGCAGGCGGAGTGGCGCTCGTGGGAAGTGAATAAACGTCTGGAATACTCGCTGGTCAAAGGCATTACCGAGTTTATAGAGCAGGATACCGAAGAAGCCCGCCAGCAGGCTACGCGCCCGATTGAAGTGATTGAAGGCCCGTTGATGGACGGCATGAACGTGGTCGGCGATCTGTTTGGCGAAGGGAAAATGTTCCTGCCACAGGTGGTCAAATCGGCGCGCGTCATGAAGCAGGCGGTGGCCTACCTCGAACCGTTTATTGAAGCCAGCAAAGAGCAGGGCAAAACCAACGGCAAGATGGTGATCGCCACCGTGAAGGGCGACGTCCACGACATCGGTAAAAATATCGTTGGTGTGGTGCTGCAATGTAACAACTACGAAATTGTCGATCTCGGCGTGATGGTGCCTGCGGAAAAAATTCTCCGTACCGCCAAAGAAGTGAATGCTGATTTGATTGGCCTTTCAGGATTGATCACGCCGTCGCTGGACGAGATGGTTAACGTGGCGAAAGAGATGGAGCGTCAGGGCTTCACCATTCCGTTACTGATTGGCGGCGCGACCACCTCAAAAGCGCACACGGCGGTGAAAATTGAGCAGAACTACAGCGGCCCGACGGTGTATGTACAGAACGCATCGCGCACCGTTGGTGTGGTGGCGGCGCTGCTTTCCGATACTCAGCGTGATGATTTTGTCGCTCGTACCCGCAAGGAGTACGAAACCGTACGTATTCAGCACGGGCGCAAGAAACCGCGCACACCACCGGTCACGCTGGAAGCGGCGCGTGATAACGACTTCGCTTTTGACTGGCAGGCTTATACGCCGCCGGTGGCGCACCGTCTCGGCGTGCAGGAAGTCGAAGCCAGCATCGAAACGCTGCGTAATTACATCGACTGGACACCGTTCTTTATGACCTGGTCGCTGGCCGGGAAGTATCCGCGCATTCTGGAAGATGAAGTGGTAGGCGTTGAGGCGCAGCGGCTGTTTAAAGACGCCAACGACATGCTGGATAAATTAAGCGCCGAAAAAACGCTGAATCCGCGTGGCGTGGTGGGCCTGTTCCCGGCAAACCGTGTGGGCGATGACATTGAAATCTACCGTGACGAAACGCGTACCCATGTGATCAACGTCAGCCACCATCTGCGTCAACAGACCGAAAAAACCGGCTTCGCTAACTACTGTCTCGCTGACTTCGTTGCGCCGAAGCTTTCTGGTAAAGCAGATTACATCGGCGCATTTGCCGTGACTGGCGGGCTGGAAGAGGACGCACTGGCTGATGCCTTTGAAGCGCAGCACGATGATTACAACAAAATCATGGTGAAAGCGCTTGCCGACCGTTTAGCCGAAGCCTTTGCGGAGTATCTCCATGAGCGTGTGCGTAAAGTCTACTGGGGCTATGCGCCGAACGAGAACCTCAGCAACGAAGAACTGATCCGCGAAAACTACCAGGGCATCCGTCCGGCACCGGGCTATCCGGCCTGCCCGGAACATACGGAAAAAGCCACCATCTGGGAGCTGCTGGAAGTGGAAAAACACACTGGCATGAAACTCACAGAATCTTTCGCCATGTGGCCTGGTGCATCGGTTTCGGGTTGGTACTTCAGCCACCCGGACAGCAAGTATTACGCGGTGGCGCAAATCCAGCGCGATCAGGTTGAAGACTATGCCCGCCGTAAAGGTATGAGCGTCTCAGATGTTGAGCGCTGGCTGGCACCGAATCTGGGGTATGACGCGGACTGATTCACAAATCTGTCACTTTTCCTTACAACAAACAGGGCGCTCAATGAGTGCCCTGTCTCTTTATTAATATGAAACACTTATACTGGAATCAGGCTGGAATAATCTTAGCCGGAAAAACGAAGGTCAAAAGGCACAGTAAAGATGCCAGTCAGCGTGTTTCCGGTCCTTTGGTCATTCAATTGCTTCAGGAACATATAACGATAAGGAGAACCTGAACTCGTGTTAACGCTGCTTCACCTGCTTTCTGCCGTCGCCCTGCTGGTCTGGGGGACTCATATTGTTCGAACCGGCGTAATGCGCGTCTTCGGCGCGCGTTTGCGTACTGTCCTTAGCCGGAGCGTCGAAAAAAAGCCGCTCGCCTTTTGCGCGGGGATCGGCGTTACCGCACTGGTACAGAGCAGTAATGCCACCACCATGCTGGTGACCTCGTTCGTCGCTCAGGATCTGGTAGCCCTCGCACCGGCTCTGGTGATTGTGCTGGGTGCAGATGTCGGGACGGCGCTAATGGCGCGTATTCTCACCTTCGATTTATCCTGGCTGTCACCATTACTTATTTTTATCGGCGTGATTTTTTTCCTCGGACGCAAACAGTCACGCGCCGGGCAACTGGGCCGCGTCGGTATTGGTCTTGGGTTGATTTTGCTGGCGTTGGAGTTGATTGTGCAGGCCGTAACGCCGATCACCCAGGCAAACGGCGTTCAGGTGATCTTTGCCTCGCTGACTGGCGACATTTTGCTGGATGCGCTGATTGGCGCGATGTTCGCCATTATCAGCTACTCCAGCCTTGCTGCTGTACTGCTGACCGCGACTCTGACCGCTGCAGGCATTATCTCCTTCCCCGTGGCGCTCTGTCTGGTGATTGGTGCTAACCTCGGTTCCGGCCTGCTGGCGATGCTCAACAACAGTGCCGCCAATGCCGCAGCCCGCCGTGTCGCGCTGGGTAGTCTGCTGTTTAAGCTGGTGGGTAGCCTGATTATCCTGCCGTTTGTCCATTTGCTGGCAGAGACAATGGGGAAGTTGTCATTGCCAAAAGCGGAACTGGTGATCTATTTCCATGTCTTCTACAACCTTGTACGTTGCCTGGTCATGCTGCCATTTGTTGACCCGATGGCACGGTTTTGCAAAACGATTATTCGCGATGAACCGGAACTGGATACCCAGCTACGGCCCAAACATCTGGATGTCAGCGCGCTGGATACGCCCACGCTTGCTCTGGCGAACGCCGCGCGCGAAACCCTGCGCATTGGCGACGCCATGGAACAGATGATGGAAGGGTTGAATAAAGTGATGCACGGCGAGCCACGGCAGGAGAAAGAGCTGCGCAAGCTGGCGGATGATATCAACGTGCTCTATACCGCGATTAAACTTTATCTGGCGCGAATGCCAAAAGAGGAACTGGCAGAAGAAGAGTCGCGCCGCTGGGCGGAGATCATCGAAATGTCGCTCAACCTTGAACAGGCCTCCGATATCGTCGAGCGCATGGGTAGTGAAATTGCCGACAAATCGCTGGCTGCAAGGCGAGCATTTTCGCTTGATGGCTTGAAGGAACTGGATGCGCTCTATGAGCAATTGCTCAGTAATTTAAAACTGGCAATGTCGGTTTTCTTCTCTGGCGATGTTACCAGCGCCCGTCGTTTGCGCCGCAGCAAACATCGTTTTCGCATTCTTAATCGCCGCTATTCCCACGCCCACGTCGATCGCCTGCATCAGCAAAACGTGCAGAGTATTGAAACCAGTTCGCTACATTTAGGCTTATTGGGAGATATGCAACGTCTGAACTCGCTGTTTTGTTCAGTCGCTTACAGTGTGCTGGAACAGCCTGATGAAGATGAAGGACGGGACGAGTATTAATACTGCGCCCCTGAAGGCCTGATAAGACGCGTAATGAACTGCACCCCAAATGTTGGACATAATCTGACATCTGAAGGTGCAGTTTATGAAACATTCATTTGAAGTAAAAATTGCCGCTGTAAATCATTACCTGGCCGGTCATGC
>NZ_JBJQMA010000044.1:0-20578 GCF_046486065.1 Escherichia sp. WS547 | reverse complement strand
GGGCTTACCAATATGGGCCAGAATTGCTGACCAGTTATCGTGAGAGTAATTCATCGGCACGTTAAATCATATCAGGCGTAATACCACAACCCTTAAGTTAGCGCTTATGGGGTAAAACCCCGCGTATTGAATTGTGATGGTTTGGTCTCCTGCACCCTTTTTTAATTTATATTGTTTATGTGAATATTATGCCTATGTTTATTATTCATATATATTACGGATGAAAATTATTTGATTATTCATAATGTAAATATTTTATTGAACGATATATATCACAGATAATTTTTAATATATGCGTAAATATCCTTTAAGTTTACTGAAGGATAAAAATATTGTGACTTTTTTTGATTTCTGGGGAAAAACCCGACGCGGCGAGAAAGACGGGGGCGACGACTATCACCTTCTTTGCTGGCATTCGCTGGATGTAGCCGCGATGGGCTATTTAATGGTTAAAAGCAATTGCTTCGGGCTGACTGACTATTTTCGTCAACTAGGTTTCGCTGATACGGAGCAGGCAGCACAATTTTTCGCCTGGCTATTGTGCTGGCACGATACTGGAAAATTTGCCCGCTCTTTTCAGCAACTTTACCTGCACCCACAACTCAAGGTTCCGGAAGGCGCAAGAAAGAATTACGAAAAGATCTCTCATTCAACGCTGGGCTACTGGCTGTGGCATCATTATTTAAGTGAATACGAAGAATTGCTTCCTTCATCTTCACTCTCTCCGCGCAAACTTAAACGGGTGATGGAGATGTGGATGCCCATAACTACCGGGCATCATGGTCGCCCGCCTGACCGTATTGATGAACTGGATAATTTTCTGCCTGAAGACAAAGCTGCCGCGCGAGATTTTCTTCTTGAAATCAAACCACTGTTTCCGCTCATAGAGATCCCCGCATTCTGGGATGATGATGAGGGCATTGAACTTATAAAACACCTTTCCTGGTATATCTCTGCAACCGTCGTGCTCGCAGACTGGACGGGTTCGTCAACGCGATTTTTTCCACGCGTCGCACACCCAATGGATATTAAAGGTTACTGGCAGAAAACTTTAGTTCAGGCTCAAAACGCCTTAACCGTCTTTCCTCTAAAAGCAAAAGTCGCGCCTTTCACCGGAATTAATACGCTGTTTCCTTTTATTGAGAATCCGACACCGTTACAGCAAAAGGTGCTGGATCTGGATATCAGCCAGCCAGGGCCACAGTTATTTATTCTGGAAGATGTGACTGGCGCAGGTAAAACGGAAGCGGCGCTTATCCTGGCGCACAGGTTGATGGCTGCGGGTAAAGCGCAGGGTTTGTTTTTTGGCCTGCCAACAATGGCAACGGCCAATGCCATGTACGATCGACTGGTCAAAACCTGGCTTGCTTTCTATTCGCCAGAGTCCCGCCCCAGCCTGGTGCTGGCACACAGTGCCCGAACATTAATGGACCGCTTTAATGAATCACTCTGGTCCGGTGATTTAGTCGGGTCAGAAGAACCGGATGAACAAACGTTCAGTCAGGGATGTGCGGCCTGGTTTGCCGACAGTAACAAGAAGGCGCTACTGGCTGAAATTGGCGTCGGCACGCTGGATCAGGCGATGATGGCTGTGATGCCGTTCAAACATAATAATCTGCGGCTTCTGGGACTGAGTAACAAAATCCTGCTGGCTGATGAGATCCATGCCTGTGACGCTTACATGTCATGCATTCTTGAAGGGCTGATCGAGCGGCAGGCGCGTGGCGGAAACAGCGTCATTTTGCTTTCTGCCACGTTATCTCAACAGCAGTGCGACAAACTCGTTGCTGCCTTTGCGCGTGGTACAGAGGGCCAGCAAGAAGCTCCGTTCCTGGAAAAGGATGATTACCCCTGGCTGACGCACGTTACGAAATCCGATGTGCATTCACACCGGGTAGCGACGCGCAAAGACGTTGAGCGTAGCGTGAGCGTGGGTTGGCTTCATAGCGAACAAGAATGTATTGCGCGTATCGAATCGGCAGTAAGTCAGGGGAAATGCATCGCCTGGATCCGGAATTCTGTCGATGACGCTATTAAGGTTTATCGTCAGTTGCTTGCCCGCGGCGTCATTCCTGCTTCCAGCCTTTCTCTGTTTCATAGCCGCTTTGCTTTTAGCGATCGCCAGCGAATTGAAACGGAAACGCTGGCACGCTTCGGTAAAGAAGATAGCTCACAGCGTGCCGGAAAAGTCCTCATTTGTACTCAGGTCTTAGAGTCGAGCGTTGATTGCGATATGGACGAAATGATTTCCGACCTGGCCCCTGTTGATTTGCTGATCCAGCGAGCGGGGCGATTACAGCGGCATATCCGCGATATTAATGGTCAGTTAAAGCGTGACGGAAAAGACGAGCGTTCCCCTCCTGAATTGCTGATTCTGGCCCCCGTCTGGGACGACGCTCCAGGTGACGAATGGTTCGGCAGTGCCATGCGTAACAGTGCATATGTCTATCCCGATCATGGACGAATCTGGCTGACGCAGCGTGTACTGCGTGAGCAAGGCGCTATTCAAATGCCACACGCAGCCCGCCTTCTTATTGAATCAGTCTACGGTGAGGACGTGGTAATGCCGGAAGGATTTGCCCGCAGCGAGCAGGAGCAAGTGGGCAAATATTACTGCGATCGCGCAATGGCTAAAAAGTTTGTGCTGAACTTCAGGCCTGGCTATGCCGCCAATATCAACGATTACCTTCCGGAAAAGCTGTCGACACGTCTGGCGGAGGAGTCTGTTTCCCTGTGGCTGGCTACCTGTATTGCCAGTGTGGTGAAGCCTTATGCCAACGGTGCTCACGCATGGGAAATGAGCGTTGTCAGAGTGCGTCGAAGCTGGTGGAAAAAACATCGGGATGAGTTTTCTTTACTGGAAGGGGAAGCGTTCAGGCAGTGGTGCATTGAACAGCGGAAAGATCCGGAGATGGCAAACGTGATTTTAGTTACCGATGACGAAAGTTGCGGGTATTCGGCTATGGAAGGATTGACTGGCAAGGTTGGTTGAGATGCCTGCGACAGGGCTCTCTGAATAGTTGATACACCGAAAAGGATGGAATGATGGACAACCGACCTGGGATGGTCTTTTTTACGAGAGGATGCGTATGAACTCGTTTTCACTTCTGACAACCCCGTGGTTGCCCGTTCGTTATAAAGACGGAACGACAGGCAAACTGGCGCCTGTCGATCTGGCGGATGAAAATGTTGTCGATATTGCTGCGCCACGGGCAGATCTCCAGGGAGCGGCATGGCAGTTTTTGCTGGGGCTACTACAAACCAGCTTTGCGCCAAAAGATCATCGTCGTTGGGATGATATCTGGGAAGACGGACTGGAATCTGAAAAGCTACGGGAAGCATTGCTGTCCTTAGAACACGCTTTCCAGTTTGGGCCAGATTCCCCTTCATTTATGCAGGATTTCGAGGCGCTCACAGGAGATAAAGTTCAGGTCGCTTCGCTACTGCCTGAGATTCCTGGCGCTCAAACAACGAAGTTTAATAAAGACCACTTTATCAAGCGTGGTGTAACGGAATACCTGTGCCCACATTGTTCTGCGTTAGCTCTGTTCTCCCTACAGTTAAATGCGCCGTCAGGTGGTAAAGGCTACCGCACCGGTTTACGCGGCGGTGGGCCGATGACCACTCTGATTGAATTACAGGAATATCAGGGCAATCAACAAACGCCCTTGTGGCGCAAACTGTGGCTCAATGTGATGCCGCAGGACGAAGCCGACTTACCGCTACCCAAAAAATTTGACGATCTGGTTTTCCCCTGGCTTGGCCCGACGCGTACCAGCGAACTGGCCGGTGCGGTGGTAACCGATGATCAGGTTAATAAACTCCAGGCGTACTGGGGAATGCCGCGGCGTATTCGTATTGATTTTAATACCACGACAGTCGGCAACTGCGATATTTGCGGCGAGCAGAACGACGCGCTCCTGAGCCTGATGACGACCAAAAATTACGGCGCGAATTATGCCATGTGGCAGCATCCCTTAACGCCTTACCGTGTACCCCTTAAAGAGGGCGGCGAGTTTTACTCGGTCAAACCACAACCAGGCGGTTTAATCTGGCGCGACTGGTTAGGCCTTATCGAAACGGGTAAATCAGAAAACAATACGGAACTTCCCGCGCTGGTGGTGAAACTCTTTAATGCCAGCAGTCTCAAGCAGGCAAAAGTGGGCCTGTGGGGATTTGGTTATGATTTTGACAACATGAAAGCGCGCTGTTGGTACGAACACCATTTTCCGCTGCTGCTCGATAAAAAAGAAGGCCAGATACCGAAGCTGCGGCTGGCTGCGCAAACGGCTTCACGGATTCTGAGTCTGTTACGGAGTGCATTGAAAGAAGCGTGGTTCTCCGATCCAAAAGGTGCACGGGGTGATTTCAGTTTTGTGGATATCGACTTCTGGAACAAAACTCAGCATCGCTTCCTGAGGTTAGTGCGCCACATTGAAGAAGGTCAGGATGCGGATGAATTACTCAGCAAATGGCAAAAGGAAATTTGGTTATTCGCGCGTCAGGATTTTGACGAGCGTGTCTTCACCAATCCATATGAGCCCGTTGATTTGAAACGCGTCATGACCGCGCGCAAGAAATATTTTACAACATCGGCGGAGAAGCAAAATGCTAAAGCCGCCAGGGAGAAAAAGCAGGAGGCTGCTGAATGAGTATTGTAAAAGAGGAGCACAAAGCCACGCTGCGTAAATGGCACGAAGAGTTGCAGGAAAAACGCGGCAATCGTGCCAGTCTGCGGCGTAGCACAACGGTTAATGATGTTTGTCTGTCAGAAGGGTTTCGTTCTCTGCTGATGCAGACCCACACTTTGTGGAAAATTGAAGCACAAGAGTGGCGTTTTACCGCACTGGCGCTGGTCGCCGCAGTTAGCGCCAATGTTAAAGCTATTGATGAACGGCAGCCTTTTGCCGCGCAGCTGGCGGCGGTAATGTCGGAGGGGCGTTTTACTCGCCTGTCGGCAGTAAAAACGCCTGATGATTTACTGCGTCAGTTACGTCGCGCGGTCAAATTATTAAATGGTTCCGTCAATCTTATCTCTTTGGCAGAAGATATTTTCCGCTGGTGCCAGGAGAGCGACGACCTGCTCAATCATCACCGCCGCCAGCAGCGGCCAACAGAATTTATCCGTATCCGCTGGGCGCTGGAATATTACCAGGCTGGCGACGCCGATAACGAACAAAATTAATAAAGGACTATCTCATGACGACATTTATTCAGCTTCATTTGTTAACCGCTTACCCTGCTGCCAACCTTAACCGTGATGACACCGGTGCGCCAAAAACTGTGGTACTGGGTGGAGCAACGCGTCTGCGCGTTTCCTCACAAAGTCTGAAACGTGCGTGGCGCACTTCTGCACTTTTTGAACAGGCACTGGCGGGCCATATTGGTATTCGCAGTGGGCGTATTGCGCGTGAGGCGGCAACTATCCTGATTGAGAAAGGCATCGAAGAGAAAAAAGCCATCGAATGGGCGGCAAAAATTGCGGGTTATCTTGGGAAAGCTAAAAACGACAAAAAACCAAAAGATCCGCTCACTAACGCCGAAACTGAACAGCTAGTCCATATCAGCCCGGCAGAATTTGACGCCGTAAAAGCGCTGGCCCATCAACTGGCCGAAGAAAAGCGCGCGCCAAAAGAGGAAGATCTCGCTTTGTTACGTAAAGATCGCATGGCGGTAGATATCGCTATGTTTGGTCGTATGCTGGCGAATAAACCCGAATTTAATGTTGAAGCCGCCTGCCAGGTCGCGCATGCATTTGGTGTCAGTGAAACGATTGTCGAAGATGATTTTTTCACCGCCGTTGATGATTTGCGCCAGGCTTCTGAAGATGCCGGTGCCGGGCATCTTGGTGAAACCGGATTCGGTTCTGCGCTGTTCTACACCTATATCTGCATCGATAAAGATCTGCTGGTCGAAAACCTCGGCGGTGACGAAGCGTTAGCTAATCAGACCTTGCGCGCCTTTACGGAAGCCGCACTTAAAGTCTCCCCAACCGGCAAACAGAACAGCTTTGCCAGCCGTGCCTACGCCTCCTGGGCGCTGGCAGAAAAAGGCACTGAACAACCACGCTCTCTGGCGGCGGCTTTCTATGAACCCATTAATGGCACCCGGCAGTTAGATGTGGCGGTGCAGCGTATTACAACGCTTCGCGAAAATATGAATACGGTCTATGAACAGAAGACCGAATGCGTAAGCTTTGACGTGATGAACAAACAGGGAAGCATGAAGGACGTGCTGGACTTTATCTGCGCGTAAGGGGCGGCTAATGAGCCAATATTTGATTTTTCAGCTTCATGGGCCAATGGCATCCTGGGGCGTCGATGCCCCCGGCGAAGTGCGTCATACCCATGAACTGCCTTCGCGCTCAGCATTGCTGGGGCTGCTGGCTGCCGGGGTAGGGATTCGGCGTGATGATACCGAACGATTAAACGCGTTTAACCGCCACTATTCACTGGTGGTTTGCGCCAGCCGTAGCCCGCGCTGGGCACGGGATTATCACACGGTCCAGATGCCAAAAGAGGTGCGTAAAGCGCGTTATTTCAGCCGTCGCGAAGAGTTGAGCGCCCCTGATCTTCTGAGCGCGATTATCTCCCGGCGCGACTACTACACCGATGCCTGGTGGATGGTGGCGGTGGCAACAACCCCCGATGCGCCTTACAGGCTTGAACAGTTGCAGGACGGTTTACGTCATCCGGTTTTTCCGCTTTATCTGGGGCGAAAAAGTCATCCGCTGGCGTTACCACTTGCGCCGTTACTGCTCGAAGGCAACGCGTCTGATGTCTTACGTAACGCATACCAACAGTATCAGGATAGTTTCCGCGAACTGAAAGTCTCACTCCCGAAACTTCAGGATGAATGCTGGTGGGAAGGGGAACACGACGGCCTGGTCGCGAGCAAAATATTACGTCGCCGGGATGTTCCTTTAAATCGTCAGCAGTGGCTGTTTGGGGAACGCACCATCAATCAGGGGCCGTGGCTCAGCAAGGAGGAACCATGTACCTCTCAAGAATAACCTTACATACCGGCCAGCTTTTGCCTGCGCAGTTGCTGCATTTGGTGGGTCGCGGTGAATATGTAATGCATCAGTGGCTGTGGGATCTTTTTCCTGGCGGCAAAGAAAGGCAATTTCTTTATCGTCGGGAAGAACTCCAGGGGGCGTTTCGCTTTTTTGTCCTGTCGCAGGAACGCCCGGCGGAAAGTGATATTTTCACCATCGAATGCCGACCATTTGCGCCAGAGTTGCGTACCGGACAATCCCTTTGTTTCAACCTGCGGGCGAATCCAACAATTTGTAAAGCGGGCAAACGCCACGACTTGCTGATGGAGGCGAAACGGCAGGTGAGGGGGCAGGTGGAAGGAAGTGATGTCTGGTTGCATCAACAACAGGCGGCGCTGGACTGGCTGGCAGCGCAGGGGGAAAGAAGCGGTTTTACACTACTGGATACCTCGGTCGATGCCTACCGACAACAGCAACTGCGGCGGGAAAACTCCCGGCAACTGATCCAGTTCAGTAGCGTGGATTATACGGGGATGCTTACGGTCACCGATCCTGGGTTATTTCTGCAACGTCTGAGCCAGGGGTATGGCAAAAGCCGCGCGTTCGGCTGTGGTCTGATGCTGATCAAACCCGGAGCAGAGGCGTGACGTTTGTACCACTGAGTCCGATCCCGTTAAAAGATCGCACCTCTATGATCTTCCTCCAGTACGGTCAAATCGACGTACTGGACGGCGCTTTCGTGCTGATCGACAAAACCGGGATCCGCACGCACATTCCGGTGGGATCGGTCGCCTGCATTATGCTCGAACCGGGAACGAGAGTTTCCCACGCGGCGGTGCATCTGGCCGCCACGGTGGGGACGCTACTGGTCTGGGTCGGTGAAGCGGGTGTTCGCGTCTACTCTTCCGGACAACCCGGTGGGGCGCGTGCTGATAAGTTACTCTACCAGGCAAAGCTGGCTTTAACGGAAGATCTACGTCTGAAGGTGGTGCGCAAAATGTATGAATTACGTTTTCGTGAGCCACCGCCAGCTCGCCGTTCAGTGGAGCAGCTACGTGGAATTGAGGGATCCCGCGTTCGCCAGACGTATGCATTACTGGCGAAACAATATGGTGTGAAATGGAATGGTCGCAAATACGATCCTAAAGACTGGGAAAAAGGCGATGTTGTGAATCGCTGCATCAGTGCTGCCACATCATGTCTGTACGGTATTTCTGAAGCGGCAGTATTAGCCGCGGGATATGCGCCCGCTATTGGATTTATCCATAGTGGCAAACCGCTTTCATTTGTTTATGACATAGCCGATATCATTAAATTTGATTCGGTTGTGCCAAAGGCATTTGAAATAGCAGCGAGGCAACCCGCAGAACCAGATAAAGAAGTCAGGTTGGCCTGTCGTGATATTTTCCGTAGCAGTAAGTTAACGGGCAAATTAATTCCGTTAATCGAGGAAGTGCTTGCCGCAGGTGAAATTGAACCACCACAACCCGCGCCGGATATGTTACCGCCTGCCATCCCTGAACCTGAAACGCTGGGCGATAGCGGTCACCGGGGACGCGGCGGATGAGTATGGTCGTCGTTGTTACAGAAAATGTCCCTCCGCGCTTACGTGGACGGATCGCGATCTGGCTCCTGGAAGTGCGTGCCGGTGTTTATGTCGGAGATACGTCCAAACGTATTCGGGAGATGATCTGGCAGCAAATCTCTCAACTGGCAGGTTGCGGAAATGTGGTAATGGCCTGGGCGACCAATACCGAGTCGGGTTTTGAATTTCAGACCTGGGGTGAAAATAGACGTATTCCGGTGGATTTGGATGGGGTGCGTTTGGTTTCTTTTCTTCCTGTTGATAATCAATAAGTTATCTGTTCTTTAAAAATAAGGAAATGTTTTAATTTAGTTGGTAGATTGTTGATGCGGAATAAATTTGTTTAAAAACAGTTATGTATGCTTAGTGTGTTCCCCGCGCCAGCGGGGATAAATCGCCGTTTGATAGCTGTTCACGCTGGCTGATGCCGTGTTCCCCGCGCCAGCGGGGATAAATCGCTTTCCTACTGAATCCGCGTCGGTTGCCTCTGGTGTTCCCCGCGCCAGCGGGGATAAATCGAGCCAGACACATTGCTTTATCGCGCCACGCTGGTGTTCCCCGCGCCAGCGGGGATAAACCGCAGGGAAACCGTTCGTACTTATCGACCTCAACGTGTTCCCCGCGCCAGCGGGGATAAACCGAAGGGGACGGCTACGGGACGCCGCCTATTGACGTGTTCCCCGCGTCAGCGGGGATAAACCGGACGCACTGGATGCGATGATGGACATCACTTGGAGTTCCCCGCCCCTGCGGTAGAACTCCCAGCTCTCATTTTCAAACCCATCAAGACGCCTTCGCCAGCTCCTTCACCAGCGGTAGCATTATCCGCATAACATCACGGCAGCGACGTTCTATTCTTCCAGGAAGTGCCTTATCAATATGTTGTTGATTATCCAGTCTTACGTCATGCCAGCTATTTCCCGCAGGGAATGCAGCTGTTTTTGCGCGTTGCTGATAACCATCCTTATTCCCAAGATTCCAATTTGTTGCTTCTACTGAAAGTACGGCAATACCGGCTTTGTCGAAAACTTCGGCATCATTACAACAGCCAGTACCCTTCGGATAATTTTTATTCAAACCCGGATTGGTCGTTGCGGCAATTCCATGACTACGCGCAATTGCCAGCGCCCTGTCGCGCGTTAATTTCCTTACTGCTTCAGGGGTTTTTACACCGCTGTTGAAATACAATTTATCGCCAACAATTAAGTTATCGAGATTAATCACCAGCAGCGTATTTTTCTTTTCGGTGTCACTCATCCGCTTGAGTAAATTCTCAGCGCCTAATTTCCCTTCCTCTTCGCCGCTGGTCGCCACAAATCGAATACCATACTCGGTAGGCGTATTTTTCAGGCGTTCTGCCAGTTCCAGCATGACACCTAAACCTGCAGCGTTATCATCCATTCCTTGTAACGTCAGTCCGCCGAGATTGGCATCGGCGTCAGCATCGCTCAGCGGGGCGTAAGTATCCAGATGCGCCATAATGATGATCTGCTGCGGCGCTTTGCCTTCATGAGCGGCAATCACCGTACTTCCCGTCACGTTATGCCAGCTCTTGCGATTATCGCGGGCGGTATAAATATACCGACTATTAAATGTCCGAATATCACTGCGATAACCCATTTGCTGAAACTGTTGGCGAATATAATCGGCAGATAACATTTCTGCAGGAGTTCCGGTCATGCGTCCCGGAAAGAAAGTAGCAATATGTCGTGCCTGAGTATTAGCAAAATCGCCAGGTTTAGCTGACGAGGCGTGTACGGGGAGAATAAAGCATACGCCGAGCGCCAGGGCAGCGGTACGGTGGCGCAATGCGGAAAACATAGTGAGTCCTTAAATACCATGCAAATTTTTTTACCGCCATAGTATGAAACTGCCGATGCGCTAAAACAATTTCAAATCTTCCTAAACGCCCGAAATCCGGTGCCTTAAGCACTTTTTGATATTAGCTTTGCCAAATCGTTATTCCGTTAAGGAACTACTCATTCTAATTGGTAATTTCATTCGTTCTCTTACGCTCCCTATAGTCGAAACATCTGATGGCAAGAAAATAGCGGTATTGCAAAGGAACGGTTATGGATCAAAAACGACTTACTCACCTGCGGCAACTGGAGGCGGAAAGCATCCACATTATTCGCGAGGTGGCGGCAGAATTCTCAAATCCGGTGATGCTCTACTCTATCGGTAAAGATTCCAGCGTCATGCTGCATCTGGCGCGCAAGGCGTTTTATCCAGGTACGCTGCCTTTCCCGTTGCTGCATGTCGATACCGGCTGGAAATTCCGCGAGATGTATGAGTTCCGCGATCGTACGGCTAAAGCCTACGGCTGCGAGCTGCTGGTGCATAAAAACCCGGAAGGCGTGGCGATGGGGATTAATCCATTCGTTCATGGCAGCGCGAAACATACCGATATTATGAAAACTGAAGGCCTGAAACAGGCGCTGAATAAATACGGTTTTGATGCCGCCTTCGGTGGTGCACGCCGCGACGAAGAGAAATCCCGTGCTAAAGAGCGAATCTACTCTTTCCGTGACCGCTTCCATCGCTGGGATCCGAAAAATCAGCGCCCGGAGCTGTGGCACAACTACAACGGGCAAATTAACAAAGGCGAAAGCATTCGCGTCTTCCCGCTCTCTAACTGGACCGAGCAGGATATCTGGCAATACATCTGGCTGGAAAATATCGACATTGTGCCGCTGTATCTCGCTGCGGAACGACCGGTTCTGGAACGCGACGGTATGTTGATGATGATTGATGACAACCGTATCGACCTGCAACCGGGAGAAGTGATTAAAAAACGGATGGTGCGTTTCCGTACGCTGGGCTGCTGGCCGCTGACCGGTGCGGTGGAGTCAAATGCACAAACACTGCCGGAAATCATCGAAGAGATGCTGGTTTCCACCACCAGTGAACGTCAGGGTCGCGTGATTGACCGCGACCAGGCGGGATCCATGGAGTTGAAAAAACGTCAGGGGTATTTTTAAGATGAACACCGCACTTGCACAACAAATCGCCAATGAAGGCGGCGTCGAAGCCTGGATGATTGCACAACAACATAAAAGCCTGCTGCGTTTTCTGACCTGTGGTAGCGTCGATGACGGCAAAAGTACCCTGATTGGTCGCCTGCTGCACGATACCCGCCAAATCTACGAAGATCAGCTCTCATCGCTGCATAACGACAGTAAACGTCACGGCACCCAGGGCGAAAAACTGGATCTGGCACTGCTGGTGGACGGCCTGCAAGCTGAGCGCGAACAGGGCATCACCATTGACGTGGCTTACCGTTATTTCTCTACCGAGAAGCGTAAATTTATTATCGCCGATACCCCAGGGCACGAGCAGTACACTCGCAATATGGCGACTGGCGCATCGACATGTGAACTGGCGATCTTACTGATCGATGCCCGTAAAGGCGTGCTCGATCAAACCCGTCGTCACAGTTTTATCTCCACACTGTTGGGGATCAAACATCTGGTCGTGGCGATCAACAAAATGGATCTGGTGGATTACAGTGAAGAGACGTTCACCCGTATTCGCGAAGATTATCTGACCTTTGCCGGGCAGCTGCCGGGTAATCTGGATATCCGCTTTGTGCCGCTCTCTGCACTGGAAGGTGACAACGTGGCTTCGCAAAGTGAAAGTATGCCGTGGTACAGCGGTCCGACACTGCTCGAAGTGCTGGAAACCGTGGAGATCCAGCGAGTGGTGGATGCCCAGCCAATGCGCTTCCCGGTGCAGTACGTTAATCGCCCGAATCTCGATTTTCGTGGCTACGCCGGAACGCTGGCATCCGGTCGAGTGGAAGTCGGGCAACGTGTCAAAGTGCTGCCCTCTGGTGTGGAATCAAACGTCGCGCGGATCGTGACTTTTGATGGCGATCGCGAAGAAGCCTTTGCCGGAGAAGCGATCACCCTAGTGCTGACGGATGAGATCGACATCAGCCGTGGCGATCTGCTGCTGGCGGCAGACGAAGCGTTACCGGCTGTGCAGAGCGCGTCGGTGGATGTGGTATGGATGGCGGAACAGCCGCTTTCCCCAGGCCAGAGTTACGACATCAAAATTGCCGGTAAGAAGACACGTGCTCGTGTTGATGGCATTCGTTATCAGGTTGATATTAATAACCTTACCCAACGCGAAGTTGAAAACCTGCCGCTGAACGGCATCGGCCTGGTGGATCTCACTTTTGACGAGCCACTGGTGTTAGATCGTTATCAGCAAAATCCGGTTACCGGTGGGCTGATTTTTATCGATCGCCTGAGCAATGTGACCGTGGGTGCCGGTATGGTGCACGAGCCAGTTAGCCAGGCAACTGCTGCGCCATCTGAATTCAGTGCATTCGAACTGGAATTGAATGCCCTGGTTCGTCGCCACTTTCCGCACTGGGGCGCACGCGATTTGCTGGGGGATAAATAATGGCGCTGCATGACGAAAACGTCGTCTGGCATAGCCATCCGGTCACTGTGCAACAACGCGAGCTACACCACGGTCATCGTGGTGTAGTGCTGTGGTTTACCGGCCTCTCCGGGTCCGGTAAATCAACGGTCGCCGGGGCGCTGGAGGAGGCGTTACATAAACTCGGCGTCAGTACGTATCTGCTGGATGGCGACAATGTTCGCCACGGATTATGCAGCGATCTCGGTTTTAGCGATGCCGATCGTAAAGAGAATATCCGTCGCGTCGGTGAAGTGGCGAATTTGATGGTTGAAGCCGGACTGGTGGTGCTGACCGCATTCATCTCGCCACACCGCGCCGAACGCCAGATGGTTCGTGAACGCGTAGGAGAAGGGCGCTTTATCGAAGTGTTTGTCGATACGCCGCTGGCGATTTGCGAAGCCCGCGATCCAAAAGGCTTATATAAGAAAGCGCGTGCCGGTGAACTGCGCAACTTTACGGGAATAGATTCCGTTTACGAAGCGCCTGAATCGGCAGAAATTCATCTCAATGGTGAACAATTAGTAACAAATTTGGTACAGCAATTATTAGATCTGTTGAGACAGAACGATATTATCAGATCCTGAGACACCACCGGGTTTCCATGCCCGGTTCGTCAAAGTAACAGGATCAAATATGCGTAATAGCCATAACATTACACTAACAAATAACGACAGCCTTACTGAGGATGAAGAAACCACATGGTCACTGCCTGGTGCTGTGGTCGGTTTTATCTCCTGGTTATTTGCGCTGGCGATGCCGATGTTGATTTATGGCTCTAACACGCTGTTTTTCTTTATCTACACCTGGCCTTTCTTTCTGGCACTGATGCCTGTCGCGGTAGTGGTGGGGATTGCGCTGCATTCATTGATGGACGGAAAGCTACGCTACAGTATTGTTTTCACCCTGGTGACAGTAGGCATTATGTTTGGCGCACTGTTTATGTGGCTACTGGGCTAATTTGTACTTTCTTGTCTCCTCTGTTCATAATTCAAACCGTAACTAATAATGAGATTATGTTCTGCACGCCCTGGGTATACGTAACAATGGACAAATGTGGTACATTTGCCCGCGTTGTCGCGGTATCCCCAACAGAGGATGTAGAGTCGTCTTCGGATGCATGGGATGATGATGCCGTTTTTCAGGGGGCAGGATGGGTAAACTAACGCTGCTGTTGCTGGCTATTCTGGTCTGGCTACAGTATTCGCTGTGGTTCGGTAAGAACGGTATACATGACTATACCCGCGTCAATGATGATGTGGCGGCACAGCAAGCTACAAACGCGAAACTTAAAGCGCGAAACGATCAACTTTTTGCCGAAATTGACGATCTCAATGGCGGCCAGGAGGCGCTCGAAGAGCGTGCGCGTAATGAACTCAGCATGACCAGGCCGGGCGAAACTTTTTATCGTCTGGTGCCTGACGCGTCGAAGCGCGCACAGTCTGCGGGGCAAAACAATCGATAAATCAGCCCGGGAATTAACATGGCAACCACTCATTTGGATGTTTGCGCCGTGGTTCCGGCGGCCGGATTTGGCCGTCGAATGCAAACGGAATGTCCTAAGCAATATCTCTCAATCGGTAATCAAACCATTCTTGAACACTCGGTGCATGCGCTGCTGGCGCATCCCCGGGTGAAACGTGTCGTCATTGCCATAAGTCCTGGCGATAGCCGTTTTGCACAACTTCCTCTGGCGAATCATCCGCAAATCACCGTTGTAGATGGCGGTGATGAGCGTGCCGATTCGGTGCTGGCAGGTCTGAAAGCCGCTGGCGACGCGCAGTGGGTATTGGTGCATGACGCCGCTCGTCCTTGTCTGCATCAGGATGACCTCGCGCGATTGTTGGCGTTGAGCGAAACCAGCCGCACGGGGGGGATCCTCGCCGCACCAGTGCGCGATACGATGAAACGTGCCGAACCGGGCAAAAATGCCATTGCTCATACCGTTGATCGCAACGGCTTATGGCACGCGCTGACGCCGCAATTTTTCCCTCGCGAGCTGTTACATGACTGCCTGACGCGCGCTCTAAATGAAGGCGCTACCATTACCGACGAAGCCTCGGCGCTGGAATATTGCGGATTCCATCCGCAGTTGGTCGAAGGCCGCGCGGATAACATTAAAGTCACGCGACCGGAAGATTTGGCACTGGCCGAGTTTTACCTCACCCGAACCATCCATCAGGAGAATACATAATGCGAATTGGACACGGTTTTGACGTACACGCCTTTGGCGGTGAAGGCCCACTTATCATTGGTGGCGTACGCATTCCTTACGAAAAAGGATTGCTGGCGCATTCTGATGGCGACGTGGCGCTCCATGCGTTGACCGATGCATTGCTTGGCGCGGCGGCGCTGGGGGATATCGGCAAACTGTTCCCGGATACCGATCCGGCATTTAAAGGTGCCGACAGCCGCGAGCTGCTACGCGAAGCCTGGCGTCGTATTCAGGCGAAGGGTTATACCCTGGGCAACGTCGATGTCACTATCATCGCTCAGGCACCGAAGATGTTGCCGCACATTCCACAAATGCGCGTGTTTATTGCCGAAGATCTCGGCTGCCATATGGATGATGTTAACGTGAAAGCCACTACTACGGAAAAACTTGGATTTACCGGACGTGGGGAAGGGATTGCCTGTGAAGCGGTGGCGCTACTCATTAAGGCAACAAAATGATTGAGTTTGATAATCTCACTTACCTCCACGGTAAACCGCAAGGCACTGGGCTGCTGAAAGCCAATCCGGAAGACTTTGTGGTGGTGGAAGATTTGGGCTTTGAGCCTGATGGTGAAGGTGAGCATATTCTGGTTAGAATCCTCAAAAACGGCTGCAATACCCGTTTTGTGGCGGATGCACTGGCGAAATTCCTTAAAATTCATGCCCGTGAAGTCAGCTTCGCTGGGCAAAAAGACAAACATGCTGTAACGGAACAGTGGTTATGTGCTCGCGTGCCGGGCAAGGAAATGCCCGATCTGAGCGCCTTTCAACTGGAAGGCTGCCAGGTGCTGGAGTATGCGCGGCACAAGCGCAAGCTGCGTTTAGGCGCGCTGAAAGGTAACGCCTTTACCCTGGTTCTGCGCGAAGTGAGCAATCGCGATGACGTTGAACAACGTCTGATCGATATTTGCGTAAAAGGCGTGCCTAACTATTTTGGTGCCCAACGTTTTGGGATTGGCGGTAGCAACTTGCAGGGCGCGCTGCGCTGGGCGCAAACCAATACTCCGGTGCGCGATCGCAATAAACGGAGTTTTTGGTTGTCGGCAGCCCGCAGTGCGTTGTTTAATCAGATTGTTGCTGAGCGCCTCAAAAAAGCAGACGTTAATCAAGTTGTTGACGGCGATGCGCTACAATTAGCCGGACGTGGTAGCTGGTTTGTCGCAACCACCGAAGAACTGGCGGAATTACAGCGTCGCGTCAACGATAAAGAGCTAATGATAACCGCCGCATTGCCGGGCAGTGGCGAATGGGGAACTCAGCGTGAAGCGCTGGCATTCGAACAAGCAGCTGTCGCCGCAGAAACTGAATTACAAGCCTTACTGGTGCGCGAAAAAGTTGAAGCCGCGCGCAGAGCGATGCTGCTGTATCCGCAACAATTAAGCTGGAACTGGTGGGATGACGTCACCGTAGAAATCCGTTTCTGGCTTCCGGCGGGTAGTTTTGCAACCAGCGTTGTCAGGGAACTTATCAACACAACAGGTGATTATGCGCATATTGCTGAGTAATGATGACGGGGTACATGCACCCGGTATACAAACGCTGGCGAAAGCCTTGCGTGAGTTTGCTGACGTTCAGGTGGTCGCCCCCGATCGTAACCGCAGCGGCGCTTCAAATTCTCTAACACTGGAATCCTCCCTGCGCACGTTTACCTTTGAAAATGGTGATATTGCTGTGCAAATGGGAACCCCGACCGATTGCGTCTATCTTGGCGTGAATGCTCTGATGCGTCCGCGCCCGGACATTGTTGTGTCCGGAATTAACGCCGGGCCGAATCTGGGGGATGATGTTATTTATTCCGGTACGGTAGCCGCCGCGATGGAAGGCCGTCATTTAGGTTTTCCGGCGCTTGCCGTCTCGCTTGACGGGCATAAACATTACGACACTGCCGCGGCGGTAACCTGTTCAATTTTGCGCGCACTGTGTAAAGAGCCGCTGCGCACCGGACGTATTCTTAATATTAACGTTCCGGATTTACCCTTGGATCAAATCAAAGGTATTCGCGTGACGCGCTGCGGTACACGACATCCGGCAGATCAGGTGATCCCGCAGCAAGATCCGCGCGGCAATACGCTGTATTGGATTGGCCCGCCGGGCGGTAAATGTGATGCCGGTCCGGGGACCGATTTTGCTGCGGTAGATGAGGGCTATGTCTCCATCACGCCGCTGCATGTGGATTTAACTGCGCATAGCGCGCAAGATGTGGTTTCAGACTGGTTAAACAGCGTGGGAGTTGGCACGCAATGGTAAGCAGACGCGTACAAGCACTTCTGGATCAATTACGTGCGCAAGGTATTCAGGATGAGCAGGTGCTGAATGCACTTGCCGCCGTGCCGCGTGAAAAATTCGTTGATGAAGCGTTTGAACAAAAAGCCTGGGACAATATCGCCTTGCCGATAGGTCAGGGGCAGACAATTTCGCAGCCGTATATGGTGGCGCGAATGACCGAATTACTCGAACTGACGCCGCAGTCGCGGGTGCTGGAAATTGGCACCGGTTCGGGATATCAAACGGCAATCCTGGCGCATCTTGTCCAGCATGTTTGCTCGGTCGAACGGATTAAAGGCTTGCAGTGGCAGGCGCGTCGCCGCCTGAAAAATCTTGATTTACATAATGTTTCAACCCGTCATGGCGATGGATGGCAAGGTTGGCAGGCACGTGCGCCGTTTGACGCTATCATTGTTACGGCGGCACCGCCGGAAATTCCAACTGCGCTAATGACGCAGCTGGACGAAGGCGGGATTCTCGTCTTACCCGTAGGGGAGGAGCACCAGTATTTGAAACGGGTGCGTCGTCGGGGAGGCGAATTTATTATCGATACCGTGGAGGCCGTGCGCTTTGTCCCTTTAGTGAAGGGTGAGCTGGCTTAAAACGTGAGGAAATACCTGGATTTTTCCTGGTTATTTTGCCGCAGGTCAGCGTATCGTGAACATCTTTTCCAGTGTTCAGTATGGTGCCTTGCACGGTAATTATGTCACTGGTTATTAACCAATTTTTCCTGGGGGATAAATGAGCGCGGGAAGCCCAAAATTCACCGTTCGCCGCATTGCGGCTTTGTCACTGGTTTCGCTATGGCTGGCAGGCTGTTCTGACACTTCAAATCCACCGGCACCGGTCAGCTCCGTTAATGGCAATGCGCCTGCAAATACCAATTCTGGTATGTTGATTACGCCGCCGCCGAAAATGGGAACGACGTCTACAGCTCAGCAACCGCAAATTCAGCCGGTACAGCAGCCACAAATTCAGGCCACTCAACAACCGCAAATCCAGCCGGTGCAGCCAGTAGCTCAGCAGCCGGTACAGATGGAAAACGGACGCATCGTCTATAACCGTCAGTATGGGAACATTCCGAAAGGCAGTTATAGCGGCAGTACCTATACCGTGAAAAAAGGCGACACACTTTTCTATATCGCCTGGATTACTGGCAACGATTTCCGTGACCTTGCTCAGCGCAACAATATTCAGGCACCATACGCGCTGAACGTTGGTCAGACCTTGCAGGTGGGTAATGCTTCCGGTACGCCAATCACTGGCGGAAATGCCATTACCCAGGCCGACGCAGCAGAGCAAGGAGTTGTGATCAAGCCTGCACAAAATTCCACCGTTGCTGTTGCGTCGCAACCGACAATTACGTATTCTGAGTCTTCGGGTGAACAGAGTGCTAACAAAATGTTGCCGAACAACAAGCCAACTGCGACCACGGTCACAGCGCCTGTAACGGTGCCAACAGCAAGCACAACCGAGCCGACTGTCAGCAGTACATCAACCAGTACGCCTATCTCCACCTGGCGCTGGCCGACTGAGGGCAAAGTGATCGAAACCTTTGGCGCTTCTGAGGGGGGCAACAAGGGGATTGATATCGCAGGCAGCAAAGGACAGGCAATTATCGCGACCGCAGATGGCCGCGTTGTTTATGCCGGTAACGCGCTGCGCGGCTACGGTAATCTGATTATCATCAAACATAATGATGATTACCTGAGTGCCTACGCCCATAACGACACAATGCTGGTCCGGGAACAACAAGAAGTGAAGGCGGGGCAAAAAATAGCAACCATGGGTAGCACCGGAACCAGTTCAACACGCTTGCATTTTGAAATTCGTTACAAGGGGAAATCCGTAAACCCGCTGCGTTATTTGCCGCAGCGATAAATCGGCGGAACCAGGCTTTTGCTTGAATGTTCCGTCAAGGGATCACGGATAGGAGCCACCTTATGAGTCAGAATACGCTGAAAGTTCATGATTTAAATGAAGATGCGGAATTTGATGAGAACGGAGTTGAGGTTTTTGACGAAAAGGCCTTAGTAGAAGAGGAACCCAGTGATAACGATTTGGCCGAAGAGGAACTGTTATCGCAGGGAGCCACACAGCGTGTGTTGGACGCGACTCAGCTTTACCTTGGTGAGATTGGTTATTCACCACTGTTAACGGCCGAAGAAGAAGTTTATTTTGCGCGTCGCGCACTGCGTGGAGATGTTGCCTCCCGCCGCCGGATGATCGAGAGTAACTTGCGTCTGGTGGTAAAAATTGCCCGCCGTTATGGCAATCGTGGTCTGGCGTTGCTGGACCTGATCGAAGAGGGCAACCTGGGGCTGATCCGCGCGGTAGAGAAGTTTGACCCGGAACGTGGTTTCCGCTTCTCAACATACGCAACCTGGTGGATTCGCCAGACGATCGAACGGGCGATTATGAACCAAACCCGTACTATTCGTTTGCCGATTCACATCGTAAAGGAGCTGAACGTTTACCTGCGAACCGCACGCGAGTTGTCCCATAAACTGGACCACGAACCAAGTGCGGAAGAGATCGCAGAGCAACTGGATAAGCCAGTTGATGACGTCAGCCGTATGCTTCGTCTTAACGAGCGCATTACCTCGGTAGACACCCCGCTGGGTGGTGATTCCGAAAAAGCGTTGCTGGACATCCTGGCCGATGAAAAAGAGAACGGTCCGGAAGATACCACGCAAGATGACGATATGAAGCAGAGCATCGTCAAATGGCTGTTCGAGCTGAACGCCAAACAGCGTGAAGTACTGGCACGTCGATTCGGTTTGCTGGGGTACGAAGCGGCAACACTGGAAGATGTAGGTCGTGAAATTGGCCTCACCCGTGAACGTGTTCGCCAGATTCAGGTTGAAGGCCTGCGCCGTTTGCGCGAAATCCTGCAAACGCAGGGGCTGAATATCGAAGCGCTGTTCCGCGAGTAAGTAAGCATCTGTCAGAAAGGCCAGTCTCAAGCGAGGCTGGCCTTTTTTGTGCACAGAAAACCCCCAGCTAGGCTGGGGGTTCCGGAAAGCTTTCAGCTTTGAGCCAGTTATTAAAACCCCTTTTGATTTGTTAAAACACCTTGCGGTCTGGCA
>NZ_JBJQMA010000043.1:0-21385 GCF_046486065.1 Escherichia sp. WS547 | reverse complement strand
GTTTTGCCGTAGAAATGATGCCTGCATGACCAGCCAGGTAATGATTTACAGCGGCAAGTTTTACTTCAAATGAATGTTTCATAAACTGCACCTTCAGATGTCAGATTATGTACAACATTTGGGGTGCAGTTCATGACGCGTCTTATCAGGCCTACAAAATGTGCCAGAACCGCGTAGGGCGGATAAGGCGTTCACGCCGCATCCGGCAATAAGCAACGCGCACCGTGACAGTAATCTACCCCAGTGGTTTCGCCAGCACCGGACTATCCGCCGCTTGCTGGCGCTTATAGCGACCATACAGCAGCAACGACGACATCGCAGCAAACGAAAGCAGGGCGGCAGGCAGCGCCACGTAATTATATGCCAGCCCCAGCGTCAGCATCATACCACCGCAATATGCGCCGACGGCGCTACCGAGGTTAAACGCTATTTGCCCACCTGCGGCACCTAATAACTCTCCGCCTTTGGCATTTTGCAGTAACAATATTTGCAGTGGTGCTGAAAGGGCAAATAATCCCGCGCAACAAATAAATGCAAAAATAAGCGACGTTGTTTTCATGCCGCCGAAGAAAAAGAGCATCAGCAGTGCCAGCACAATAATAAAGTCAGTTACTGCCGCAATGCGCAGTGGTGAATAACGTCCTGAAATCCGGCCACTTAGCACATTCCCCAGCACCATCCCTAGCCCAACTAACATCATAATAAAAGTCATCGCCGTTTCCGAAAAACCGGAAATAAACATCATGTATGGCTTTACGTAGCTGAACCAGGCAAACACACCTGCGTTGCCAAACATGGTGGCGGCGAAAATTAACCACGGGGCCGGGCTGCGCAAAAAGTGAAATTGTTCGCGTAGCTTCCCTTTCGCCTCGTCGCGAATATCCGGCACCCAAAAATAGACCGATGCCATCACCGCAATATTAAAAACAGCGATCAATAAAAAGGTGTAACGCCAGCTAAATTCCTGACTTAAATACGTTCCCAGCGGAATGCCCAGCAAATTGGCGACTGTCATCCCGGAAACCATCCCCGCCACGGCGGCGGTGACTTTGCCGGGTTTGATAATTTTCGATAACACGATCGCGCCGACGCCAAAAAATGCACCATGCGGAAAGCCGGAAACCAGCCGACCAATGGCGAGCATCAGGTAAGACGAAGAGAGCGTGAACATGGCGTTGCCAATGACGCACAACGCCACCAGAAACAATAAGATATGTTTGAGTGAGTAGCGGCTGGAAAAGAGTGCGATGATTGGCGCACCGACCACCACCCCCAGCGCATAATACGAGATCATATGCCCGGCAGCAGGAATCGAAATTCCTACGTTATGCGCCAGCTCCGTGAGCACGCCCATAATGCCAAATTCGGCCATCCCCAAACCAAACGTGCCCAGAGCCAAAGATAAAATGACTTTTTTCATACCACCATCACAACCACCAGAACGGCTACCAATCACCGTAGCCAATAAAGTGATAGCTTGCAGGATAACGACCAGCAAGGCCAAGAGATAATTCGCCCCTCTGTATTCATTATCCTGCTGAATAGTTATTTCACTGCAAACGCACTTTCCAGTTTGCTGTAGCCCAGGCCGTTGATCTTCTTCACTTTGATCTGCACCGGAATACGCTCTTTCATCGCTTCAACGTGGCTAATCACACCGATGGTTTTGCCACTGGCATTCAGGGCATCCAGCGCATCAAGGGCGGTATCCAGCGTTTCGCTATCCAGCGTGCCAAAACCTTCATCAAGGAACAGCGAGTCAATACGCGTTTTATGGCTGACCAGATCCGAAAGCGCCAGCGCCAGCGCCAGACTGACGAGGAAACTTTCGCCGCCGGAAAGGGTACGGGTATCGCGTACCGCATCTGCCTGCCAGGTATCAACAACCTCGACTTCCAGCGCCTCGCTGGCTTTGCGCTGTAACAGATAGCGCCCGTGCAGCCGGGTAAGTTGCTGATTAGCGAGATGGACTAAATTATCCAGCGTCAGCCCCTGGGCAAACTTGCGGAATTTATCGCCCTCTTTGGAACCTATTAGCGAATTCAGATATCCCCAGTCCTCAACCTGCTGCGTCATTTGAGCAATTTGCTGCATTAAGGTTTGCTGTTGCTGACGGTTGTCTGCATCCTGCTTCAGCTGCTGGCGAATCTCGCCCTGACTGGTGGTGTTTTCACGCAACTTTTGGTGAGTTTGCGCTAACTCTTGCTGAATCTGCTTCACCGTCACAGTGAGAGTCAACCCGTCAGGTCGGTGTTGCTGATGCTGTGCCAGCGCTTCTGCTGTCTGAGTGACCAGCGTTTGCGCCTGACGGCGCTGGTTTTCCAGATTCTGCTTGAGCTGTTCCAGCTGCGTTAGTGTTTGTTCATCCATTAGCGCCGCAAGGAACGCCTGCTGATCGTCAAAGACGCTGGCCTGTAGCGCGGTGTCAAACTGCGCCTGGGCTTTTTGCAGACTTTGCGCCGCCAGAACGTCCTGTTGCTGTAACGTCTGCTGCTGGCTGTGTAATGCGAGACATTGTTCATGAACCTGCCGCCAGTTTTCCAGCACCACAGTTTCTTCGCTGTGCGGGAGTTCATCACTTTGCGGCAACGTTTCCAGAATCGGCGTCAGTTGCTGAATACGGTTTTGCAGCGCGGTTAATTCGTTCTGGCGATGCTGCCAGCTCTGCGCTTCTTGCTGACGCGTCGCCAACCAGCTCTCTTCTTCATCTTCCTGTGGCAATGTCAGTGCATAACCCGCCAATGCCGTTAAGAGCTGCTGCTGGCGTTGTTCAATTTGCTGTTGATACTGAATAATTTGCTGATTATGCGCGGCAATCTGCCCTTGTAATTCATGCCGTTGGCTGAGTAACCGCAGCTGGCGTTCGTGCTCATCTTGTGCATCCAGCCACGGTTGAATATCGTCCTGTGGCTGCAAGGTGATATTGAGGCTGGCCGTGACGGCTTGCCATTGTTGAGTAAGTGCTTGCTCATCTTGTCGGAGGCTTTGCGCTTCGTTTTCATCGCGCTGAAGCTGCTTCGTTAATGCATCCAGTTGCCCACGTAGCGCCGCACCTTCTTCGCCGAGCTTTTTCACTTCTTTTTCCAGCGTTAATAGCCGGGCCTGATTAACGCCCGGTTCCAGCGCCTGATACGCCTCGACCGCCGGGTGGCTGGTGGAACCACAAAGTGGACAAGGCTGACCCGCCTGTAACTGCGCGCGCTGGGCTTCCAGCGTTTTGATGCGCGCTTCCTGCTCGCAAATGGTTTTGACATCGGCAAGTTGCTGCGTCTTTTCTTTATAACGCTGGCGCATTTCGTTAAGTGCGGCGTTACGTTGCGTCTGTTCTTGCGTGACATTCTGGATAGTGACCTGTAATTGCGCCAGGCGTTTTTGTTGGGGAACAATCTGTCCATGCAACGCGACCAGGCGCTGACGCAGCGTGCGTTGCTCAGCATGTTGCGCCAGGGCGGTAGCAACTTCATCGGCGGTTAACGTCAACGTGATCGCCGCAAGCGCATTAAGTTTTTGCTCAGCATGGGTTAACTGTTGCTGCCATTGCCGCAGATGCTCGCGATCGCTGGTTTGTTGGGAGAACTGCGCACGCCAACCCGCCAGTTCGTTGTTCCACTGACGGAAGCGGTCGTATTCCTGTAACCAGGTATTCAGGCTTTGTTGCTGCTGCTGTAATTCTGCTGACTGCTTCGCCGCGTGGTGGCGAATGCTCGCGCGAAGCGCCATTGTGCTCTGTAAGCGAGTATTTACTTCTTCAATCTGCTGGCGAGTATGCGCCAGCGCCGCGCTGTGTTCTGCGATGCGTTCCCAGTGCGGACGAAGATTTCGTGCCGGTTGTGCCAGACTGAGCGCCGCCAGTTGAGGTTGCGCTTTTTCTTCTTCGGCTAACGCCTGTTGCAAGGCCTGCTGACGGCGGCTGGCTTCTTGCTGCAATTCGTCCAGACGCGTTAACCAGTTTAGTGATTGTTGTTCTTGCTGCTGCGCGGTAAGTAACTGTTTTTCTTCGTCAGTAAGTACCTGCAAACTCGCTGTCAGCGATTGCACTTGTTCCGGCGTGAGCAACGCGACGCCGCTGGCCTGCGCTTGCAGCTTCTCCAGCTCTGTGCGGGCTGATTTGTGCTGCTCAAAAACCATCGCCGAGATTTGCCCGTAGATTTCAGTGCCAGTTAACTCCTCGAGCAATTCCGCGCGTTCTTTGGGTTTGGCATTCAGGAAGGCAGCAAATTGCCCCTGCGAAAGCAGCATCGAACGGGTGAAGCGCCCGTAATCCAGTCCGGTTAACGTCGCCGTCAGTTCCAGCTTATCTTTCACTTTGTCGGCGAGAATTTTGCCATCGGCGCAGCGCGCCAGCTCTACGCGTGGCACCTGCAAATTACCGTCCGGCTGGTTACGCGCCCGATTCTGGCTCCAGAACGCGCGATACGCTTCACCTTTCACTTCAAACTCCACCTCCGCCAGACATTCGGCGGTATCGCGGGTCATGAGATCATTTTGCGATTGTGAAACGTTAGAGAGGCGCGGAGTTTCGTGATACAGCGCCAGACAAATGGCGTCCAGCAGGGTGGTTTTCCCCGCACCGGTTGGGCCGGTAATGGCAAACAGCCCGTTGCTGGCGAACGGCTCGCGGGTGAAATCAATCTTCCATTCGCCTTTTAATGAGTTCAGGTTTTTCAGGCGCAGGCTGAGAATTTTCATACTTCGTGTTCTCCGGCGAGGGTATGCAACGTCGTGGTGAAAAGATACTGCAGACGTTGCTGCTGCGATTCATCCAGTTCTTCCAGTGCCAGACGGCGATTGAACACCTCTTCGACGCTGAGTTCGCTGAGGGTTTCACGCTGTTGGCTGGCTAACACACGCTCGCGCTGTTCACGACTCCGGCGTACCAGCAATACTTCGACAGGCAATGATTCGGTTAATGCCTGGATTTTGCGCTGAATATCATGCAGATACTCATCAGTAGTGATTTCGATATCCAGCCAGACAGGTGGCTCCTGTGATACATCGCGCCACTGTTCCAGCTGTTCGGTAATCGACGCCAGATCGCCTTTCAGCACCGCCATGGGTTGCGTTACCGGTACGTTCAGGTTTTCCACGCTCTCTAATTTGCCGTTTGAAAATGTCACCAGATGGACATATTTACTCTTACCGCATTCATCAAAACTCAGTGGAATGGGGGAACCGCAATAGCGAACATGTTCCATGCCGCCAATAATCTGTGCGCGGTGAATATGCCCGAGCGCGATGTAGTCGGCTGGTGGAAAGTTTTGTGCCGGAAACGCGTCCAGCGTGCCAATATAAATGTCACGCACGGCGTCACTTTTACTGGCACCCACGGTCGTTAAATGTCCCGTGGCGATGATGGGCAGAGGCTGATCGCCGCGCAGTTTGCAGGCATCGGCATAGTGTTGTTGGTAATAATCGGTAATCGCTGCCAGCAAATGCTGCTGTTTTTCAATACCGTTAAGCCCCGCCTGGCTGGTAATAATGTCACGCGGACGTAAAAACGGAATGGGGCACAGCACTGCGCCTGGCGTCCCGTCGCGACGAGGCAAGATTTGCGGCGCATGTCCGGCGCTGGCGACCACGGTCGTATTGAGGAACGCCATGATATCGCGCGATTCATTCAGCGTGGCGACCGAGTCATGGTTTCCTGCCAGTACCACCAGATGACAGCCAGTTTGCTGTAAATTGACAACAAAACGGTTGTATAACGTGCGGGCGTAACTGGGCGGCGAGCCGGTATCGAAAACATCACCAGCAACAATAATCGCATCCACCTGATGGGTTTGTGCTGTCTCCAGCAGCCAGTCAAGAAAAGCCTGATGTTCAGCTTCGCGGCTTTTACTGTAGAAGTTCTGGCCGAGATGCCAGTCTGAGGTGTGAAGGATGCGCATAACGGTTCCCTGGCGAAAAAGCATGGGCGCGATTATACCCAAACAGATGTGCCATTTGCTTTTTTCTGCGCCACGGAAATCAATAACCTGAAGATATGTGCGACGAGCTTTTCATAAATCTGTCATAAATCTGACGCATAATGACGTCGCATTAATGATCGCAACCTATTTATTACAACAGGGCAAATCATGGCGAGACGTATTCTGGTCGTAGAAGATGAAGCACCAATTCGCGAAATGGTCTGCTTCGTGCTCGAACAAAATGGCTTTCAGCCGGTCGAAGCGGAAGATTATGACAGTGCTGTGAATCAACTGAATGAACCCTGGCCGGATTTAATTCTCCTTGACTGGATGTTACCTGGCGGCTCCGGTATCCAGTTCATCAAACACCTCAAGCGCGAGTCGATGACCCGGGATATTCCAGTGGTGATGTTGACCGCCAGAGGGGAAGAAGAAGATCGCGTGCGCGGCCTTGAAACCGGCGCGGATGACTATATCACCAAGCCGTTTTCGCCGAAGGAGCTGGTGGCGCGAATCAAAGCGGTAATGCGCCGTATTTCGCCAATGGCGGTGGAAGAGGTGATCGAGATGCAGGGGCTAAGCCTCGACCCGACATCTCACCGGGTGATGGCGGGCGAAGAGCCACTGGAGATGGGGCCGACAGAATTTAAACTGCTGCACTTTTTTATGACGCATCCTGAGCGCGTGTACAGCCGCGAGCAGCTGTTAAACCACGTCTGGGGAACCAACGTGTATGTGGAAGATCGTACGGTCGATGTCCACATTCGTCGCCTGCGTAAAGCACTGGAGCCCGGTGGGCATGACCGCATGGTGCAGACCGTGCGCGGTACAGGATATCGTTTTTCAACCCGCTTTTAACGCCTTGCTCATCGGACGCAGAGCAGGGCTTATGATTTCTTAACTGGAGTATCTTACGTGCTGGAACGGCTGTCGTGGAAAAGGCTGGTGCTGGAGCTGCTACTTTGTTGCCTCCCGGCTTTCATCCTGGGTGCATTTTTTGGTTACCTGCCCTGGTTTTTGCTGGCATCGGTAACGGGACTGCTTATCTGGCATTTCTGGAATTTATTGCGCCTTTCATGGTGGCTGTGGGTGGATCGTAGTATGACCCCGCCACCGGGGCGTGGTAGCTGGGAACCGCTACTATACGGCTTACACCAGATGCAGCTGCGAAATAAAAAACGCCGCCGTGAACTGGGCAATCTGATTAAACGCTTTCGTAGCGGCGCGGAGTCGCTACCCGACGCAGTGGTGCTGACCACGGAAGAGGGCGGTATTTTCTGGTGTAACGGTCTGGCGCAACAGATTCTTGGTTTGCGCTGGCCGGAAGATAACGGGCAGAACATCCTTAACCTGCTGCGTTACCCGGAGTTTACGCAATATCTGAAAACGCGTGATTTTTCTCGCCCGCTCAATCTGGTGCTCAACACCGGGCGGCATCTGGAAATTCGCGTCATGCCTTATACCCACAAACAGTTGCTGATGGTGGCGCGTGATGTCACGCAAATGCATCAACTGGAAGGGGCGCGGCGTAACTTTTTTGCCAACGTGAGCCATGAGTTACGTACGCCATTGACCGTGTTACAGGGTTACCTGGAGATGATGGATGAGCAACCGCTGGAAGGCGCGGTACGTGAAAAAGCGTTGCACACCATGCGCGAGCAGACCCAGCGGATGGAAGGGCTGGTGAAGCAATTGCTGACGCTGTCGAAAATAGAAGCCGCACCGACGCATTTGCTCAATGAAAAGGTTGATGTGCCAATGATGCTGCGCGTTGTTGAGCGCGAGGCTCAGACTCTGAGTCAGAAAAAACAGACATTTACCTTTGAGATAGATAACGGCCTCAAGGTGTCTGGCAACGAAGATCAGCTACGCAGTGCGATTTCGAACCTGGTCTATAACGCCGTAAATCATACGCCGGAAGGCACGCATATCACCGTACGCTGGCAGCGAGTGCCGCACGGTGCCGAATTTAGCGTTGAAGATAACGGACCGGGCATTGCACCGGAGCATATTCCGCGCCTGACCGAGCGTTTTTATCGCGTTGATAAAGCGCGTTCCCGGCAAACCGGCGGTAGCGGATTAGGGTTAGCGATCGTGAAACATGCGGTGAATCATCACGAAAGTCGCCTGAATATTGAGAGTACAGTAGGAAAAGGAACACGTTTCAGTTTTGTTATCCCGGAACGTTTAATTGCCAAAAACAGCGATTAATCCGCCTTTGTCATCTTTTATTGCCATAAGCCAGCCGATGCTGGCTTATTTTCTTTGCAGTCAAAATACGGGCGTTAGATTTTACAACGGTTGGTGATTTTTTGTTCGCATGATTAGCCATGTCTTTTTCACGGAAATAGTGTTTTATACTGGTTGGTGATTTCTTATCGCTATATACCTCTGGTTTTTAGATCCCTTCTTGCTTTAAAACGTTATAAGCGTTTAAATTGCGCTTCAGGTGCTGTCATACTGACTGCATTCACGCGGTAAATCGAAAAACTATTCTTCGCCGCGCCTGGTTGGGAGTATTTCCCGCTAAAATTGTTTAAATATACCGCTGTATCATCCCCAGGGATTGGCACAAAAATTTAACGTTACAACACCACATCCACAGGCAGTATGATTTATGACCCATCAATTAAGATCGCGCGATATCATCGCTCTGGGCTTTATGACATTTGCGTTGTTCGTCGGCGCAGGTAACATTATTTTCCCTCCAATGGTCGGCTTACAGGCAGGCGAACACGTCTGGACTGCGGCATTCGGCTTCCTCATTACTGCCGTTGGCCTGCCGGTATTAACGGTAGTGGCGCTGGCAAAAGTTGGCGGCGGTGTTGACAGCCTCAGCACGCCAATCGGTAAAGTCGCTGGCGTGCTGCTGGCAACGGTGTGTTACCTGGCGGTGGGGCCGCTTTTCGCTACGCCGCGTACAGCTACCGTTTCTTTTGAAGTGGGCATTGCGCCGCTGACGGGTGATTCCGCACTGCCGCTGTTTATCTACAGCCTGGTTTATTTCGCTATCGTTATTCTGGTTTCGCTCTATCCGGGCAAACTGCTGGATACCGTGGGCAACTTCCTTGCGCCGCTGAAAATTATCGCGCTGGTCATCCTGTCTGTTGCCGCGATTGTCTGGCCGGCGGGTTCTATCAGCACGGCGACTGAGGCTTATCAAAACGCTGCGTTTTCTAACGGCTTCGTCAACGGCTATCTGACCATGGATACGCTGGGCGCGATGGTGTTTGGTATCGTTATTGTTAACGCGGCGCGTTCTCGTGGCGTTACCGAAGCGCGTCTGCTGACCCGTTATACCGTCTGGGCTGGCCTGATGGCGGGTGTTGGTCTGACTCTGCTGTACCTGGCGCTGTTCCGTCTGGGTTCAGACAGCGCGTCGCTGGTCGATCAGTCTGCAAACGGCGCTGCTATTCTGCATGCTTACGTTCAGCATACCTTTGGCGGCGGCGGTAGCTTCCTGCTGGCGGCGTTAATCTTCATCGCCTGCCTGGTCACGGCGGTTGGCCTGACCTGTGCTTGTGCAGAATTCTTCGCCCAGTACGTACCGCTCTCTTATCGTACGCTGGTGTTTATCCTCGGCGGCTTCTCGATGGTGGTGTCTAACCTCGGCTTGAGTCAGCTGATTCAGATCTCTGTACCGGTGCTGACCGCCATTTATCCGCCGTGTATCGCACTGGTTGTATTAAGTTTTACACGCTCATGGTGGCATAATTCGTCCCGCGTGATTGCTCCGCCGATGTTTATCAGCCTGCTTTTTGGTATTCTCGACGGGATCAAAGCATCTGCATTCAGCGATATCTTACCGTCCTGGGCGCAGCGTTTACCGCTGGCCGAACAAGGTCTGGCGTGGTTAATGCCAACAGTGGTGATGGTGGTTCTGGCCATTATCTGGGATCGCGCGGCAGGTCGTCAGGTGACCTCCAGCGCTCACTAAATCACTGAACATTTGTTTTAACCACGGGGCTGCGATGCCCCGTGGTTTTTTATTGTGTTGATGGGTTAGGAATTGATGGAAAGTAAGAACAAGCTAAAGCGTGGGCTAAGTACCCGCCACATACGCTTTATGGCACTGGGTTCAGCAATTGGCACCGGGTTGTTTTACGGTTCGGCAGACGCCATCAAAATGGCCGGTCCGAGCGTGTTGTTGGCCTATATTATCGGTGGTGTCGCGGCGTATATCATTATGCGCGCGCTGGGGGAAATGTCGGTACATAACCCGGCCGCCAGCTCTTTCTCGCGTTATGCGCAGGAAAACCTCGGACCGCTGGCAGGTTACATTACCGGCTGGACCTACTGCTTTGAAATCCTTATTGTCGCCATCGCCGATGTGACCGCTTTTGGTATCTATATGGGTGTCTGGTTCCCGACGGTGCCGCACTGGATTTGGGTACTGAGCGTGGTGCTGATCATTTGCGCCGTAAACCTGATGAGCGTGAAGGTATTCGGTGAGCTGGAGTTCTGGTTCTCGTTCTTTAAAGTCGCCACCATCATCATCATGATTGTCGCCGGTTTCGGCATCATCATCTGGGGGATTGGCAACGGCGGGCAACCGACCGGTATTCATAACCTGTGGAGCAACGGCGGCTTCTTCAGTAACGGCTGGCTTGGGATGGTGATGTCGTTGCAAATGGTGATGTTTGCTTACGGTGGGATCGAAATTATCGGGATTACCGCCGGTGAAGCGAAAGATCCTGAGAAATCGATACCGCGTGCGATTAACTCCGTGCCGATGCGTATTCTGGTGTTCTACGTCGGTACGCTGTTCGTCATTATGTCTATCTACCCGTGGAATCAGGTTGGCACTGCCGGTAGCCCGTTCGTGCTGACGTTCCAGCATATGGGCATTACCTTTGCCGCCAGCATTCTTAACTTTGTTGTGCTGACTGCTTCGCTGTCGGCAATTAACAGTGACGTATTTGGCGTAGGCCGTATGCTCCACGGTATGGCAGAGCAGGGCAGCGCGCCGAAAATTTTCAGCAAAACGTCGCGTCGCGGTATTCCGTGGGTTACGGTGCTGGTGATGACTACCGCGCTGCTGTTTGCGGTGTATCTGAACTACATCATGCCGGAAAACGTCTTCCTGGTGATCGCTTCGCTGGCAACCTTCGCCACGGTGTGGGTGTGGATTATGATCCTGCTGTCGCAAATTGCCTTCCGTCGCCGTTTGCCGCCAGAAGAAGTTAAGGCGCTGAAATTTAAAGTGCCGGGTGGGGTAGCAACGACCATCGGCGGGCTGATTTTCCTGCTCTTTATTATCGGGTTGATTGGTTATCACCCGGATACGCGTATCTCGCTGTATGTCGGTTTCGCGTGGATTGTTGTGCTGTTGATTGGCTGGATGTTTAAACGCCGCCACGATCGTCAGCTGGCTGAAAACCAGTAATACTTGCGTTCTGTAAGCCGGTTCAGGAGGAAATCCTGATCCGGCTATTCCGAAAGTTATCCGCCCCCGTCCTCCTCCCCCAAATATCCTTCAGATGATGAGTGATCCTGCATTAGGCTATGGCAAGGTGATCAGATTTTCATCACAGGGGAATTATGATGTTAAATGCATGGCACCTGCCGGTGCCCCCATTTGTTAAACAAAGCAAAGATCAACTGCTCATTACACTGTGGCTGACGGGCGAAGACCCACCGCAGCGCATTATGCTGCGTACAGAACACGACAACGAAGAAACGTCAGTACCGATGCATAAGCAGCGCAGTCAGCCGCAGCCTGGCGTCACCGCATGGCGGGCGGCGATCGATCTCTCCAGCGGGCAACCCCGGCGGCGTTATAGTTTCAAATTGCTGTGGCACGATCGCCAGCGTTGGTTTACACCGCAGGGCTTCAGCCGAATGCCGCCAGCACGACTGGAGCAGTTTGCCGTCGATGTCCCGGATATCGGCCCACAATGGGCTGCGGATCAGATTTTTTATCAGATCTTCCCTGATCGTTTCGCCCGTAGTCTTCCTCGTGAAGCTGAACAGGATCATGTTTATTACCATCACGCAGCCGGACAAGAGATCATATTGCGTGACTGGGATGAACCGGTCACGGCGCAGGCGGGCGGATCAACGTTCTATGGCGGCGATCTGGACGGTATCAGCGAAAAACTGCCGTATCTGAAAAAACTTGGCGTGACGGCGCTGTATCTTAATCCGGTGTTTAAAGCTCCCAGCGTACATAAATACGATACCGAGGATTATCGCCATGTCGATCCGCAGTTTGGCGGTGATGGGGCATTGCTGCGTTTGCGACACAATACGCAGCAGCTGGGAATGCGGCTGGTGCTGGATGGCGTGTTTAACCACAGTGGCGATTCCCATGCCTGGTTTGACAGGCACAATCGTGGCACGGGGGGAGCTTGTCACAACCCCGAATCGCCCTGGCGCGACTGGTACTCGTTTAGTGATGATGGCACGGCGCTCGACTGGCTGGGCTATGCCAGCTTGCCGAAACTGGATTATCAGTCGGAAAGTCTGGTGAATGAAATTTATCGCGGGGAAGACAGTATTGTCCGCCACTGGCTGAAAGCGCCGTGGAATATGGACGGCTGGCGACTGGATGTGGTGCATATGCTGGGGGAAGCCGGTGGGGCGCGCAATAATTTGCAGCACGTTGCCGGGATCACCGAAGCGGCGAAAGAAACCCAGCCGGAAGCGTATATAGTTGGAGAGCATTTTGGCGATGCACGGCAATGGTTACAGGCCGATGTGGAAGATGCCGCCATGAACTATCGCGGCTTCACATTCCCGTTGTGGGGATTTCTCGCCAATACCGATATCTCTTATGATCCGCAGCAAATTGACGCCCAAACCTGTATGGCCTGGATGGATAATTACCGCGCAGGACTTTCTCATCAACAGCAATTACGTATGTTTAATCAGCTCGATAGCCACGATACTGCGCGATTTAAAACGCTGCTCGGTCGGGATATTGCGCGCCTGCCGCTGGCGGTGGTCTGGCTGTTCACCTGGCCTGGTGTACCGTGCATTTATTACGGTGATGAAGTAGGACTGGATGGCAAAAACGATCCGTTTTGCCGTAAACCGTTCCCCTGGCAGGTGGAAAAGCAGGATACGGCGTTATTCGCGTTGTACCAGCGAATGATTGCGCTGCGTAAGAAAAGTCAGGCGCTGCGTCGTGGCGGCTGTCAGGTGCTGTATGCGGAAGATAACGTGGTGGTATTTGTCCGCGTGCTGAATCAGCAGCGTGTACTGGTGGCAATCAACCGTGGCGAGGCCTGTGAAGTGGTGCTACCCGCGTCACCGTTTCTTAATGTCGTGCAATGGCAACGCAAAGAAGGCCATGGGCAACTGACAGACGGGATTCTGGCTTTGCCTGCCATTTCGGCTACGGTGTGGATGAACTAAAGCATCTGTTTTATTTGTAACGTCGTTAGTCACCAGCCCTGACACTACGCAGCGAAAAAGCTGCTCAATGTCAGGGCTGAATTTGTTAAATATTTGTCCTGATCGATATGAGCGATTTTTGGTATTCTTTGCCCATGATGTTATGTACAACATGCTCCAGGATAACCCTGTAGTGGAGCAAAGATATGACAATTTCAAATTCGAATTTATTGAAACCGTTTATTACTGGTAGTGAGTTGCCACCTTTTAAAGAGGATGTCTTTTCTAAAACAGAAGAACAATTTAAAAAAAGCCCCCATGGCAAATTGCTTTTCATTTCCGGAAATGAAAACTTAGTAAACATTTCAGCGGAAAAAATCGATGAAATAAAAAATAGCAAAGATTTCTTTTCAAACATTGTAAATATAATAATTTTACTCATTAAGCATCCTGATAAAATTCTGCCCATTCTTCATGGTTGTCCTGCAGAGTCCATCGAACTCATTAAGAATGCGAAACGAACGGGGCAATTGTCATATGAGATGACTGATAAGAACGGGCAGAGTATTGAAGTGTCCTATATTTTCACTGATACCATAGATAATAATTATGATGGAAAATTATGCTTAAAAATCTGTAACCCCTGCAACCAAAATGATTCTAGTACACATGAATATAAAATAGATCATCAACAGTTGAAAAATCACATAAGGCAACTTGAGGAGTGGGCCCTTCTTGAAAAGTTTTATGATAACAACGCTTATTATTCTAAACGTACAAAACAATTAGAGAAGAAAATTGCCGATGCGGGGTTTATAACAGGGAAGGTTAATGCCGATAACTTTAATGTAAAAGAGTTTAAAGACGATATAGCCTCGATGCTTTGTGAACAGCCCCCCATGCGTACACACCAGATTTCTTCATCCGGATACTTATCTGCCGATAAAGTGCCCGATCTCTATAAGACAAATTTGAAAGACGCGCAGAGAGATCTGAAAACAACACCGGTTGACATCGATGGTGTTAGTCTAAAACCAAAAACTCGGGAAAAAATTGCGGAAAAAATTGCGAAAAAAACTGAGGAAGAAAATGCGAAAAAAATTGCGAAACAAAATGCGAAGACCATTGAGGAGAAGAATAGTGAAAAAAACAAGAAAGAAACAAATCCTGAGGATAATTTTGTCTTAAAATTCTCACCGGAAGAAATCAATGAGATGCTCCTGGATTACAGCGATGAAGAACAAAAAAAATTAAGACCTTTTTTCACTAGTGATCATATCTATTGTTTGTTTGATGCTTTTAGTCAGGGTTTGTATAATGTTGCTCGTAATGGCAGTCCACGGTATGCAGGTTTACTACGTCAAATAGCATCCAAGTGTGCGATATTACAAGATTTTGATCAACAATTGTTCTGGCGCACGTTTTCAGGAGGAGTCTTCCATCGACGTATCTCTGTGAACAGCGAGCCAGAAAAGACAGATGTATGGCGATTCAGTACACAATTTGATTTTCCATATATAAATGAAAACGGAGAGTTGTCCAGAACGGTACTCATGTTCGAGGGGGTTGCTGAAAGCAACTTTAAAGATATCGCCAATCATTCCAGCGAATGTTTTTCTTACAGCTGTTATGCCGCCCCGCTGGATGCGAATGCTAAAAAATAGTGACGCCGGAGCTTGAAGTTTCAGAGCGCCTTGTGTGACGCCTGTGCCATCATCCGCGGATAAAACTGCCAGAAGCGGGTTTCCAGGGCATCGTAATGGGCGTCTAAATCGTACCAGGAGTCACGCAGGGCATCCAGACGTGGGCGACGGCTTGCCATGCCGTTTAACACGTTCTGGATGAAATCCATATCTCGATAGCGCACCAGCCACTGCTCTGACCACAAGTAATTGTTCAGATTGATAAAACGTGGCGGTGAGTCCGGCAAAATCGTCATCACTTGCTCGCGGGCATAACAGACAAATTCCTGTAGCGGAAAGTCCGGCGACAGCTGCGACCAGTGGCGGGAAAGAAAGTGATCCCACATGACATCCAGGGTAATAGGCGCAACGCGGCGCGTTTCACTACGAAACCATTCCCGTGCTTCGCGGACTTCCGGCAGATTGTCGGTTAGTACATCAATGCGCCGATGCATATGAATGCCAGCCACGACGTCGGGCGGAAAACTTTCTTCAGGATTTCCGCGTACGAAATCAGCCAGTAAATTGCCAGAAAGCGAGCTTTCCGCCAGGTGAGCTAGATGCAGGTGAGCTAAAAAATTCATATACACTTCATCCTTCAAACTGCCTCTTCGTTGGCTGCCTTCACTCACCCCAGTCACTTACTTAATGTAAGCTCCTGGGGACTCATTCAGTTGCCATCTCGATGCATCTTGAATGATTTTGTGTATAGATTATGTCATCCATCAAGGAGGGTAAAGGTTGCAGGGAGAGCGCCCCGGCACTAGACTACCCGCCTCTTATTTTAGTCTGAGTCAGTGTCATGCGCGTTATCGATTTCTCCTTTGAATTGCCCGAATCCCTGATTGCCCACTATCCCATGCCTGAACGCAGTAGCTGTCGTTTACTGTCGCTGGACGGGCCGACGGGCGCGCTGACGCACGGTACTTTCACCGATTTACTCGATAAGCTCAACCCCGGCGATCTTCTGGTTTTTAATAATACCCGCGTGATCCCGGCGCGCCTGTTTGGGCGTAAAGCCAGCGGCGGCAAGATTGAAGTGCTGGTTGAGCGGATGCTAGACGACAAACGCATTCTTGCGCATATTCGCGCCTCGAAAGCGCCAAAACCTGGCGCAGAACTGTTACTGGGCGATGACGAAAGTATCAACGCAACAATGACCGCGCGCCACGGCGCACTGTTTGAAGTTGAATTTAATGATGATCGTTCGGTACTGGATATCCTCAACAGCATCGGCCATATGCCGCTGCCGCCGTATATCGACCGTCCGGACGAAGACGCTGACCGCGAACTTTATCAAACCGTTTATAGCGAAAAACCGGGCGCGGTTGCAGCCCCGACCGCTGGTCTGCATTTTGACGAACCTTTGCTGGAAAAATTACGCGCCAAAGGCGTGGAGATGGCGTTCGTCACCCTGCACGTTGGTGCGGGCACCTTCCAGCCGGTGCGCGTCGACACCATTGAAGATCACATCATGCACTCGGAATACGCTGAAGTACCGCAGGATGTGGTAGACGCGGTACTGGCGGCGAAAGCGCGCGGTAACCGGGTGATTGCGGTTGGCACCACCTCAGTACGTTCACTGGAAAGCGCGGCTCAGGCGGCGAAAAACGATCTCATCGAACCGTTCTTTGACGACACCCAAATCTTTATCTATCCGGGCTTTCAGTACAAAGTGGTCGATGCGCTGGTGACGAACTTCCACTTGCCAGAGTCGACGCTGATTATGCTGGTTTCGGCCTTTGCCGGTTATCAACACACCATGAACGCCTATAAATCAGCGGTAGAAGAGAAATATCGCTTTTTTAGTTACGGTGATGCGATGTTTATCACGTACAATCCGCAGGCAATTAATGAGCGCGTCGGGGAGTAATTCCGCGGCGCTGGTTTAAAACGTTGGACTGTTTTTCTGACGTAGTGGAGAAAAAATGAAATTTGAACTGGACACCACCGACGGTCGCGCACGCCGTGGCCGCCTGGTCTTTGATCGTGGCGTAGTGGAAACGCCTTGTTTTATGCCTGTTGGCACCTACGGCACCGTAAAAGGGATGACGCCGGAAGAAGTTGAAGCCACTGGCGCGCAAATTATCCTCGGCAACACCTTCCACCTGTGGCTGCGCCCGGGCCAGGAAATCATGAAACTGCACGGCGATCTGCACGATTTTATGCAGTGGAAAGGCCCAATCCTTACCGACTCCGGCGGCTTCCAGGTCTTCAGCCTTGGTGATATTCGTAAAATCACCGAACAGGGCGTTCACTTCCGTAACCCGATCAACGGCGACCCGATTTTCCTCGACCCGGAAAAGTCGATGGAGATTCAGTACGATCTTGGTTCGGATATCGTCATGATCTTTGATGAGTGTACGCCGTATCCTGCTGACTGGGATTACGCAAAACGCTCCATGGAGATGTCTCTGCGTTGGGCGAAGCGTAGCCGTGAGCGTTTTGATAGTCTCGGAAACAAAAATGCGCTGTTTGGTATCATTCAGGGCAGCGTTTACGAAGATTTACGTGATATTTCTGTTAAAGGTCTGGTAGATATCGGTTTTGATGGCTACGCTGTCGGCGGTCTGGCTGTGGGTGAGCCGAAAGCAGATATGCACCGCATTCTGGAGCATGTATGCCCGCAAATTCCGGCAGACAAACCGCGTTACCTGATGGGCGTTGGTAAACCAGAAGACCTGGTTGAAGGCGTGCGTCGCGGTATCGATATGTTTGACTGCGTAATGCCAACCCGCAACGCCCGAAATGGTCATTTGTTCGTGACCGATGGCGTGGTGAAAATCCGCAATGCGAAGTATAAGAGCGATACTGGCCCACTCGATCCTGAGTGTGATTGCTACACCTGTCGCAATTATTCACGCGCTTACTTGCATCATCTCGATCGTTGCAACGAAATATTAGGCGCGCGACTCAATACCATTCATAACCTTCGTTACTACCAGCGTTTGATGGCGGGTTTACGCAAGGCTATTGAAGAGGGTAAATTAGAGAGCTTCGTAACTGATTTTTACCAGCGTCAGGGGCGAGAAGTACCACCTTTGAACGTTGATTAATATTAATAATGAGGGAAATTTAATGAGCTTTTTTATTTCTGATGCGGTAGCGGCAACGGGTGCACCGGCGCAAGGTAGCCCGATGTCTTTGATTTTGATGCTGGTGGTATTCGGTCTGATTTTCTATTTCATGATCCTGCGTCCACAGCAGAAGCGCACCAAAGAACACAAAAAGCTGATGGACTCCATTGCCAAAGGTGATGAAGTTCTGACGAACGGTGGCCTGGTTGGTCGCGTAACCAAAGTAGCGGAAAACGGCTACATTGCTATCGCGCTGAATGACACCACTGAAGTAGTTATTAAACGTGACTTCGTAGCTGCCGTCCTGCCGAAAGGCACCATGAAGGCGCTGTAATTAAAATTTTTCCCTAAGGGAATTGCCGTGTTAAACCGTTATCCTTTGTGGAAGTACGTCATGCTGATCGTGGTGATTGTCATCGGTCTGCTGTATGCGCTTCCCAACCTGTTTGGTGAGGATCCGGCTGTTCAGATCACTGGTGCGCGCGGAGTCGCCGCCAGTGAGCAAACGCTGATCCAGGTCCAGAAAACGTTACAAGAAGAAAAAATAACTGCTAAGTCTGTGGCACTGGAAGAGGGCGCTATTCTTGCGCGCTTCGACTCCACTGACACCCAGCTGCGCGCTCGTGAAGCATTAATGGGCGTTATGGGTGACAAATACGTCGTGGCGCTTAACCTTGCCCCGGCAACGCCGCGCTGGCTGGCAGCTATTCACGCTGAGCCGATGAAGCTCGGCCTTGACCTGCGTGGCGGCGTTCACTTCCTGATGGAAGTGGATATGGACACCGCGCTTGGCAAACTCCAGGAACAAAATATCGATAGCCTGCGCAGCGACCTGCGCGAAAAGGGCATCCCGTATACCACCGTTCGTAAAGAAAACAACTACGGCCTGAGCATCACTTTCCGCGATGCTAAAGCTCGTGATGAAGCCATTGCGTATTTGAGCAAGCGTCATCCGGACCTGGTGATTAGTAGCCAGGGCAGCAACCAGCTGCGTGCGGTAATGAGCGATGCTCGCCTTAGTGAAGCGCGTGAATATGCGGTGCAGCAGAACATTAATATCCTGCGTAACCGTGTAAACCAACTTGGTGTGGCGGAGCCGGTGGTTCAGCGTCAGGGTGCTGACCGTATCGTTGTTGAACTGCCAGGTATTCAGGACACCGCGCGTGCGAAAGAGATTCTGGGTGCGACGGCAACGCTGGAATTCCGTCTGGTAAACACTAACGTTGATCAGGCCGCAGCGGCATCCGGTCGCGTACCTGGCGACTCTGAAGTGAAACAGACCCGCGAAGGTCAGCCAGTTGTGCTGTACAAACGCGTAATTCTGACCGGTGACCATATCACCGACTCCACTTCCAGCCAGGACGAATACAACCAGCCGCAGGTTAACATCTCGCTCGACAGCGCAGGTGGCAACATTATGTCTAACTTCACCAAGGACAACATCGGCAAACCGATGGCGACCCTGTTTGTGGAGTACAAAGACAGCGGCAAGAAAGATGCTAACGGTCGTGCGGTTCTGGTGAAACAGGAAGAGGTGATTAACATCGCTAACATCCAGTCTCGTCTGGGTAACAGCTTCCGTATCACCGGTATTAACAACCCGAACGAAGCCCGTCAGCTTTCACTTTTGCTGCGTGCCGGTGCGTTGATCGCGCCGATTCAGATTGTTGAAGAACGTACCATTGGCCCGACCCTGGGTATGCAGAACATTGAGCAGGGGCTGGAGGCTTGCCTTGCCGGTCTGCTGGTTTCTATTCTGTTCATGATCATCTTCTATAAGAAGTTTGGTCTGATTGCGACCAGTGCTCTGATTGCCAACTTGATCTTGATTGTCGGCATTATGTCGCTGTTGCCAGGCGCAACGCTGAGTATGCCAGGTATCGCGGGTATCGTCTTAACCCTTGCGGTAGCGGTCGATGCGAACGTACTTATCAACGAACGTATTAAAGAAGAGTTGAGCAACGGACGTACTGTTCAACAGGCAATTGATGAAGGTTATCGTGGCGCATTCAGTTCCATCTTCGATGCGAACATCACCACGCTGATTAAAGTCATCATCCTGTACGCAGTGGGTACCGGGGCAATTAAAGGGTTCGCGATTACTACCGGTATCGGTGTGGCGACGTCGATGTTTACCGCGATTGTCGGTACGCGTGCCATCGTAAACCTGCTATATGGCGGCAAGCGCGTCAAGAAGCTGTCAATCTGAGGAGTGCGATGTGGCACAGGAATATACTGTTGAACAACTAAACCACGGCCGTAAAGTCTATGACTTTATGCGCTGGGACTACTGGGCTTTTGGCATCTCTGGTCTGCTGTTAATCGCCGCTATCGTTATTATGGGCGTGCGCGGCTTTAACTGGGGGCTGGATTTCACCGGTGGTACGGTTATCGAAATTACGCTCGAAAAACCGGCTGAAATTGACGTAATGCGTGATGCATTGCAAAAAGCCGGTTTTGAAGAGCCGATGCTGCAAAACTTTGGTAGCAGCCACGACATCATGGTCCGTATGCCGCCTGCTGAAGGCGAAACCGGCGGTCAGGTGCTGGGCAGCCAGGTTCTGAAGGTGATTAACGAATCCACCAATCAGAATGCGGCAGTGAAGCGTATTGAGTTCGTCGGTCCGAGCGTGGGGGCAGACCTTGCGCAAACCGGTGCGATGGCGTTGATGGCGGCGCTGCTATCTATCCTCGTGTACGTAGGTTTCCGCTTTGAGTGGCGACTGGCGGCAGGGGTTGTTATTGCGCTGGCGCACGACGTTATCATTACGCTGGGTATTTTGTCGTTATTCCATATCGAGATTGACCTGACCATTGTGGCATCGTTGATGTCGGTTATCGGTTACTCGCTTAACGACAGTATCGTGGTATCAGACCGTATTCGCGAAAACTTCCGCAAGATCCGTCGCGGTACGCCTTACGAAATCTTTAACGTGTCCTTGACCCAGACGCTGCACCGTACCTTGATCACATCCGGTACTACCTTGATGGTTATCCTGATGCTGTACCTCTTCGGTGGTCCGGTACTGGAAGGCTTCTCGCTGACCATGCTTATCGGTGTTTCCATCGGTACTGCATCTTCCATCTATGTGGCATCGGCGCTGGCTCTGAAACTGGGTATGAAGCGCGAACACATGCTGCAGCAGAAAGTGGAAAAAGAAGGGGCGGATCAGCCGTCAATTCTGCCGTAATCAAGTTCCCGTTGATGTTGAAAATCCCGGTCAGAAGATCGGGATTTTTTTGTGCACAGAAAACCCCCAGCTAGGCAGGGGGTTCCGGAAAGCTTTCAGCTTTGAGCCAGTTATTAAAACCCCTTTTGATTTGTTAAAACACCTTGCGGTCTGGCAACTGCAAGTGTCAAACAAGAAATCAAAAGGGG
>NZ_JBJQMA010000042.1:0-23566 GCF_046486065.1 Escherichia sp. WS547 | reverse complement strand
CGAAGTTGGATGCAAATGTCAGATCGTGTGCGCCTGTTAGGGCGCGGCTGGTAAGAGAGCCTTATAGGCGCATTTGAAAAACCTCCGGCTATGCCGGAGGATATTTATTATCGGTTTCTGTCAGCGATTAAATTCAACACCACGTAACAAACGCCTCCGGCAATTAATCCCCAAAACGCAGAACCAATCCCGACCAGCGTCAATCCACTTGCCGTTACCAGAAATGCCACCACCGCCGCGTCGCGCTCACGCTCATTATGCAGCGCCTGATACAAACTGCCGCCAATGGTACTCAACAGCGCCAGACCTGCCAGCATCTGGATCCAACTTACGGGCAGGGCAGCCATCATCCCGGTAATAGCACTACCAAAAAGACCTGCGAGCAAATAAAAAATGCCTGCAACGGCAGCTGCCAGCCAACGTTGATCTTTATCCGGATGCGCTTCCGGGCTTTGACAAATAGCCGCGGTGATTGCCGCAATACCGACGGAATAAACGCCGAAAGGGGAAAAAACCAGTGCCAGCAATCCAGTAAATACAATTAATGGCGAAACAGGAGCTGAATATCCGGCGGCTTTCATTGCTGCGATACCCGGTGCGTTTTGCGATGCCATCGTCACCAGAAAAAGGGGGAGTGCAACGCTCAGGCTGTGAGCAAACGCAAAATCAGGGGTAATATAAGTGGGGAGAACGGGTTTAAAGACAACATCATTTGTGACAACGTCACCTTGCGCGATAACGATGACGATCCCAATAATCATCGCGGCAATTACCGCATAGCGCGGCGCAACGGCCTTGGTTGCCAGCCATACCAGCAACATACTGCCACACAACGTAAATTGATCATCCAGACTGGCAAACGCCTGTAAACCAAAGCGTAATAAAATCCCGGCAAGCATTGCCGCCGCAAGCGAGTGCGGAATAATGCGCATCAGACGAGCAAAGAGTCCCGTTATGCCGCAGAGGACTATTAACGCGTTGGTGACAATAAAAACGCCGATGGCTTCGTTAAGTGTTAGTCCCTGTAATCCGGTGACCAACAAAGCCGCGCCAGGCGTTGACCATGCGGTGAGAACAGGTACGCGATACCATAATGTCAGAGTCAGCGTACTGACGCCCATTGCCAGCCCCAGCGCCGTCATCCAGCCAGAGATTTGTGCAGTGGTGGCTCCGGCGACAATCGCTGCTTGCCAGATTATTGCCGCTGAACTGGCGTAGCCAATTAATACCGCCAGAAACCCCGCCAGTAGCGTGGGTGGAGGAATAGAAAACAGACGCATAGTCACCTCGTGCGTTATAACGTACAGGTACCGTAGCATTTGTCCGTTATAACGCACAAGTGATAAACTTCCGTTTTGCCGGAGGAGTCGCATGGAGAATCTCGCTCGCTTTTTATCCACCACACTTAAACAACTACGTCAGCATCGCGGCTGGAGTCTTTCGCGACTGGCAGAAGCGACGGGCGTTTCTAAAGCGATGTTAGGGCAGATTGAGCGTAATGAATCCAGCCCGACGGTCGCGACATTATGGAAAATTGCCACCGGGTTGAACGTGCCATTTTCAACATTTATTTCTCCGCCGCAGTCCGCTACGCCTTCAGTTTATGATCCACAACAGCAGGCGATGGTGATCACTTCACTGTTTCCTTATGATCCACAACTCTGCTTTGAACACTTCTCGATTCAGATGGCACCTGGTGCAATAAGCGAATCGACGCCCCATGAGAAGGGGGGAATCGAACATGTTGTCGTCATTGATGGACAACTTGATCTGTGCGTTGATGGTGAATGGCAGAGCCTTAATTGTGGGGAAGGCGCTCGATTTGCTGCAGACGTCACGCATGTCTATCGTAATGGAGGGGAGCAAACCGTACATTTTCATTCCCTCATCCATTACCCGCGCAGTTAAGCGGGAAAACTATTTCGCAACGTCGCGCTTGTGGCTAAAATAGCCGCCATTTTTCAGCTACTGGATAAGAAAGTGACCGTATCTTCTCATCGTCTTGAACTGTTAAGTCCGGCACGCGATGCCGCCATTGCCCGCGAAGCTATTTTGCACGGTGCCGATGCTGTTTATATCGGCGGCCCTGGTTTTGGTGCCCGTCATAATGCCAGTAATAGCCTGAAAGATATTGCCGAGCTGGTGCCGTTTGCCCATCGTTATGGTGCAAAAATTTTCGTCACGCTTAACACCATTTTGCATGATGATGAGCTGGAACCTGCGCAACGGCTGATTACTGACCTCTACCAGACCGGCGTCGATGCGCTGATTGTTCAGGATATGGGGATTCTGGAACTTGATATTCCGCCGATTGAACTGCACGCCAGTACGCAGTGCGACATTCGTACAGTAGAAAAAGCGAAGTTCCTCTCTGATGTTGGCTTCACGCAGATTGTGCTGGCGCGAGAACTGAATCTTGAGCAGATCCGCGCGATTCACCAGGCCACGGACGCGACCATTGAATTCTTTATTCATGGCGCACTGTGCGTGGCCTATTCGGGTCAGTGCTACATTTCTCATGCGCAAACAGGGCGTAGCGCCAACCGTGGCGATTGCTCGCAGGCGTGCCGTTTGCCATACACATTGAAAGACGATCAGGGGCGGGTGGTTTCCTATGAAAAACATCTGCTGTCGATGAAAGATAACGATCAGACTGCCAACCTCGGCGCGCTGATTGATGCTGGCGTACGCTCCTTCAAGATTGAAGGGCGTTACAAAGATATGAGCTACGTGAAGAATATCACCGCCCATTATCGCCAGATGCTGGATGCCATTATTGAAGAACGTGTCGATCTGACGCGTGCTTCATCAGGTCGTACTGAACATTTCTTTGTTCCATCGACGGAAAAGACTTTCCACCGTGGTAGCACAGATTATTTTGTGAATGCCCGTAAAGGCGATATTGGCGCGTTCGATTCGCCGAAATTTATCGGCCTGCCGGTGGGTGAAGTATTGAAAGTGGCGAAAGATCATCTCGATGTTGCCGTTTCCGAACCACTGGCAAATGGCGATGGCCTGAACGTGATGATTAAACGTGAAGTCGTCGGCTTTCGTGCCAATACGGTCGAGAAAACCGGAGAAAATCAGTACCGCGTCTGGCCCAATGAAATGCCAGCAGAGTTGCACAAAATTCGCCCGCATCACCCACTAAACCGTAATCTTGATCATAACTGGCAGCAGGCACTGACAAAAACCTCCAGCGAACGTCGGGTGGCGGTAGACATTGAACTGGGCGGCTGGCAGGAACAACTGATTCTGACCCTCACCAGTGAAGAGGGTGTCAGCATCACGCATACGCTGGATGGGCAGTTCGACGAAGCCAATAACGCCGAAAAAGCAATGAACAATCTAAAGGATGGTCTGGCAAAACTGGGGCAAACCATCTATTACGCCCGCGATGTGCAAATTAATTTGCCGGGTGCGCTGTTTGTACCAAACAGTCTGTTAAACCAGTTCCGCCGTGAAGCCGCCGACATGCTGGATGCTGCACGTCTTGCCGGTTACCAGCGGGGCAGCCGTAAACCGGTTGCTGATCCTGCGCCGGTTTATCCGCAAACGCATCTGAGTTTCCTCGCGAACGTATACAACCAGAAAGCGCGTGAATTTTATCATCGCTACGGTGTGCAGCTGATTGACGCGGCGTATGAGGCACATGAAGAGAAGGGCGAAGTCCCGGTGATGATCACTAAGCATTGTTTGCGCTTTGCCTTCAATCTGTGCCCGAAACAGGCGAAAGGCAATATCAAAAGCTGGAAGGCGACGCCAATGCAACTGGTTAACGGCGATGAAGTATTAACGCTAAAGTTTGATTGCCGCCCATGCGAGATGCACGTCATCGGCAAAATTAAAAATCACATTCTGAAAATGCCGTTACCGGGAAGTGTTGTCGCCTCCGTAAGTCCGGATGAGCTGCTGAAAACATTGCCGAAGCGAAAAGGGTAAAACGCCAGTTTTCTGGTTACTCACAACTTATTGAATCTGCATGATATTGTTGGCCGGGTAAGGCGTCACGCCGCATCCGGCAATAAATGACTCAACGTTGTCCCGCTTCTGGTTTGCGCGATTTTTGCCAGTAAAAATGCTCGCGCAAACCTTCCGCCGACTCTTCCGCCACGGCACGCAATTCATCGCTGTCCGCTTCATGACGTAGCTGATGATCCACATTCTTTACCCACATAAATTCATGTCCTTTGTGCCCTGCCATGAGTTGTCCTGAGAACAGCGCACACGTTAATAAGACAACCGATAACGCCTTCGTAAACATCCCGCCACCTTTTTCTCACCTTTTGCCGCTATGATGCCGATAGTTTCTTGAGGTTATTATTCAGTTTTGCAAATTAGCGCAAAGAAATTCTGGAATCTTCCTTCCTGATTTTGCATTGCATTCTGCCGTTGCGGCGATTTAGTGCTATTTTCGAGCAAATTACACACGGAGGTAAACACTAATGTTTACTTTGTTGATATACTCAGCGGCAGGGAGGCGATGTGAAACAAAGCGAGTTCAGACGTTGGCTCGAATCTCAGGGCGTCGATGTAGCGAATGGCAGCAACCATTTGAAACTCAGGTTTCGTGGGAGGCGCAGTGTCATGCCGCGTCACCCCTGCGATGAGATTAAAGAACCATTGCGTAAAGCAATCCTGAAACAACTCGGTTTGAGTTAATCGCCAATTAAAAAGGTTAATGACATGCGAGAGACAGTCGAAATTATGCGTTATCCCGTCACTCTTACACCCGCGCCGGAAGGCGGTTATATGGTTTCTTTTGTGGATATCCCTGAAGCGTTGACCCAGGGCGAAACAGTTGCTGAAGCGATGGAAGCGGCAAAAGATGCTTTACTGACCGCATTTGATTTTTATTTTGAAGATAACGAGCTTATCCCGTTACCTTCGCCATTAAATAGTCACGATCACTTTATTGAAGTGCCTTTGAGCGTCGCCTCTAAGGTATTGCTGTTAAATGCTTTTTTACAGTCAGAAATCACTCAGCAAGAGTTAGCCAGACGAATTGGCAAACCTAAACAGGAGATTACTCGCCTATTTAATTTGCACCATGCGACAAAAATCGACGCCGTCCAGCTCGCGGCAAAGGCGCTTGGCAAAGAGTTATCGCTGGTGATGGTTTAATTACAGTTAACGAAAAGTTGTCATTTTTAACAACTGATATAGACTGCCGAATCATCTGCACATAATTACGATTCGATAATGAAAAAATACCAGCAGCTTGCAGAACAATTACGCGAGCAGATTGCGTCGGGTATCTGGCAACCCGGAGATCGTTTGCCTTCGTTGCGTGACCAGGTGGCGCTTTCTGGCATGAGCTTTATGACCGTGAGCCATGCCTATCAGTTGCTCGAAAGTCAGGGACATATTATCGCGCGACCGCAGTCGAGTTATTACGTTGCGACACAGGCAATAAAAATGCCGAAAGCGCCAGTCATTCCAGTCACTCGAGATGAAGCAGTCGATATCAACACCTATATTTTTGATATGTTGCAGGCCAGTCGCGATCCGTCGGTAGTTCCGTTTGCCTCGGCCTTTCCCGACCCGCGACTTTTCCCCCTCCAACAACTCAACCGCTCGCTGGCGCAGGTAAGCAAAACCGCCACGGCGATGAGCGTGATTGAAAACTTACCGCCAGGAAACGCAGAACTGCGTCAGGCTATTGCTCGTCGCTATGCCTTACAGGGCATCACTATTTCTCCTGATGAAATTGTCATTACCGCCGGGGCGTTAGAGGCATTAAACCTCAGTTTACAAGCGGTCACTGAACCGGGCGATTGGGTGATAGTAGAGAATCCTTGTTTCTACGGCGCGTTGCAGGCGCTGGAGCGGTTACGGCTGAAGGCGTTATCGGTGGCGACGGACGTTAAAGAAGGGATTGATCTCAAGGCGATGGAACTGGCGTTGCAGGAGTATCCGGTGAAAGCGTGCTGGCTGATGACTAATAGCCAGAATCCACTCGGATTTACCTTAACGCCGCAGAAAAAAGCGCGGCTGGTAGCGTTGCTCAGTCAGTACAACGTAACGCTGATTGAAGATGACGTTTACAGCGAACTTTATTTTGGACGGGAAAAACCGCTGCCTGCGAAAGCGTGGGATCACCACGATGGTGTTTTGCATTGCTCTTCGTTTTCGAAATGTCTGGTGCCTGGTTTTCGTATTGGTTGGGTCGCCGCCGGAAAACATGCACGTAAAATTCAACGCTTGCAGTTGATGAGTACGCTTTCCACCAGCTCACCGATGCAACTTGCTCTGGTGGATTACCTTTCCACGCGCCGATACGACGCCCATCTTCGTCGCCTGCGTCGCCAGCTTGCGGAACGTAAACAACGTGCCTGGCAAGCACTGCTGCGTTATCTGCCTGCGGAAGTGAAAATTCATCATAATGACAGCGGTTATTTTCTCTGGCTGGAGCTTCCCGAACCGTTAGATGCGGGCGAATTAAGCCTGGCGGCACTGGCGCATCATATCAGTATTGCGCCGGGTAAAATGTTTTCTACCGGTGAAAACTGGTCACGTTTTTTCCGTTTTAATACCGCGTGGCAGTGGGGAGAACGTGAAGAACAGGCGGTTAAACAATTAGGCAAACTTATTCAAGAACGGCTGTAATAGCGTTTAATTAAATTCCTCTCAGGTTGGGTAATATGAATTTCGAATAGCAGTCATATTTCCTAACTCCTTGTCTATACTCCAGAAGATAACCTTACAGACGGCATAATGCGCGGTAGCTCACAACCTGATTAAATTTTCTCAGGGGCGAAGGTGTGCCTGCAAGCCGCCGTCTATGGTTAAACAAGGAGATATTTTTACGGCACGGCGGCTGAACAATTAATTACGACAGGAGTAAGGCTTTATGAGCAAGACATTTGCCCGCAGCAGCCTGTGTGCGCTCACCATGACAATAATGACCGCTCACGCCGCCGAACCACCTACCAATTTAGATAAACCGGAAGGGCGACTGGATATTATCGCCTGGCCGGGATACATCGAACGCGGACAAACTGATAAACAATACGACTGGGTAACGCAATTCGAAAAAGAGACTGGCTGCGCGGTGAATGTGAAAACCGCCGCGACTTTCGATGAAATGGTCAGTCTGATGACCAAAGGGGGTTACGATCTGGTTACGGCATCCGGCGATGCCTCGCTGCGCCTGATTATGGGCAAACGCGTGCAGCCGATTAATACCTCATTGATTCCCAACTGGAAAACGCTCGATCCGCGCGTGGTTAAAGGCGACTGGTTTAACGTTAGTGGCAAAGTTTATGGCACACCTTACCAATGGGGTCCGAACCTGTTGATGTACAACACTAAAACCTTCCCGACGCCGCCGGATAGCTGGCAAGTGGTTTTTGTTGAGCAGAATCTGCCGGACGGCAAGAGCAATAAAGGCCGCGTTCAGGCTTATGATGGCCCTATCTACATTGCGGACGCTGCGTTGTTCGTTAAAGCCACTCAGCCTCAGTTGGGCATCAGCGATCCGTATCAACTCACCGAAGAACAGTACCAGGCGGTGCTGAAAGTGCTGCGCGATCAACATAGTTTGATCCATCGCTACTGGCATGACACTACCGTACAAATGAGCGATTTCAAAAACGAGGGTGTGGTTGCTTCCAGTGCATGGCCCTATCAGGCCAACGCCCTGAAAGCCGAAGGCCAGCCTGTCGCGACCGTATTCCCGAAAGAGGGCGTTACCGGTTGGGCTGACACCACCATGCTACATAGTGAAGCGAAACATTCGGTTTGCGCCTACAAATGGATGAACTGGTCATTAACGCCAAAAGTGCAGGGCGATGTGGCGGCCTGGTTTGGCTCGTTACCGGTAGTGCCGGAAGGGTGTAAAGCCAGTCCGTTATTAGGCAAAAAAGGTTGTGAAACCAACGGTTTTAACTATTTCGATAAAATCGCCTTCTGGAAAACACCTATAGCAGAAGGGGGCAAGTTTGTTCCCTACAGTCGCTGGACGCAGGATTACATTGCCATTATGGGCGGTCGCTAACTTCGCTGGGGTGTTTTATGACGTACGCAGTGGAGTTTGACAACGTCTCGCGGTTGTACGGTGACGTGCGCGCAGTAGATGGCGTCAGTATTGCGATAAAAGATGGTGAGTTCTTCTCTATGCTGGGGCCGTCCGGCTCCGGCAAAACCACCTGCCTGCGCCTGATTGCTGGCTTCGAAAAGCTTTCCGGCGGGGCTATCTCTATCTTTGGTAAACCCGCCAGCAATCTGCCACCGTGGGAGCGGGACGTGAATACTGTCTTCCAGGACTACGCGCTATTTCCGCATATGTCGATTCTTGACAATGTCGCCTATGGGCTGATGGTCAAAGGCGTGAATAAAAAGCAGCGGCACGCAATGGCGCAAGAGGCGCTGGAGAAAGTGGCGTTGGGGTTTGTACAGCAACGTAAACCGTCACAACTTTCTGGTGGTCAGCGCCAGCGGGTTGCTATCGCCAGAGCATTGGTGAATGAACCGCGCGTATTGCTGTTGGATGAACCGCTCGGCGCACTGGATCTCAAATTGCGTGAGCAGATGCAACTGGAACTGAAAAAGCTGCAACAGTCTCTCGGTATCACTTTTATCTTCGTTACCCACGATCAGGGCGAAGCGTTATCGATGTCCGATCGTGTTGCGGTTTTCAATAATGGACGCATTGAGCAGGTCGATTCCCCGCGCGATCTCTATATGCGCCCGCGCACGCCGTTTGTTGCCGGGTTCGTTGGTACATCGAATGTTTTTGATGGACTGATGGCAGAGAAACTTTGTGGCATGACGGGAAGCTTCGCCCTGCGACCGGAACATATCCGCCTCAACACCCCTGGTGAACTGCAGGCCAATGGCACGATCCAGGCGGTGCAATATCAGGGCGCGGCAACTCGTTTTGAACTGAAATTGAACGGCGGTGAAAAACTGCTTGTGAGTCAGGCCAATATGACAGGCGAAGAACTGCCTGCCACGCTCACGCCCGGACAACAGGTGATGGTTTCCTGGTCGCGTGATGTGATGGTGCCGCTGGTTGAGGAGAGGTGAATGGCGATGAATGTATTGCAATCACCTTCACGTCCAGGTCTGGGTAAGGTGTCCGGTTTCTTCTGGCGTAATCCGGGGCTGGGGCTGTTTTTACTGCTGCTTGGCCCGCTAATGTGGTTTGGCATTGTCTATTTCGGCTCGCTGCTGACACTGTTATGGCAGGGATTTTATACCTTTGACGATTTCACCATGTCGGTAACGCCGGAACTGACGCTGGCGAATATCCGTGCGCTGTTTAATCCGGCGAATTACGACATCATTCTCCGCACGCTGACTATGGCTGTGGCAGTCACTATCGCCAGCGCCATTCTGGCTTTTCCAATGGCGTGGTATATGGCGCGCTATACCAGCGGGAAAATGAAAGCGTTTTTTTATATTGCGGTAATGTTGCCGATGTGGGCGAGCTACATTGTTAAAGCCTATGCCTGGACGTTATTGCTGGCAAAAGATGGCGTGGCTCAGTGGTTTTTACAACATCTTGGGCTGGAACCACTGCTGACTGCGTTCCTTACATTACCTGCGGTGGGCGGCAATACGCTGTCAACTTCCGGGCTGGGGCGCTTTCTGGTGTTTCTCTATATCTGGCTGCCGTTCATGATCCTGCCCGTGCAGGCGGCGCTTGAGCGTTTGCCGCCGTCATTGTTGCAGGCGTCGGCTGATCTTGGCGCGCGTCCACGGCAAACCTTTCGCTATGTGGTGCTGCCGCTGGCAATCCCTGGTATTGCCGCTGGCTCTATCTTTACCTTTTCACTCACACTGGGCGATTTTATTGTTCCGCAGCTGGTTGGCCCTCCAGGATATTTTATCGGCAATATGGTTTATTCCCAGCAGGGAGCGATTGGCAATATGCCGATGGCGGCGGCATTCACCCTGGTGCCGATTGTTCTCATCGCACTGTACCTGGCGTTCGTGAAACGTCTGGGAGCGTTCGATGCACTCTGAACGCGCACCGTTTTTCCTCAAACTGGCGGCCTGGGGCGGCGTGGTTTTCCTACATTTTCCCATCCTGATTATCGCCGCCTATGCGTTTAACACTGAAGATGCGGCGTTTAGTTTTCCACCGCAGGGCCTGACGCTGCGCTGGTTTAGCGTGGCAGCACAGCGTAGTGATATTCTTGATGCCGTGACACTGTCACTTAAAGTGGCGGCGCTGGCGACATTAATGGCGCTGGTGTTAGGGACGCTGGCCGCTGCCGCGCTGTGGCGACGAGACTTTTTCGGCAAAAACGCCATTTCGCTGTTACTGCTGCTGCCCATTGCGCTGCCGGGCATTGTCACTGGTCTGGCGTTGTTAACCGCCTTTAAAACCATCAATCTGGAGCCGGGATTTTTCACCATCGTGGTCGGTCATGCGACTTTTTGTGTAGTTGTGGTGTTTAACAATGTCATCGCCCGTTTTCGCCGCACCTCGTGGAGTCTGGTTGAGGCGTCAATGGATCTTGGGGCCAATGGCTGGCAAACCTTCCGCTACGTAGTGTTGCCGAATCTCAGTTCGGCGTTACTGGCAGGAGGAATGCTGGCGTTTGCCTTGTCGTTCGATGAAATCATCGTGACGACCTTTACGGCAGGTCATGAACGAACGTTACCGTTGTGGTTGCTCAATCAGCTTGGGCGACCGCGTGATGTACCGGTAACCAACGTGGTGGCACTGCTGGTTATGTTGGTAACAACCTTGCCGATCCTGGGGGCCTGGTGGCTAACCCGCGAAGGCGACAATGGTCAATAACCACTGATACAGGAATATGCTATGCAACATAAGTTACTGATTAACGGAGAACTGGTTAGCGGCGAAGGGGAAAAACAGCCTGTCTATAATCCGGCAACGGGGGACGTTTTACTGGAGATTGCCGAGGCATCCGCAGAGCAGGTCGATGCTGCTGTGCGCGCGGCAGATGCAGCATTTGCCGAATGGGGGCAAACCACGCCGAAAGTGCGTGCGGAATGTCTGCTGAAACTGGCTGATGTTATCGAAGAAAATGGTCAGGTTTTTGCCGAACTGGAGTCCCGTAATTGTGGCAAACCGCTGCATAGTGCGTTCAATGATGAAATCCCGGCGATTGTCGATGTTTTTCGCTTTTTCGCTGGTGCGGCGCGCTGTCTGAATGGTCTGGCGGCAGGTGAATATCTTGAAGGTCATACTTCGATGATCCGTCGCGATCCGTTGGGGGTCGTGGCTTCGATCGCACCGTGGAATTATCCGCTGATGATGGCCGCGTGGAAACTGGCTCCGGCGCTGGCGGCAGGGAACTGTGTAGTGCTTAAACCATCAGAAATTACCCCGCTGACCGCGTTGAAGTTGGCAGAGCTGGCGAAAGATATCTTCCCGGCAGGCGTGATTAACGTACTGTTTGGCAGAGGCAAAACGGTGGGCGATCCGCTGACCGGTCATCCCAAAGTGCGGATGGTGTCGCTGACGGGCTCTATCGCCACCGGCGAGCACATCATCAGCCATACCGCGCCGTCCATAAAGCGTACTCATATGGAACTTGGTGGCAAAGCGCCAGTGATAGTTTTTGATGATGCGGATATTGAAGCGGTGGTCGAAGGTGTACGTACTTTTGGCTATTACAATGCCGGACAGGATTGTACAGCGGCTTGTCGGATCTATGCGCAAAAAGGCATTTACGATACGCTGGTGGAAAAACTTGGTGCTGCAGTGGCAACGTTAAAATCGGGTGCGCCGGATGACGACTCTACGGAGCTTGGACCTTTAAGTTCGCTGGCGCATCTCGAACGCGTCAGCAAGGCGGTAGAAGAGGCGAAAGCGACAGGGCACATCAAAGTGATCACTGGCGGTGAAAAGCGCAAGGGTAATGGCTATTACTATGCGCCGACGCTACTGGCTGGCGCATTACAGGACGATGCCATCGTGCAAAAAGAGGTATTTGGTCCAGTAGTGAGTGTTACGCTCTTCGACAATGAAGAACAGGTGGTAAACTGGGCAAATGACAGCCAGTATGGACTTGCATCCTCGGTATGGACGAAAGATGTGGGCAGGGCGCATCGCGTCAGCGCGCGGCTGCAATATGGTTGTACCTGGGTCAATACCCATTTCATGCTGGTAAGTGAAATGCCGCACGGTGGGCAGAAACTTTCTGGTTACGGCAAGGATATGTCACTTTATGGGCTGGAGGATTACACCGTCGTCCGCCACGTCATGGTTAAACATTAAGGATAATATTGCAGATCGTAAGAGTATGAGAAGATCTTGCGTACTGTCAGAGCACTGATTTCTCTGACAGTACGTGCTGCGTGCAAAATCACTACATCAAATAAACCAGCCAAATCTCATAGAGATAAGAGTAAACAAACTAACAGCAGCAAAGACATTTATCAGTACTACAGTTCTACTGGAAACATTCATTTTTGCCACCTTTTATCATTGCCCCTATGTGTATAGTACGGGTTAAGAAAATCCGCAATAATACTCATTCTGAAGATGGATAAGGGCAAGTTGCTGTTTGATGTTTTTTTCTCAAACCGGTTAAAAAACTTGATGTACGTCAAAAAATGACGCATATTTGCGCGCGTTTTATTCATCTGGCTGGACGCCCGTACATGTCTCTCTATCAACATATGCTTGTTTTTTATGCGGTTATGGCAGCAATCTCATTTCTTATCACCTGGTTTCTTTCTCACGATAAGAAACGCATCCGTTTCTTAAGCGCCTTTCTGGTGGGGGCAACATGGCCGATGAGTTTCCCGGTGGCGCTGTTGTTTTCACTGTTTTAAATCTTACTCACTGGCTTGACGGCACCACGCAGACTTATATCATTTGGATGAATCGATAAATTTCACAAGTGGCTAAGGAGAAAGTATGTCGCATCTGGATGAAGTCATCGCGCGCGTGGATGCCGCGATTGAAGAGAGCGTCATTGCCCATATGAACGAATTATTAATCGCCCTGAGCGATGATGCGGAGTTAAGTCGGGAAGAACGCTATACCCAGCAGCAGCGTCTGCGCACAGCGATCGCCCATCACGGTCGCAAACATAAAGAAGATATGGAAGCGCGCCATGAACAGTTAACCAAAGGCGGCACCATCCTCTGATTAAAATGAGCGTCTGGCCACCAGCCAGGCGCCAACCACAAGTAAAATTGCGCCACAAATTGGGCCGATCAACGCTCGTAGTGGTACGCCATGGCTGCGGAAGATATCCAGCACCAGACCGCCAATCAGCTGGCTGGCGACCAGTACCGCAATAGTTGTCGCCGCTCCCACATTCTGATATCCGCTGATACTGGCGAAGACAAAAAACGATCCCAGCAAGCCAGGTATAAGTGTCCACCAGCGCACGCTGGACACCAGTTCACCAAACCCCTCCATACCTTGTTTAAACCACAAAATAGAAACGAACAGCACAATTCCTACCAAAGAGTTCAGCAACATGGCGATGAGAATGGTAGAGGAGCTCTGGGTGATGCGCACCATCAGCGTGTTTTGCACCACCAGACCAATTCCGGCGGCAATCAAAAAAGCAAGGGTAAGCGACTGATTCATCCAATCGCGTCCGGTTCAGTGCGCTCGTCGAGTTGCAACTGCATAAATGTCAGATCCAGCCAACGACCAAATTTAGTGCCTACCTGCGGCATTTGTGCGGTGACGACAAATCCCAGCGACTGGTGCAGATGCAGCGAGGCCTGATTTTGCGATTCGATCCCGGCGACCATGACATGCTTCCCGCAATCCCGCGCTTCATCAATCAATCGGCTTAACAATTTACGCCCCAGACCTTTCCCCTGATGATCGGGATGGACATAAACCGAATGTTCCACGGTATGGCGAAAACCATCAAAACTACGCCAGTCGCCAAACGAGGCATATCCCGTCACTACGCCGTTTTCCTCGCTCACCAGCACTGGATAACCTGCTAAAGTCCGCGCTTCGAACCAGGCAATGCGGTTATCTGCATCCACCGTTTGGTCATTCCAGATAGCCGCCGTATACAACACGGCGTGGTTATAAATTTCCGCAATGGCAGCACAGTCGGCTTTGCGGGCAAAACGGATGGACATGTTTGGCCTCGATTAAATAATGATGATGACGTTATCAATACTATCGAAAACAGCCCGAAGCAACGGATTCCTCGATGAAATTATTGCGTGTTGCAGAGGGGATGTGACGGCTGCAAACAAAACCATTCCTGCGAGCCTGCTACTATTGATGGATTCATGCCAAAAGCACAGGAGAGCATTATGGGGCAACAAAAGCAGCGTAATCGACGTTGGGTTCTGGCCTCGCGTCCGCATGGCGCGCCGGTTCCGGAGAACTTTCGTCTTGAAGAAGATGATGTCGCCACACCGAGTGAAGGACAGGTGTTACTGCGCACAGTTTATTTGTCCCTGGACCCGTATATGCGTGGACGTATGAGCGATGAGCCATCTTATTCACCGCCTGTTGATATTGGCGGCGTGATGGTCGGCGGTACGGTGAGCCGTGTCGTGGAGTCGAATCATCCTGATTATCAGCCTGGCGACTGGGTGCTGGGCTACAGTGGATGGCAGGACTATGACATATCCAGTGGTGATGAACTGGTGAAACTTGGCGATCATCCGCAAAATCCATCGTGGTCGCTGGGTGTGCTGGGGATGCCAGGCTTTACCGCTTATATGGGGCTGCTGGATATCGGTCAGCCCAAAGAGGGCGAAACATTGGTTGTTGCTGCGGCGACAGGTCCTGTGGGGGCGACGGTGGGTCAAATCGGCAAACTTAAAGGTTGCAGGGTGGTGGGGGTGGCCGGTGGCGCGGAAAAATGCCGCCATGCTACCGAGGTGTTAGGTTTTGATGTTTGCCTTGATCACCATGCGGATGATTTTGCCGAACAACTGACGAAAGCGTGCCCAAAAGGTATTGATATCTATTATGAAAACGTGGGCGGTAAGGTATTTGATGCGGTGCTACCGTTACTTAATACATCTGCGCGCATTCCCGTCTGCGGCTTAGTGAGCAGCTATAACGCTACAGAGCTACCACCCGGTCCGGATCGTTTACCTCTGCTGATGGCTACGGTGCTGAAAAAACGTATTCGCTTGCAAGGATTTATTATCGCTCAGGATTATGGTCACCGCATCCATGAGTTTCAGAAGGAGATGGGGCAATGGGTGAAAGAGGATAAAATCCACTACCGCGAAGAAATTACTGACGGTTTAGAGAATGCGCCACAGACATTTATCGGCCTGCTGAAGGGTAAAAACTTCGGCAAAGTGGTGATCCGCGTGGCGGGTGATGATTAAAGATACGACGGCGGCGTAAAGCCGCCATAAAAATCCAGGCAAAAATCTTATTTCCAGCTTTAATTAACTTATCACTTCTCTGTTCTGTAGCTAATAACAATAAAGGTGAGTGGATAATGATTATTCAGCTTCATACGCCAGGTAAACGACTTCTGCTATGCTGGCAGAGTTGGAACGAAAACGCCTAAAGGAAATAACATGCCTGGAACGGAAAAAATACCGCATATCAGTTTAACTATGAAGGTTGAGAACGACCTGAAACATCAGCTTAGTATTGGCGCACTAAAACCTGGCGTACGCCTGATTACTAAAAATCTGGCGGAGCAATTAGGTATGAGTATTACACCCGTGCGTGAAGCATTATTACGTCTGGTTTCGGTGAATGCGCTTTCTGTCGCACCAGCGCAAGCATTTACAGTTCCGGAAGTGGGGAAACGTCAATTAGACGAAATCAATCGGATCCGCTACGAGCTGGAATTAATGGCAGTTACTCTGGCTGTTGAAAACCTCACCCCGCAAGACCTGGCGGAACTCGAGGAATTGCTCGAGAAATTACAGCAGGCGCAAGAAAAGGGCGACATGGAACAAATCGTTAATGCGAACAGGCTATTTCGCTTAGCGATTTATCATCGTTCAAATATGCCCATCCTGTGTGAGATGATTGAGCAACTGTGGGTCAGGATGGGACCTGGTTTACATTATCTCTATGAAGCGATTAATCCAGCGGAATTACGGGAGCGTATAGAAAACTATCGTCTATTACTCGCCGCGTTAAAAGCAAAAGACAAAGAGGGATGCAGGCATTGTCTTGCTGAAATTATGCAACAAAATATTGCTATTTTATACCAGCAATACAATCGTTAAATTAAATGCCCGGCAAATACCGGGCATCAAGGTAATTACTCAAATCGCCACGCAATATTCATGCCGACACCATAATTTCGCCCGGGTGCAGGTTCGTAATATCGCCCGTTTGACTCATTGACAATGACAGAACCAACGTATTCTTTATCGAATAAATTATCGACACGACCAAATAAATCCACAGTTAAATTGTGGTAATTGTATTTATACCCGGTGAATAAGCCGACGAGAGTATAAGACGGCGCTTTGGCCGTATTTTCATCATCTGCCATAATATCACCCATATAACGCGCTTCCGTGCCTGCATACCAGCCATCTTCCGGTACATAACCTATCGACGCAAAGCCCATATTACGGGCGATCCCTGGCATCCGGTTACCGTTACAATCCTGTTCATTGCACACATTGCTGCGATAGGTCGCATCAAGCCAGGTCCAGGACGCTTTTACGCGAAAATCTCCCGCGAAACGTTGATCCCATGCCATTTCAGCTCCTTGACGACGGGTCTTTCCGGCATTTTTGTAGGTCGTACGCCCACCGCTACTGCTATCGACAACAATTTCATCATCAGTGTCGGTCTGAAACAATGCGAGACTAAGCAGCCCATCACCAATACGCGTTTTACTGCCGATTTCAATTGTATCGTTGGTGGATGGTTTTAAACCAAAGTTCATACCGCTTTGCCCATCAGCGCGATAAGAGAGCTCATTAATCGTCGGCGTTTCAAAACCACGCCCGGCTGCCAGATAGATATTCCAGGCGTCGGTCATTGCATATTTTAACGATCCGGCAGGTAGCCATTTGTGATAACTGGCATCACCGCTGTCATCGCCGTTACCCGGAGTAACGTAATGGTCGTTGGAATCAAACCACACGGAGCTGTAGCGCACGCCAGCATCCAGCGACAGTTTTTCGCTCAGCTGCCACTGCGTCTGTAAATAGGGATCGACGTTCCACATCAGATTGCGTTCGTCGCGGCGCAACTCACCTTTTTGCCCGTATTCCGGCACGCCGCTATTCAGGCGGAAGTTATTGTAGCCTTTGCGATTTTCACTCATGTTTTCGTAGTTCAGGCCGGTAGTGAACGTGAGCGGAACGCCCAGCTCGCCACGGTGTGTCCAGCGGCTGTCTATCCCCTGATAATGGCGTTGCAGAGTAATCACGCCGCCCGCATGCGACGGGTTAAGTTGTGGTGCCATCGGGATTGACTGGTACTGGGTCGTTTCTCGCTCCCCGGCATACATCATCACACTCATATCATCTTGTGCGCTCAGGCTACGTTCATAGCGCAACCCAGCCTGAGTTTGCTTGATGGTTTTTCGCGTGTCGTACTGTTCAGCGCGTGGCGCTTGTTGCGGATTCGCCTTCCATTCTGCTTCGGTTAGCCCACCTGGGTCATCTGCTTTGATATCCACACTATTGAAAATCAGGCTTAATTTGCTGGCGTCATCAATGCGTACGCCCAGTTTGGCATTGGCTAAATTTTTCTGTGCGCCACTATGATCACGATAGCCGTGGGTCGTAAAGCGCGTTGTTGAGACGGTGTAATCGACATCGCCAGGCTGAGTGCCGTCGCCCATTGCGCCTGTTGCTTTCAGCCCATAGCGCCAGCTGCCAAAACTGCCGTAGTAACTACTGGCTTCAATGGTTGGTGGCTGTTGTCCGGTCTGGGTGATGACATTCATTACACCGCCAGACGCGTTGCCATACAGAGCAGAGAAGGGGCCGCGCAGCACTTCCACATTTTGTACACTGCTTAAATCGATGTTGGATGTTTGCCCTTGTCCGTCGGGCATGGTGGCGGGAATACCGTCCACATACAGGCGAATACCACGAATTCCGTAAGTGGAGCGGGAGCCAAATCCGCGAATCGACAGCTGTAAATCTTGCGCATAGTTCTGCCGGTTTTGTACCTGCAAACCAGGCACGCCGGTCAGTGATTCAGACAAGTTAATGCGCGGTGTTGCCAGACGCATCTCCTCGCCATTCACCACGCTCACGGCTGCTGGGGTATCCAGTTCTGAAACCACCTGCGGCGTGGCACTGACAATCATGGTCTGTTCATCAGCGGCAAAAACAACAGGGGAAAGGACAAGCAGTGCGGGCAAAACGGTCTGTCGGACGGAAAAAATCTTCATGAAAAAAGCCAGGTTAAGAATGGGAAAACGCCGCTATGGTAATAAAATTGTAAATTTATGGAAAACGAAACGGCACGATACGTTAAGTAATTGAGAAAATTGTAGTCGTAACGGCAAGAAATGCTCCACATTTGAGAAAATAATGATTACCATTCCCATTTATAACAAGAGCGTAACGATGATTACGCTTAGCGAAGCATTGTGAAGCAGCAAAAATATCGGTTCATCAAAGGGAGTCGTCATGCATTTACGTCATCTGTTTTCATCGCGCCTGCGTGGTTCATTACTGTTAGGTTCATTGCTTGTTGCTTCATCATTCAGTACGCAGGCCGCAGAAGAAATGCTGCGTAAAGCGGTAGGTAAAGGTGCCTACGAAATGGCTTATAGCCAGCAAGAAAACGCGCTGTGGCTCGCCACTTCGCAAAGCCGCAAACTGGATAAAGGCGGCGTGGTTTATCGTCTTGATCCGGTTACTCTGGAAGTGACGCAGGCGATCCATAACGATCTCAAGCCGTTTGGTGCTACCATCAATAACACGACTCAGACGTTGTGGTTTGGTAACACTGTAAACAGCGCGGTCACGGCGATAGATGCCAAAACGGGCGAAGTGAAAGGCCGTCTGGTGCTGGATGATCGTAAGCGCACGGAAGAGGTGCGCCCGCTGCAACCGCGTGAGCTGGTAGCTGATGATGCCACGAACACCGTTTACATCAGTGGTATTGGTAAAGAGAGCGTGATTTGGGTCGTTGATGGCGAGAATATCAAACTGAAAACCGCCATCCAGAACACCGGTAAAATGAGTACCGGTCTGGCGCTGGATAGCAAAGGCAAACGTCTTTACACCACTAACGCTGACGGCGAATTGATTACCATCGACACCGCCGACAATAAAATCCTCAGCCGTAAAAAGCTGCTGGATGACGGCAAAGAGCACTTCTTTATCAACATTAGCCTTGATACCGCCAGGCAGCGTGCATTTATCACCGATTCTAAAGCCGCAGAAGTGTTAGTGGTCGATACCCGTAATGGCAATATTCTGTCGAAGGTTGCGGCACCGGAATCACTGGCTGTGCTGTTTAACCCGGCGCGTAATGAAGCCTACGTAACGCATCGTCAGGCAGGTAAAGTCAGTGTGATTGACGCGAAAAGCTATAAAGTGGTGAAAACGTTCGATACGCCGACTCATCCGAACAGCCTGGCGCTGTCTGCCGATGGCAAAACGCTGTATGTCAGTGTGAAACAAAAATCCACTAAACAGCAGGAAGCTACCCAGCCGGACGATGTGATTCGTATTGCGCTGTAATAGATATGGCGAGGGTGAAAACGGAGAGACTTGCCTGACTTTTATCACGCCGTATCCGGCACCTTCGTCAGTAATTTGAATTTGCCCGGCACGTAGCCGGGCAATTTTGCAATTAACTCGCCGTTTCAGGCTTAAACACAATTTCCTGTTGTTCTTCATCTTCCTCGACGACTGGCGCAGTGCTGTGAATTTCAGCAACGCGTTTGCGCACACCAAACCAGCCTATAACCAGCAGAATACCGATAATCGGCAGCGCCGCGATGGTATAAGTCCCGTTCGGGTAATCGAACGCCATCAGCACCAGGACGCTCAGCAAAAACAGTAATGTCAGCCAGGAAGTGAAGGGCGCGCCAGGCAGTTTAAAACTGACATCCGCGGCTTTGCCTTCTTTAATCGCTTTACGCAGGCGCATCTGGCACACGATGATAAACGCCCATGAAGCGATGATTCCCAGCGACGCGAAGTTCAACACAATCTCAAATACGCGCGACGGCACCAGATAGTTGAGGAATACGCCGACGACATACACAACCAGTGTCGCCAGAATCCCGGCATACGGCACATGCTGACGACTCATTTTCGCCATAAAACTCGGTGCGGAACCGCCCATCGCCATTGAGCGCAGAATACGTCCGGTGCAGTACAGACCTGAATTCAGGCTGGAGAGGGCAGCGGTCAGCACCACAATGTTCATAATGCTGCCGATATATGGCACACCCAGTTTAGAGAAAAACGTCACGAACGGACTTTGCCCCGCCTGATACGCGCTCCACGGCAATAACATAACCAGCAACACCACGGAGCCGACGTAAAACAGGCCAATACGCCAAATCACACTGTTAATCGCTTTAGGCACCATGGTCTGCGGATCTTTACATTCTCCGGCAGCTGTACCCACCATTTCAATGGAGGCAAAAGCAAACACTACGCCCTGAATCAACACCAGCGCAGGCAGCAAACCGTGGGGGAAGAAGCCGCCATTATCGGTGATTAAATGAAAGCCAGTGGTGTTGCCATCCAGCGGCTGACCACTACCGAGGAACACTGTACCCACGACCAAAAAGGTCACAATGGCGAGCACTTTAATAAGCGCAAACCAGAACTCCATCTCCGCAAACCATTTCACACCGATCATATTCATGGTGCCAACGATGGTAAGTGCAGCGAGCGCAAAGACCCACTGCGGTACACCACCAAATGCGCCCCAGTAATGCATATACAGTGCAACGGCGGTAATATCGACAATCCCCGTCATCGCCCAGTTGATGAAGTACATCCAGCCTGCAACGTAAGCGGCTTTCTCTCCTAAAAACTCACGGGCATAAGAGACAAAACTGCCACTGGAAGGGCGGTGTAACACCAGCTCACCCAATGCACGCAGAATAAAAAACGAAAACAAGCCACAAATTAAATAGACCAGTGCCAGTGCTGGACCCGCCATTTGCAGTCGGGCTCCCGCGCCTAAAAACAAACCCGTACCAATCGCGCCGCCAATGGCGATCATCTGTACCTGGCGATTGCCCATCGCTTTGTGATACCCCTCTTCGTGGGCATTAAGCCAGCGGCGTTTCGCGGCGTGTTGATCTGAAGTGTCGGTGTCGTGTTTACTCATTGCTCTCCCTGATTGCTTTAATGAAAAAGTCATATAAGTTGCCATGAACAATGTTTATTCATCCTGGCGATGATAGTTATCACCATTATTCTTTATGGGTATAAAACTATCGGCGCAGCATCCTACCCGTTATCGATAAACGATGCAAAACATCCCCTTACAATCCTGAAGGGGAATAATACAACTGACGAAAAAATGACAAATCCTTTTGCTGGTTAACCTGTGTACTGTCCTACACTTAATCTTTAAAAGATTGTGAGGGGCATATGATTAAGGTGTATGGCGTACCCGGATGGGGCTCTACAATCAGTGAGCTGATGCTAACACTGGCTGATATTCCTTATCAGTTCGTTGATGTCAGTGGTTTTGACCACGAGGGAACCTCACGCGAGTTATTGAAAACCCTGAACCCGTTGTGTCAGATTCCGACACTGGCGCTGGAAAATGACGAGATTATGACGGAGACAGCGGCGATTGCATTGATGGTTCTCGATCGTCGCCCGGACCTTGCGCCACCGGTTGGGCGCGCCGAACGTCAGCAGTTTCAACGGCTATTGGTCTGGCTGGTTGCTAATGTCTATCCAACATTCACTTTCGCCGATTACCCTGAGCGTTGGGCTCCTGACGCACCCGAACAGTTAAAGAATAATGTTATTGAATATCGTAAATCGCTTTATATCTGGCTGAATTCACAATTGACCGCTGAACCTTATGCCTTTGGCGAGCAACTAACGCTGGTGGACTGTTATCTCTGCACCATGCGCACATGGGGGCCGGGGCATGAATGGTTTCACGATAATGCGCAGAATATCAGTGCGATTGCTGAAGCTGTATGTCAGTTACCGAAATTACAAGAAGTATTAAAAAGGAATGAAATTATTTGAGTGGGATGCCAGAAGATTATGTTATTTATTATTCAGTAACTTTATCCACAATGATGGACGTAATTAATTAGATTCATGTTATTTTTTTAATTTATATTACTCTCCCTTTCATTCAGCTTGTCTATTTCATTTCCTCTGAAAAGAAACTAACTATTCACATTGTGCAGATGTTTCAGTTGTTATCACAGGCATTCTATAATCTCAAAATGTTTTTAATGATGGATATGCTCGGAGTTGGAGATGCAATTAATATTAATACAAATAAAAATATCCGGCAGGTATGCTAAAAGGATAAATGGCGTTCTCTGTATTTATTCGCGATTATCTGTAGGACAAATATGGAGAGCTTGATGAGTCAGAGCTAAAACAGCAATTGATAAATAAACATGTTGATTTATTCAAGAAAATGGATGTATTTCAAATATTGATTCTTAATATAACCTAATCAATAGATTATCACGTGAGAGCTGCACATTATTGGAGGGGCCGGGGAAAACACCATTTTGGAAACAATGAATCAGGTACTCTTACCAATGAAGCAAGATCATCCGGGCACCAGGTGGTGGTGCAGTGCTTTGGAAATGGTCCCCTCGGGGGAGTTGTCATTATTTTCTATGCTATTTGCTTATGATATTCATCAGGTGAATTTAATAAATTCCTAATTTTAAATACCCACTATTAAGCCAGTGTTTAACGACGTTAAGATGGCAATGTGCAGTTCATGTTTTCAGGGTGGGGCGGTAGCGTATATTCCTTATACAAACCATCATTCATTTCAATGATTGTTATTGAATTATTTATTGTTGTGAATAAAAAGACATTATGAATATTGGTTTGACTTTGCATATCAGGTTTTTATTACTCGCGAGCCTGTCGTGAATAACGTCGAGAACCCATCCGTTGCGTTTGTGATTATTTTGTTGACTAAACAGACACCCGTTTCTCTGAAGTAAAATCCCAGACTAAATCATCACATAACCATGACATTTTTTTGATATTCCCCGGTAACGCCAGATGTCGACTCGCTTATCTCATCCGCCCGACATGTTGTACATGCAATATGTGCGGATTATTATTCATTTTCACGGAGGTTGCTATGTCAGCCGGATTACGTTTCACGCTGGAAGTGGACGGCCTGCCACCGGACGCGTTTGCGGTGGTCTCCTTTCATCTGAACCAGTCATTCTCTTCGCTCTTTTCCCTCGATCTCTCTCTGGTCAGCCAGCAGTTTCTCTCCCTTGAATTTGCGCAGGTGCTGGACAAAATGGCCTACCTGACGGTATGGCAGGGCGATGACGTACAGCGCCGGGTGAAAGGTGTGGTGACCTGGTTTGAACTGGGGGAGAACGACAAAAACCAGATGCTGTACAGCATGAAGGTGTGCCCACCACTGTGGCGCACAGGGCTGCGCCAGAACTTCCGTATCTTCCAGAATGAGGACATCGAAAGCATACTCGCGACGATCCTGAAAGAAAACGGGGTGACCGAGTGGAGTCCGCTG
>NZ_JBJQMA010000041.1:0-25107 GCF_046486065.1 Escherichia sp. WS547 | reverse complement strand
GTCATAAAACCGGTGGTTGTAAAAGAATTCGGTGGAGCGGTAGTTCAGTCGGTTAGAATACCTGCCTGTCACGCAGGGGGTCGCGGGTTCGAGTCCCGTCCGTTCCGCCACTTATTAAGAAGCCTCGAGTTAACGCTCGAGGTTTTTTTTCGTCTGTATATCTATTATTGCCAGAATCGCAAAAATCCTCTGCATTTTACGCTCTTTTTCCGCAACAGTCTGAAGCCCATAATCACCTCAGTTAACGAAAATAGCATTAAAAGAGGCATATTATGGCTATCCCTGCATTTGGTTTAGGTACTTTCCGTCTCAAAGACGACGTTGTTATTTCATCTGTGAAAACGGCGCTTGAACTTGGTTATCGCGCAATTGATACCGCACAAATCTATGATAACGAAGCTGCCGTAGGTCAGGCGATTGCAGAAAGTGGCGTGCCACGTCATGAACTCTACATCACCACTAAAATCTGGATTGAAAATCTCAGCAAAGACAAATTGATCCCGAGTCTGCAAGAGAGCCTGCAAAAATTGCGTACTGATTATGTTGATCTGACGCTAATCCACTGGCCGTCACCAAACGATGAAGTCTCTGTTGAAGAGTTTATGCAGGCGCTGCTGGAAGCCAAAAAACAAGGGCTGACGCGTGAGATCGGTATTTCCAACTTCACGATCCCATTGATGGAAAAAGCGATTGCTGCTGTTGGTGCTGAAAACATCGCTACTAACCAGATTGAACTCTCTCCTTATCTGCAAAACCGTAAAGTGGTTGCCTGGGCTAAACAGCACGGCATCCATATTACTTCCTATATGACGCTGGCGTATGGTAAGGCCCTGAAAGATGAGGTTATTGCTCGTATCGCAGCTAAACACAATGCGACTCCGGCACAAGTGATTCTGGCGTGGGCTATGGGGGAAGGTTACTCAGTAATTCCTTCTTCTACTAAACGTAAAAACCTGGAAAGTAATCTTAAGGCACAAAATTTACAGCTTGATGCCGAAGATAAAAAAGCGATCGCCGCACTGGATTGCAACGACCGCCTGGTTAGCCCGGAAGGTCTGGCTCCTGAATGGGATTAAGCCTCTCTGACAGCTCCTCCGGGAGCTGTTTTTACATGCTCGCTAAGGAAATCGATAAAAGCCCGGATGCGCGTACTTACCGCACGGTCGCTGTAATAGACTGCACTGAATGGCATTTCCACTGGCAACACTTTATCTGCCATTAGCTCCACCAATTCTCCGCGAGCGATTTCTCTGTCGATCATGTAGTCGGACAAACACGCAATCCCGTTGCCACTCAGGCAAAGCTGTTTCAGTGTTTCCCCACTATTGGATGACAAACCGTACTTCACCTCATGTAATTGTCCATCGCTACAGGCTATCGGCCAGGTATTGAGGGAAGCGGGTTCAGTGAATCCCAGGCAAACATGTTGCTTTAAATCGTCGATCGTTTCTGGCTTCCCATAGCGGGAAATATAATCGGGGGAGGCTATAATTTTTCGATAACTGTTAAATAACGGCCTGGCACGTAAGCTGGAATCCGTTAACGTACCGGCGCGTATCGCGACATCCACTTTTCTTTCGATCAAATTAATAATCGTTTCGGAGGAGACTAGTGATAAAGTGACTTCCGGATAGCGTTCACGGAAAGGCTTAATCAACGGCATCAGAAAGTGCAGCACTACTGGAGTTGCGGCATCGATGCGCAACAGTCCACGCGGTGTATTACGCGTCTCCATAATTTCTGATTCTGCCGCTGCCATCTCCTGCAAAATTGACTGTACGCGACGAAAATAACGCTCGCCTTCTTCCGTCAGGCTAAGTTGCCGCGTGGTCCGATTAAGCAGGCTAACGCCAAGTTTCATCTCCAGCTTCTTCACCGCCCGGCTTACCGCTGAGTTTGCTTGCCCTAATTGTTCCGCTGCCCGGCTAAAGCTGCCGCTTTCGACGACCGAAACAAAAATGGCGAGTTCTTCCGACGTGGCTTTCATTTTTGCTCCTGTTGCAAAATAGATGAGATATTTTGAATTTATTTGTCATTAAACCATCAGGATGCGTGATATGTCATCCGATTTAATGTTCTCAATAATGAGCAAATTTCTGACCGGTGTAAGCACTTGCTTACATAACAATATACAATTGCTCGTTGAAAGAGTGAGCTAAAATCCCTATAACAGTAGAACCCTCCCGAGTGCGGAAGGGTTGACGTAATAGAGGTTTCAAAGTCAAAAGTGCGAAAAAACACCTATGCCATGCGCTATGTTGCCGGACAACCTGCGGAAAGGATCTTACCGCCGGGGTCTTTTGCGAGCATCGGCCAGGCATTACCACCCGGAGAACCGTTAAGTACCGAAGAGCGTATTCGGATCCTGGTGTGGAACATATACAAACAGCAACGCGCTGAATGGTTGTCGGTATTAAAGAACTACGGCAAAGATGCACATCTGGTGTTATTGCAGGAAGCGCAGACAACGCCAGAGTTAGTACAGTTTGCGACCGCTAACTATCTTGCCGCCGATCAGGTACCCGCTTTCGTGCTGCCACAACATCCTTCTGGCGTAATGACCCTTTCGGCGGCACATCCAGTGTATTGCTGCCCGTTACGTGAACGAGAACCCATTTTGCGTCTGGCGAAGTCGGCACTGGTGACGGTCTATCCATTACCTGACACCCGCCTGTTGATGGTGGTTAATATACACGCCGTCAACTTCAGTCTGGGCGTGGATGTTTATAGTAAGCAGTTACTTCCTATTGGCGATCAGATAGCTCATCACAGCGGCCCGGTCATTATGGCGGGAGATTTCAATGCCTGGAGCCGTAGAAGGATGAACGCGTTATATCGCTTTGCGCGGGAAATGTCGCTGCGCCAGGTGCGTTTTACCGACGATCAGCGCCGTCGGGCGTTTGGTCGCCCGCTCGATTTTGTTTTTTACCGTGGTCTGAACGTCAGCGAAGCTTCTGTACTGGTTACGCGCGCTTCCGATCACAATCCGCTACTCGTTGAATTCAGTCCCGGCAAGCCTGATAAATAAGGTATGTCAGGTCTGCCACAGGGCAGACCAACGTTTGGCGCTGCCCTTTTATACTCAAACAACAAAAGGACAGCGCAATGACATCACAATCCCACCATGACCACGTAGAAAAGCAGTTTAGCTCTCAAGCTAGCGAATATCTGACTAGTACCGTACATGCATCCGGACGGGATTTACAGCGCCTGGCGGTGCGTCTGGCTGATTATCCTGATGCAAGTGTACTTGATATGGGCTGCGGAGCAGGGCATGCCAGCTTTGTCGCTGCGCAGAACGTGAGCGCGGTGGTGGCGTATGACTTATCTGCCCACATGCTGGATGTCGTGGCACAAGCTGCCGAAGCCCGGCAACTGAAAAATATCACCACCCGCCAGGGTTATGTCGAAAGTCTGCCATTTGCCGATAACGCATTTGATATTGTTATCAGCCGTTATTCTGCCCATCACTGGCATGATGTTGGTGCAGCACTGCGAGAAGTGAATAGGATATTGAAACCTGGCGGTAGGCTGATTGTGATGGACGTAATGTCTCCGGGGCACCCAGTGCGCGACGTCTGGTTACAGACGGTAGAAGCATTACGCGATACCTCTCACGTACGAAACTACGCCAGCGGTGAGTGGTTGACGTTAATCAATGAAGCCAATCTGATAGTTGATAATTTAATTACAGATAAGTTACCGCTGGAATTTTCTTCATGGGTCGCGAGAATGCGTACGCCAGAAGCGTTAGTAGACGCTATTCGCATTTACCAACAGAGCGCATCGACAGAGGTGAAAACGTATTTTGCCTTGCAGAATGATGGCTCTTTCACCAGTGATATCATCATTGTAGAAGCACATAAAGCAGCATAAATAAAAAAGGCACCGGGGGAATCGGTGCCTTTCATTATCTGATTTGTCAGGAATCTGGCATGTTGTTGTTTTTCACAAACAACGTCAGCTTATCGCCTGGTTGCAGATTCGCAGTATCGCTGTTCCAGCGCATCACATCTTTGATGTTCACGCCGTGGCGTTTAGCAATGCTTGAAAGCGAATCGCCTTTGCGCACACGATATGTAATGCTATCGCTGTTGTTTGCCAACCGCTGTGCGCTACTACCTGCGCCAATCGTCAAGCTTTGGCCTGGCTTCAGCTTAGATCCGCGCAGTTTGTTCCACTGCTGCAAATCTTTGGTGCTAACGCCGAGACGTGAAGCGATACTTGAAAGCGTGTCGCCAGAGCGTACGGTGTAAACACGGCTGTTAAGCGGCGTATTGTCGGCAACCAGCGTCGACTGTACAGCAGCAATTTCGCCCGAAGCCAGAGATTCACGCAGTTGATCTGCATGCTTCTTTGGCACCATCACGTACTGCGGACCACTTGCGCCCAGCGTGGAGCCTTTCACGCCAGCGTTGAATGTCTTAAGCTTGCTGACGGAAATCCCCGCCATATCTGCAACCTTCGCCATTTCAACTGGGCTGCTCAGGTGCACACGCGCCAGAGCACGGCTTTCATCGGTCGTTGGCAGACGTACGCCATAACGCTTGCTGTTTTTGAGAATATCACTCAATGCCAGCATTTTAGGCACGTACTGCTTCGTTTCCTGCGGCAACGGTAACGACCAGAAGTCCGTGGATTTCCCACGCGCTTTGTTCGTTTTAATTGCCTTCATGACTCGACCTTCGCCGCTGTTATAAGCCGCTACGGTCAGAAGCCAGTCGCCGTCAAACATCTTGTTCAGACGCTGCATCATGTTCAGCGCGGCAGTTGTTGAAGCAACAACATCGCGACGCGCGTCATAATTGCGGGTCTGTTTCAAACCATAATTGCGCCCCGTGCTCGGAATGATCTGCCAGATGCCTGCTGCATTGGCGCCAGACGTTGCGTGAGGATCAAAAGCGCTCTCCACTATGGGTAGTAGTACCAGTTCCATAGGCATGTTACGTTTTTTAACTTGCCCGGCTATCCAGTACATATACGGCTCTGCCCGTAAAGTTACATCGTGGAGATAGCTCTTATTGCGTAAATATTTCTGTTTCTGTTCGCGAATCCGGTCATTTTCCGGAATTCCCATCTTTAGCTCGTCGCCAATGAAAGCCCACAAGTCACCATCTGGCGCGATAGACGTCCCATCGTCCATCCATCGTGCCTGACTTGTAAACTTTGCTGCTTCCCCTTGACCAGCTGCAGAAAGGCTCTGTGCGTGCTGTTGAACGTTGCCGGTACTCTGGCAACCCACGAGCAGGACAGAGGCGAGTAATATCGCTTTTGCCTTCATGTGTGTGTCAATAGTTGCTTAAAAGACGACCGATCATAACGGCGAACGGAGCCGATGACAAGAAAGTTTTATCAGAACCTATCTTTCTTTGACCTTAACCATGCAAAACGTTCTTCAGGTTGTTGCAATAATGTTTCTTCATTAATTACATTAATTAAATCAATATCTTCTGTTCTTAAAAAAACATTAATTTGCCGCTCATTTTTCAGAATTACGGGTAGTGTTATTTGATTTTTTGCCCGTAACTCCTTAACTTTACGATAATAATCATTTATGGACAAATCGTGCGGAAGAATACTCAAAGCAAACTTCATATTTGATAAGGTATATTCATGAGCACAACATACCAATGTATCGTCAGGTAACGCACTTAACTTTTTAAGTGATTGATACATTTGTGATGGTGTCCCTTCAAACAACCGACCACACCCACCAGAAAACAGCGTGTCGCCGCAAAATAGATAAGGTTTACTGAAGTAACAGATATGTCCTAAAGTGTGACCCGGTGTGGCAATTACACTAAATTCATGCCCCAAAACGAAGGCAGTTTCGCCATCTTTGACTACCTGTGTTATTCCCTTATCTTGTGTCTCTTGTGGACCATACACCACAATTTGCGGAAACTTTTTCACCAGTTCTTTTACGCCGCCAACGTGATCGTGGTGATGGTGGGTGAGAAATATGGCCTCCGGTTGCCAGTTATTGGCGGCAATGGCGTTTAATACTGGCTCTGCGTCTCCGGGATCGACAATCAGGCAGCGACCTGCTTCATCATTCAAAACCCAGATGTAATTGTCATCAAAGGCGGGAATACTGTTAAGATTCATAGATTACCTCTCAGTGTGAAACGGAAGGTTGTGATGAAACCGGCAAGAGTCCCTCAAACTGTCGTGGCTCCTGATTGCTGGGGCGATTTGCCCTGGGGAGAGCTTTATCGCAAGGCGCTGGAGCGCCAGCTCAACCCGTGGTTCACTAAAATGTATGGTTTTCATCTGCTTAAGATTGGCAATTTAAGCGCAGAAATCAATTGCGAAGCGTGCGCGGTTTCTCATCAAGTGAATGTTTCTGCGCAAGGAATGCCCGTCCAGGTGCAGGCGGACCCACTTCATCTTCCTTTTGCCGATAAATCCGTTGATGTTTGTCTACTGGCACATACATTGCCGTGGTGCACCGATCCGCATCGTTTATTGCGTGAAGCCGATCGGGTATTGATTGATGATGGCTGGCTGGTGATTAGTGGCTTCAATCCCATCAGTTTAATGGGATTACGAAAACTTGTGCCGGTATTGCGCAAAACCTCGCCCTATAATAGCCGGATGTTTACTCTGATGCGGCAGCTGGACTGGCTCTCTTTGTTGAATTTTGAAGTGCTACACGCCAGCCGTTTCCACGTTCTCCCGTGGAACAAACACGGTGGAAAACTATTGAATGCGCATATTCCTGCGCTTGGTTGCTTACAACTTATTGTCGCCCGGAAACGGACTATTCCTTTAACGCTAAATCCGATGAAACAGAGTAAAAACAAGCCACGAATTCGCCAGGCGGTTGGAGCCACCCGGCAATGTCGTAAACCACAGGCTTAAACTTCGACTTGATAGCCCGTATCTTCCAGTGTGGGATTCATCGCTGCGGCACGAGCCAGTTCATCGCAACGTTCGTTTTCTGGATGACCGGCATGGCCTTTAACCCATTCCCATTTGATTTGATGCTGCCCCAGCGCAGCATCAAGACGTTGCCAGAGATCGACATTTTTTACTGGTTTTTTGTCTGCGGTTTTCCAGCCACGTTTTTTCCAGTTATGGATCCACTGGGTGATACCCTGGCGGACATACTGGCTGTCGGTACTCAAAATGACTTCGCAATGTTCTTTTAACGCCTCCAGCGCGACAATAGCGGCCATCAACTCCATACGGTTGTTGGTGGTGCGGGTGTAGCCTGCGCTAAAGGTTTTCTCGCGTCCGCGATAGCGTAAAATAGCGCCGTAACCCCCAGGTCCTGGATTACCCAGACACGAACCATCGGTGAAAATTTCTACCTGTTTAAGCATCTCTGGTAGACTTCCTGTAATTGAATCGAACTGTAAAACGATAAGTCTGACATAAATGACCGCTATGAGCACTGCAATTACACGCCAGATCGTTCTCGATACCGAAACCACCGGTATGAACCAGATTGGCGCGCACTATGAAGGCCACAAGATCATTGAGATTGGTGCCGTTGAAGTGGTGAACCGTCGCCTGACGGGCAATAACTTCCATGTTTATCTCAAACCCGATCGGCTGGTGGATCCGGAAGCCTTTGGCGTACATGGTATTGCCGATGAATTTTTGCTCGATAAGCCCACGTTTGCCGAAGTAGCCGATGAGTTCATGGACTATATTCGCGGCGCGGAGTTGGTGATCCATAACGCAGCGTTCGATATCGGCTTTATGGACTACGAGTTTTCGTTGCTTAAGCGCGATATTCCGAAGACCAATACCTTCTGTAAGGTCACCGATAGCCTTGCGGTGGCGAGGAAAATGTTTCCCGGTAAGCGCAACAGCCTCGATGCGTTATGTGCCCGCTACGAAATAGATAACAGTAAACGAACGTTGCACGGGGCATTACTCGATGCCCAGATCCTTGCGGAAGTTTATCTGGCGATGACTGGTGGTCAAACGTCGATGGCTTTTGCGATGGAAGGAGAGACACAACAGCAACAAGGTGAAACAACAATTCAGCGCATTGTGCGTCAGGCAAGTAAGTTACGCGTTGTTTTTGCGACAGATGAAGAGCTTGCGGCACATGAAGCCCGTCTCGATCTGGTGCAGAAAAAGGGCGGAAGCTGCCTCTGGCGGGCATAAATACCTGTAAAAGGCGCTAAAAATAGCGACTTGGGCGATTTTTGCAGCAAACGATTCAAAAGATGAGAAAAACCGTTGACGAAGGGTGAGGCAATCCGTAATATTCGCCTCGTTCCCAACGGAACACAACGCGGAGCGGTAGTTCAGTCGGTTAGAATACCTGCCTGTCACGCAGGGGGTCGCGGGTTCGAGTCCCGTCCGTTCCGCCAAATTCACTCATGAAAATGAGTTCAGAGAACCGCAAAATTTTTAATTTTGCGGTTTTTTTTGTATTTAAACCCCACAATTTCTTCGTTCAATTATTTTGTTATGCTGTAAATGTGGTAATTATATATGATTGACCATTCATTAATATTTAATAATACCAGCGAATCATTCAATTTAAATATATTTCCATGTTATAATTTTTATTATTCTATTGATTTAATGAATTAATATTTAATATTATTTTTGTTTGTTCTGATTCAAGTGGAGTATATAATTAAAAATCGTTAGCTAAACATTACCATGATTATGACAGACGAGGGAGTGTCCGATTTTGAATTCAAAAAAGGTTTGTTGTATATATGTATTATTCTCGCTGCTTGCAGGATGTGTCTCTGAATCTCTTATTGATGAAAAGAAGAAAAAAGCTCAAACCACACAAAGTAATTTTAATAAAAACGCTCCGCAGCAACTAACAGACAAAGACTTATTTGGTAATGAAACCACACTAGCCGTATCCGAGGAGGATATTCAAGCTGCGCTTGATGGAGATGAGTTCCGCGTTCCCCTTAATTCACCTGTAATACTTGTTCAATCCGGCAACCGCGCACCGGAAACCATTATGCAGGAGGAGATGCGAAAATATTATACTGTTTCCACATTCTCTGGTATCCCGGACAGACAAAAGCCTCTGACTTGTAACAAAAACAAAGATAAAAATGAGAACGAGGATGTTGCCAGTGCTGAAAATATGAACTGGATGCAGGCATTACGTTTTGTGGCGGCAAAAGGCCATCAGAAAGCGATTATTGTTTACCAGGATACGTTGCAGACAGGAAAATATGACACTGCACTGAAATCAACAGTATGGTCCGATTATAAAAATGAAAAACTGACTAACACAATCTCACTGCGCTATCTGGTGCGATTCACGCTGGTGGATGTAGCTACAGGTGAGTGGGCTGCCTGGTCGCCGGTGAATTATGAATATAAAGTGCTTCCACCATTTCCCGGCAAGAATGAAGCCAGTACGACTGATATGACAGAGCAGCAAATCATACAACTTAAGCAAAAGACCTATAAAGCGATGGTAAAAGATTTGGTTAACCGCTATCAATAATAAATTATATCTGCCGCCAGGAATTTCTGGCGGCAATAATACAAAATTCTTTGCATAAGAAATTGTTCCTGACAAAGACAGTGCAAGAAAGGACATGGAATCCGGCGTTAAAAACTGTTTGTTTTAGAATATTTAATTATTTAACTGCTTAATCTTCCTTGTGAGAAATATGTTCATTATTACATTTTATGCTATTTTTAATATAGATTGCTCCTGGGAAAATCCCCGTGTTATTACCGCAGGGGTGATAATTAGCATTGACATATCCTGTGACAAAAGGAGCTATTAAAGGTGCTATTACGATAGCTATTAGTAAAAATATAAGAGTTAGCTGTATTGTTATGTCTGTGGCGAAATTGATTACCTTTGTTTTTTTTATTAAGAATGATTTTATTATTGTTAGTAAAATTACATGAATATTTAACAAGGAAAACGATATGAAACCGAAGCATAGAATCAACATTCTCCAATCATAAAATATTTCCGTGGAGCCTTTTATTATTGAATATAGAGGTTTAATTCCGGTAAAAAATAAAGAAGCATTGAATGCAGGGAAAAATAATATGGCTATAAAAAACATCGAAAAAAACTCTTTCAATTTAACATGTAAACGCATAGTTAATCCTCATATCACGGGGGGAGTGTTAAGAACATACATAAATGGAGTCATGTTTTCCCTTTTCCATTTATCAAGTTCCTGTTGCCGTTTTAGTCCATCTCTAATTGCATCTTTTAATTTTTCTGATAAATGGTATTGAGCATCGATTTCATTTAAAACAACTGTACACACTATCCCTGTAAGTAAAATTGCTCCTCCTACAAGAATTACTGGAAGGCCAAAACTAAGACAGGCAAAAGAAGCCAGGCTTCCAATAGCAGTTGCAACACCGCCTGCAATCACTGCTTTGGCCACATCCATTGAAAAATCACCAAGAAAATTAACCAGATCTCGCTCTGAACTCATAATAAATTCTATGGTTCTCCAGGCTACTGAAAACCAGATACAGAACTTAACTCCTTTTATTGATTCAGATAAAGCTCCTCGCCAGCCAATAGCGAGTTCCAGAACTTGAGGCGCTCGTGAAGAGAAAATATATTTACCGAGCTTTTCTAAAAGCCAGGGGCTGGATGTTGTAATTTTTATATATTTCTCTCCAAGTATTTCAAAGTAACTTGCTTTTGTATACTTTAAGGTATTAAAGTTAAATATAATTTTCCCATTTCCATCAAACTCAGTCATTAATTTACCCGCGTTAACTAACCAAGCGAGTGTATCTTTTATACCTGAAGGATGTGTAGTGATAAAATGAATGTAATCAAATGATGTTATTGAGCTGAGTATTTTTTTTGCAACATCAAGTGTCAAGAGAATAACATGATGAGTGTTCTGACGCCTTAATTCATCAATGAGTGGGACGTCGTTAAGATAAGGGTGCTGAGGTACTAGCTGGTTTATCGGTTGAGCCCCCCGAAGAATGTCACCCACATAATCAGCCCACTGTGCATTCTGTGTGTTGTTATTATTCCTTAAACCAGCCATTATATCTCTCCGCAATAGTAATTTATTATGTTATTACAGTAAATTACTGTACACGATCCTGCCATTTACTCATTGCATTCGTACCGGCTAACGTATGCTCCCAGGAAATATCTTCATAAATAAAGGCAATTCTCTCCTGTGGCTCCAGTTCTTTTTCCAGGACAGCATGCGGTGTGACAAAATCAATACTTGATATTCGGGCTTTTGACAGGTTTATTTTATAATAAGGCTGGTAAATACCCGCTTTACTGGTTCGGTAGAGTATAAATTCACATGTTACCATTTTTTCATTGTCACTAAGTGCTTTTGCCAGCAATGGTGAGGATTTATCAACCGGTTTGGTGATAATTAATTCATGATGATTGACATTTTGACTTCTTGAGATGGAATGCATTAACGCATAAACCATGATCTGATCTTTATGTTCTGGCTGTGCTTTGTTTCCGACAGAATCAAGCGTTGAGCAACCTGCTGAAATCAGCCCTTGTGTCTCTCCACTCAAAGATAAATAACTCATATTTGCCATGATAATCTCCTTTAATTAAATAATTATTTTTCGGCCGTGGTCCCGGTTGCCGCCTCTGGCATGACGTTATTCTTCAGCAGCAGCCAGCGGATTAACACGCCTTCGAGTCGCTCATTAATTTGTTTTTCCAGCGCATCTATATTCTGCTTCTGCGCACGGGCATCCTGGTACTGCGTCAACAGAGACTCAACGGGTGTTTCCTGCCCCAGTCCCCGCTCCGCCTGCCAGATGACATTTTTGATATAGGAAAGGGTTAGTCCCTCTTTCTCGCGCCGCATCACGAGATCTGCAAAAGCATGTAAGTCCTGACGGGTCTGCAACCAGCTACGCAACTGCGGGCTACTCTGTGCGCGGGTTTTGAGTGCTTCATTCCAATGTGTCGAGGCCTGCTGCTGCTGCAGGCTTTCCGGCCAGCGACTGTCGGCAACACGCATCATCTGCATCCCGGTTTCCAGCGGTTGTACCGGGGAGACGCCAAGAAGCTGTTGCAGCCTGCGCTCATAGTTTTCTAGTTCAGGTGAGGCCATCCACACCGTTGCTGCGCCCTGCGCGGTGTCGTTAACCTGTAACAGTTGCTGTTGCACCGGATAGACCTGCCACCACCACAATGCTGAGGCGACAGCCACTGAACAGGCGATCCCCGTGATAAACCCTCTTACCGTACTGCCTTGCTTCATCACACTGGCCTGTGGGGGATTCTCTGACAGACTGCGCACTTCTACTTTCATCTCAGGCAGGTCGGGCAGGGGAGGCACTACCGCTTCTGGCGTGGAGGAAGCCGTTGTTTCCGGGGCATAAATCAGTGTTCTAACCGTGGTCTGTACGGCGTTTTCAACGTTACTCTTCGGCTGGGGTTCAAGCCGCTTACGCGTGTTCTGCATAAAATAGAGCAGATTCTCCACGCGCGGAACGCGCTTCAGCTCCACCTGCTGAAGCTTGTCGCAGATAAGCTGCAATGCCCGCTCTGTGCGGTAGATCAGTGGCAGATCGGGTTCCGCAAAGGAGATTTGCTGACGCAGAATATTGCCGGTTCGGGAGTTAAACCAGTCCAGCATTTCAGTACGCGCCGGACCGCCCTGCGGCCAGAATTTATCCCAGTCGTGGCTTACCATTGCCGCCAGCAGTTCCGCACCTTCGCAGAATCCCGCCAGTCCCTGTGTCCGTGTCCGGGCAAGCGTATAGTAGGTGGCGGTGTGTAAATCCACACCGTTGGCTTTAAAAATCGCCAGCGCCAGCGACTCCACCAGTTTCCAGTTCAGCTCAGGCTGTGACGGATGGCTGGCTTTGTTTATTTCCTCGCGGATGGCGCTGAATTCCGGCAGCCCGCGCGGGTCACTGCCGGTAACGATAGTTTGTGTCAGTCCGTTACTATTCATCCCTGCCTCCTCAGTACAGTGTGTCTGACAGGCCAAACTGGCTGAATAACCCACCGCTGAACGGGTTATCTTCCGTGTCGGTATGCACGCGGTAGGTCATTGCGCCACCGTCCACACTAAAGCGCACGGTAAAGTTGCCATCCTGTACTCCGGTCAGCTGTCCGGCCCCGAACAGGCGGAACTGAGCCCACGGCCCGCTGAAGCTGATACTGCGCGGTGCGCCGCCGCGGGCACCAACCAGCGTCAGTTTGCTTTCGTTGCCTTCGCGCATATTGTTAGGCCAGACCAGATGGGCGGTATAGTTACGGCCCTGGCTGTAATCGACTAACTGACCGTCAAGGTTCAGTACGCTGCGGCGTTTGTTGCCGGAAAGCGATACCGTTTCCACGGCAAAGGATGTTCCCAGACCGTTCTGTTTGCTGAAGAATATGTCACGGATTTTCTGCGCGGTTTCCAGTTGCGCAATAATATCTTCGCGAATAATGACGTTGTTATCGCCATCCTCCAGACTCAGGTCATTGTCGATAAACAGCTTTAGGTTCTGCTGGTAGAAGGTATCCAGTATGCCATCTGGTTTAAAGAATCGTTCGAAGGCATCCAGTGAGGCATCCTGTGCAGAATGTGGATTAAACGGATAGTTATTTGCCAGTTGCTCGTTAAACGGTTTCACCACGCTGTCGCGCCAGTCCACTTCCATATAGTGAACGGCTTCCACCATCACCACATGCCAGGCCTGGTCAGCCAGCCTGCCTGCCCAGCGGTTGAGCGGAGCAGGCAGTGTTTTTGCCATCTGGCGGGTGGCGAATATGGGATCGCTGCTGTTCTGATCAAGCCGTAACTGCACGGCTTTCAGTGCCGATTTCCCAGGTACAGGCGCGTTCTGGATCGCCAGCAGGTAGCGGTGTAACTCGGTGAGCTGCAGGTACACGGCCTGCATCGTGCTTTCTTTATCTTTCTGGACTGTCAGGGTACTGTTTTCCGGGGCGAACTCATGCCCAAGGCGGGTGAGTAACTGGTAGTCTGGTTCAGCCAGGGCCTCATCCCGTTCTTTAGCAGATAGCTTTTCAGAAAAGGCGCCTGGTTGTGTGTTGTCACGCAGCACGGTCAGCGCCCGCTGCAAAGGCTGGTCACCGCTGATAACCTGCTCCAGCGCCCCGGTCAGTTGTCCGATGGACTCAAAATTGCGGATATTCAGATTGTCCATCCCGGCCCGCCAGGTGGCGGTGTAGTCGCTGATATACTGCTCGGTCAACTGGCGCTGGATTTCCGCCCGGTCGGCGTCACTGTATTTCACGCTGCGGGTGAGGTTGAGTACCCAGGAATCCATCGCCGTCAGTTCAACCAGTTCATCGCGCTGTTTTACAAAATAGCTTTGCAGGCCGTAACGGGTAAGAAACTGTGGAACAACCAGTTTATTGTCATCGGCAGATGTAAACACCTGGTCAAAGGTTGGCCCTACCTGGTCACGCAGATTGAGGTCGGCAGGAAGAACGCCCAGCGCCCGCGTTTTCAGGCTCTGGTAAACTCGCTGGTAGACAGGTAGTTTGCTTAGTTCTTTCTGTGCTGACACAACGGGCTTGTCATACGGCGTCCAGCGGCTGATAGCGTCACCGTCGCCCGCCTGACGCTCTGCATGCCAGTCTGTGTGAGCCAGCGCGTAGTCAAGATGGGACATCAGTTGCGCCTGGATATCGCGCTGGCCGTGGAACTTTTCGCTCCAGCGTTTTGCCATATACTGCTTCACCACCTCATTGTTACGTCCGCTCTTATCCTCCAGCATTCGCATCACGCGCAGCACGGCGAGTTTTTCCTCACTCTCCGGTGGCGCGGCGTTCATCTCTTTGACCAGCCCGTTAAACAGCGACGGAAGATAGCGTTGCTCCAGCAGTTGCAGGTAGGTCCGTTCCACATAAGGCCCGATGCGTCGCCCCTGATATAATCCCATCTCCGCAAGGCGGCTGCGGTCGCCCCAGTCACCGTAGGCCAGAGTGGCATCGCGTACCGGGTTCAGCAGCGGCAGTTGCAGGTTGCCATAGTCATCTTCCCCCTGCGGAGGCGGCACATCCATAAAGGCTTTGGCCTGCTTAAGCACGGTGATGCCGGACTGATAGTTACCATTGTAATAGTGATGCCAGCCGGTGATGAGCAGCAGTGCCGCCACGCCGCCAGTGGCAGAGAAAACCGTCAGGCGGCGACGGGAACGCATCAGCCAGGCGCGGCTCTCCGTTGCCAGATTAGGCTCTGCGAGTAACGCCTGCGGGAACAGGCTACGGGTGAAATAGGGTGCGGTGTCCACCAGAGGCCAGGACGCCAGTGGGTTATTGCCCAGCCGGTATTGGCGGGCGGCAGACTGGGTGAAAATATCATCCATCTGTCCGCGCTGAAGCGAAGAGGTGAGATAGACGCCACGCAGCATCACGTTCATATTTTCGCCGTCAAGCAGACCCTCAAGCAGTGACACCAGTGGTTCACGGCTTCCCTGCATCTGGCGGGAAAAACTAAATAAAGACGCGCGGGTGTGAGTCTGAGCGACCATCAGATCCGGCAACGCTAGGTTCATTCGATCCACCCATGTCTGCCAGAAAGCATTCAACTCTGTTCGCCAGTCATCATTTTCATGGGCGCGGCGGGTGAACGTGACCCCTAGAATTGCATCGCGATCCTGTCTGTTCAGTGACTGGAACAGGGCGGCAAAACCCTGCAATAAATCAAGCCGGGTGAGTACCACGTAAACCGGTAACTGGCAGTGAAGATGCTGGCGTATATCCTGCAAGCGGCTGCGCAGCGTCTGTAACAGATGTTCGCGGCGGCGTTTGTCTGCGGTAAGCAGATCGGGTAAATCGAGTGTCAGAATAATCCCGTTCAGCGGCTGGCGCGCGCGCTTTTCTTTCAGCCAGCCGAGGGCATGTTCCCACAGACGGCGATGCAGGATATCCGCATCAGCGGGAGCGCAGAGTGTGCCGTCGATATCAAAGATCACCGCCTGTTTACCGACATGGGGCGTGAGGTACAGGCGTTGTTCTGCGCCGCGTGCGCCCTCCGGGGCATAAATAATGTCGGACGGAAAACCCTCGCGCAGCAGTGTCGTTTTGCCACTGCCCGCCGGGCCGATGACCATATACCACGGCAACTGCCACAGGAAACGGCGGTTGTCGAGATGGCGTTGCAGGCGCAGCAGCCAGCGGTCAAGGTAACGCTGCTGGGCGTTCAGCTCCACACTGAGCGGATCAATGGCCTCCTCGCGCTGCTGCTTTTGCATTTTTTCAAGCTGTTGCAGGCGCTTCATCACCCGGACGGTAAGCCACACTAGGGCGATAATCCCCCATGCCGCCGTTGCCAGCCAGCGGTTCGCCAGTGGTTTGAGCCACTGTTCTTCATACAGCGTCCACGTCGGGCCTTTCCACCAGATCCATACCAGCAGAAAAAACCACGCCAGTATCAGCAGCCAGAAAGCGGAGACTTTAAACCGGGGCATCGCCGGGCGTAGGGCTGATTTGAGTCCGCTGAGTAGTCGGGGTGTTGGTAATCTGAACACAAAAACTCCTGTTCTCTTTTATTGTTCTGCCGTGAATTTTTGTTCAAGCTGCGTAAGTAATGATGGCTCCCAGTCAGACACCATCATCTGACTCCCTATCATCAACAACATCCGGTACTGTTGCTGCGCAAGCTGTATCAGCCCCGCCTCCTCCGTCAACTGTGCGGCAAGGTACTGGCGGTGAAACTGATCGCGGGGATCGCCTTCGGGTAGCATGTCCAGATATCGCAGCGCCGCCTCCAGACCCTGCCCAGCAAAACAGGCTCTGGCTGCCTGCGATTCCTCACCGATTTGCGCAACCGGTGCAACTTTGCCGTCGGGCGAAGCTGCCAGCCATTGTTTCGTCTGCTCACTGAGAAACGGTGTGCGGTCATTAAACAGCAGCCCGGTAAGCTGGGGCAGACGCTCAAGGAAGCGGATGACCTCATCGCGGATGGTGTCTGCCACCTGTTTGTAACCCAGACGCAGTGCCGTCTGTGCAGAAAGACAGTGACCGTCCAGCCAGTAAGGAGCCAGCAATACGCTTTTCTCAACCTGCTGCCACAGCGCCATATCCGCGCTGGCAAGCCGGGACTGGTAATCCGCCACCATATCGGCAGAGACCGCAGCCAATGGGGTACGTCCATCGCTTTCCGCCTGGGGTGTACTGGTGATGGATTGCCACAGGGCATGGCGGCGCAGGCGATAGCCCTGCGGCGAGTCCGGCTGGCGTTCACATAAAATAGCCGCCACTTTTAACAGCGTGTCGCGCCAGGCTTTGTCGTCGTGACTGTCGATGGCGATTTGGGGAGCCGGAGCACTGGGTTGCGTCACGCCGCTTTCAGACGTGGCGGTGGTCTGTCGTGAACTATCGGAGGCCGCCGGAGTGGGGGCAGGAGCCGGTGCCGCACGATTAAACGCACGCTGGTACAGGGCAAAAAGATCATCGGTAGCCAGTGCCAGTTCCGGGGCGTTATGTGACTGCCAGCACTGCGCCAGTTTCGCCAGTTCCCCTGACAGCGCGTCGCGCTGCGCTGTGGCGGCGTTCTGTGAAAAGCCTTCAATACCTGTTTCGAAGCGTTTAATGACCTGGCTGGCAAAGCGTTTTTTATGTGCCATATTCTGCGGCGCAGCCACCGACCAGTAATGCTCCACATACAGCGCCAGCAGGCGCAATGCGAGATGAGGATCACCGGCGTGTTGCAGGGTTCTCAGCAGATGCGCCAGCAGACGAAAGTCCTTACTCTCCGAAGCCAGAATGACCAGCCCCCGGCGCTGGAGTTCCGGGATATCCAGTTGACTGTGGGCCAGAGATCCCAGTTTGACGATTTCGCCGTCGATATACTCCCAGTCCGGGTTGTCATCTTTCAGCGCCGATGCCAGTTTTTCTTCCGGCAGGTTTTCCAGCAGGTGCGTTATCCAGACATTCGGATCGCGTAAGTCCATTGCCATATTTTTATTCTCCCGCCCAGTGGCAGGCAACGCGCAGGGGGGCAATCGCCCTTGCCAGCCCGTCAATGTTAAAGGTCAGCTTTCCTGCGGCGTTATCTGCGCCGGTATCCACTGTCAGCGTTTTTGCGCCGAACAGTTGCTTAATTTCATCAATCCCGGACAGCCCCCGGCTGGACTCCAGCAGGGTGCCGTTCTCGCGCACAAACCAGTGGCTACGCAATGCCCGGCTGTCGGCATTCAGAGTGACGGCGATATCATGGACATCCAGAGGGTGCATCAGCGCCACCTGCATCCGGGTGATATTGTCCACGCAACTGAACATCAGCACCGGGCGCGGCGGAACATGGCCGATAGCCGGGGTGGTTATCACCACCGTCGGGCGCTCCCCCGGCACCTGCGTCACCAGCAGTTCTGTGGTGTTGCCCTCGCGGCGTTTTTCCTGCTCTGTGGCGCGGGTCCAGGCCTCGCCCACAAAACCGGCTTTGACCAGCGCCCCGTCAAACCCTGACGGGGACAGCGGTGCCAGCAGGCGGTCATAGCAGTCAAGCCGCTCCAGCGCCGCGGACTCCCGCCGACAGGACTGCATGGCCTGTGACGTGGCTGTCGCATCCGGCGGGGTCGTGGTGGCGACGGCGACCGCCACACCGGCCATTGACGATGTTTCTGCGGGCGCGGCAGTGGCGGGTAAGCCCGTCATCAGGCCCGCGATAAACCATCCTGTCTGCCGGAAAACGCGCAACCTGCTCATAAAACCGTTTCATCCTTTGTGACGGACTCGTCGTTCTGAGCATCTTCCACGTCTGCCGTAAATGCGTCGTCCACCGCCGACAACCGAATCCGGGCAATCGCCGTGTTAGCCGCCATTTTCTGCAACAGCAGCAGCGAGAGCGGCGGTAGCATGTCGCCATCGATGACCGATTCCAGCATCCTCGCGCCGTTTTCCGCGCGGGTGACGCGGCTCATGATTTCGTCCGTCACTTCCGGTTCAATGACCACTTCTGCACCAAAGCGACTGCGCAGCACGTTATCCAGACGGGCCAGTTTTCCGGCGATAATGGTGGCGAGCGTCTCTTTCGACAGCGGCAGATACGGCACCACTTCCATACGCGCCAGCAGGGCAGGTTTGAAGAAGTCGGCCAGCACCGGATACAGTTCTTCCTGCATGGTTTCCGGGTCATCGGCGTGCTCGACTATTACCTGGTAGCCGAGGTTGGACGTCAGGAAGAAGACGATATTTTTGCAGTCAATCAGGCGGCCTTCACCGTCTGCCATTTCGCCCTTATCGAACGACTGGTAGAACAGGTTGAGCACATCCGGGTGCGCTTTTTCCACTTCATCGAGCAGTACTACCGAGTAGGGTTTCTGGCGAATCGCTTCGGTCAGTACGCCGCCTTCACCGTAGCCAACGTAGCCCGGAGGCGAACCAATCAGCCGCGAGACGGTGTGTTTCTCCTGGAATTCGGACATATTGATGGTGGTCAGGTACTGGCGACCGCCGTAGAGCAGCTCTGCCAGTTGCAGGACGGTTTCGGTTTTACCCACACCGCTGGGGCCAGCCAGCAGGAACGCACCGAGCGGGCGTCCCGGAAGACGCAGGTCGGCGCGTGCGGTCAGTAGATGCTTATGCAGGCTGGCAATCGCCAGGTCTTGGCCTTTGATGGTGTCGCCCAGCCATTTCGGCAGGTCGGTGATGACCGACATTTCATTCTGCGACAGGCGGTTGAGCGGCACGCCGGTCCATTCGGCAATCACCGCCGCAATCTGTTTTTTATCGACGTGCGGGGAGACCAGCAACCGGTCGTTATGCTGGGCGTCCAGTTCGGCAGTGAGCTGGGCCAGCCGCTGTACCGGGGAAACTGTTTCAGCGGTCTCTTCCGGCTGTTCTCTGTCGGCCTCATCAGCCGGTACGGCACCGGTATTATCCTGTTCTGACTCTGACTCTGACTCTGACTCTGACTCTGACTCTGACTCTGACTCTGACTCTGACTCTGACTCTGGCGGCGTATCCTCCGCGGCATCTGCGTCCGGCAACGACGCCGCATCGTCTTCTGCCACGCCCAGCAACTGCTGGCGCAGCGCGATAATCTCCCGGACCAGCGCCTGCTGCTGATGCCAGGCCGCTTCCAGTTCATCCAGCGCCGTCAGCGTTTCATCGTACTGCACCAGCACCTCGGTCATCCGTGAGGTGTTGGTACGCAGCCCGATGCGAAGCTCGCGCTCAAGCTGGCGAATTTCCGCCTCCTGCTGGTGGCTCAGAGTGGTCAGCGCCGAGATTTGCTTCGGCGGCGAGGAAAGGTTAATGGCGACGCGGGCGCAGGCGGTATCCAGCACATCAATGGCTTTGTCCGGCAACTGACGCCCGGAGAGATAACGTTCGCTCAGCGTTGCTGCGGCCTGCAAGGCGTCATCATCAATCAGCACGCCGTGAGACTGTTCATAGACCGCCGACAGACCACGCAGAATAATGGTGGCTTCGGCGGCGTTGGGTTCGCTGACCTTCACCAGCTGGAAGCGGCGCGACAGGGCGGCATCTTTCTCGAAGTATTTTTTGTATTCGCTCCAGGTGGTGGCGGCGATGGTTTTCAGTTCGCCGCGCGCCAGCGCCGGTTTGAGCAGGTTGGAGATATCCAGCCCGCCCTGCTGGTTGCCCGCGCCAATCAGGGTATGTGCTTCGTCAATAAACAGAATGACCGGCACCGGAGAGGAAATGACCTCCGCCATCAGCCCCTTGAAGCGTTTTTCGAATTCGCCCTTCACCGACGCCCCGGCCTGCAATGCGCCTAGGTCAAGGGTCATGATATCGGTGTTTTTCAGTTTGTCCGGCACCTGGCCTGCCACGATGCGCAGCGCCAGCCCTTCGATTAAGGCACTTTTACCCACGCCTGCTTCGCCCACCACCACCGGGTTGTTCTTGCGGCGGCGGCAGAGAATGTCGATCATCAGGTCGATTTCGTGGTCGCGGCACAGTACCGGGTCAAGCCTGCCGTTACGGGCGTCTGCGGTCATGTTTTTGGCGTAGCGGGCAAGCAGGGTGTCAGCAGCGTCCGTCAGTGTGCCTGCGACTTTACCGTCTGCATCCGGCACGACTGATTCCGCCGACTCCTGTGTCCACTGTACAAAGTCCTGTTGCAGACGGTCACGGTTAATGCCGGTCAACAACCGGGCGGCAGCAGGCGGTATATAACGCAGCGGCGAATGCAGCAGGGCCAGCAGCAACACGCCGCCACGCAATTCGCTGTGCTGCATCTCAGCCGACGCCAGCAGCCAGCCCTCTTTCAGCCACTCAACCAGCATCGGGGAAAATGCCGGGTAGCTGTCCGCAGAACGGGCAGTTGTGTAGTTCTCCACCGTCAGCGCCTGGCGCAACTCTTCCATGCCAATATCGCCCTGGCGGGTAATAACCCGCAGGTCGCTGCGTGGCATGGCGAGCATCTGAATAAGCACATGGCTGACGGTAATTTCCGCTGCCTGCTGACTCATACATTCAGAGGCGGCCATCTCCAGCGCCTGGCGGGAGAACAGGTTCAGCCGTTTTACCAGCGTGGGAAGATCAATCTGGATCATAAACGTCCTTATCGAAGTAATTTGTTTAGCTGGTGCAGGATGTCCTGCGTCTGGCTGTCCAGCCGCAACAGATAGAACAGGTAAAACAACGCCAGCACGACAACGCCACCACAAAAAATATGTTTAACAGTCAGGCGACTGATGAGCTGATAACGCCCGCCCTGGGTTTTTTTGTCCTGGTGTAACAGCGGGAAAGGGGCATCGCCGCGCAGTTTATGCAGAACGTGGTACAGACGGCGGTAGATCTGCTCAAATTCCCCCTGATCCTGTGCTGCCACTTTGTAGCGCCCGCGAAATCCCAGAGAAAAACAGATCCAGAGAAATTCCAGCAGATCCTGGTAACGTTTGGGTTCACGGATCAGGCGCTCCAGCAGGATGAAAACTTTCTCTCCACCCCAGGCTTCGTTGTGGAAATGGACCAGCAATGACTGCTTGATCCACTCGTTCTTGTTCGACCAGCCGTTACCGAGCGCCGCTTCATCAATAAACGTGCAGAGGATGTAGCGAAACGAGATAATCACGCCCGGTTCGTAGCCCTGCTCCTGAAGCAGTTGCTCCACGGCCTGAACATCTGTCACCACCTGAGCAAAAAGATGCTCCGGCATCGTCTGACTGTTCATGGTTGAAAGGCGCATCACCATACCGAGGAGCGGCGTGGCTGCGTCGATCATCGGATTCAGGCTGTTGCCACGAAGCGCGAGATGATAGTCGCGCTGGCTTTTTTCGTGGTGTCCGGTAAATGGTGGCAGAGACAGTGACCCCTCATCCATCGTCTTACCCTCTTATCGCCCACAGTTGCATGTTCAGATCCGGGAAACTGCCGGATACATGCAGTGCAACGGCCCCGGCGGCAGCCATTTCTGTCCAGGCCTGGCCGCTCTTGTCGAGTTCGAAATAGCTGAACCCGGAATGGTAAGGAAGCTGGCGGGGAGCCACCATCAGGGCACGCAATGGAATGCCGGGTATCTGCACACTGACCATATTGCGGATTTTTTCCGGCGAGGAAATTTTCGACTGCTGGATAAACTGGCGCTGGATCTGATCGACCGGCATGTTTGCCGCCACGGCCAGCACAAAGGTGGCAGATTGCAGCAGTTCTGTGTCATGGATATCGGCCTGCCAGATACCGTCACGCAGATGCAGCGGCAGATTAACGGCTCTTGGCGACAGTACGGTATGCAGCGCCCGTTTGACTTCCGGTAACAGCGTTTTAAATGTTTTGGTCAGGTCATGATGATCATACACATCAAGCGGGCAGGGCAGGCGCGACGGCTCGGTAAAGGTCATCAGTTCACCCAGCAACCCGGCAAGATCAAGGTAGAAATCTTCCGGGTGGAGCTGGGATCGACGAGCGCGATGGGTAAACCGGGTCTGGTTACGGTTAAGTAACTGCAACATCATAAATTCCGCCACATCCGCGATGCCGCTCTGCGCCGGAGAGCCAATGCGGTTTGCCAGATCGCTTGCCCGTCCGCCAATGGCCCCCTGTACCTCTTTGAGATAAACACGCAGTTTCTTACTGACCTGAATATTCTGGCAGGAGGGGATAAAATCGTCATCCAGCGTCAGGGAGCCGTCGGCATGGCGATCGCTGATACGGCAAAGCGGGAGCGTAATATAGGCGCTCATATCTTCTGCACCGCTCATAATGCGCGGCGTCAGTTGACCCAGCGTCAGTGTTCGCGCGTCACCTTCTTCTGAATGCAGATCCCGGACATCGGCATAATTCAGCCGGTAACGCCCGATTCGCCGCCCGTCGCTGATTTCATTTCTCACATCACTGGCGACCGGCAGAGCGAGGTAAATATTGCGGCTTCTTTCGTCCGGAAAATGTTGCGGGTGCAGCGGATCGGGCAGTGCGTCCTGGTCGGGGATAGAAAAGACGGTGCCGTCGGGCAGTGTGCCTGACGCGCTGTCAATCATGATCTTACCCTGCGCCAGCAGTTCATTGTTGAGGGTGAGTTCGGTAAATCCCCAGGATAAATCATTCATGGCCCGGAAACGCTGGTTATCCAGGTAGTCGTTGTAACGCTGCTGTTGCTGGAAATGGTGTGGGCGCATCAGCATCCCTTCCTGCCACATCACCTTGTTGCGGGTGGTTGCCATAATTATTCATCCTCTTTTTTCATTTCGATGCTGCTTTGACGTACATGCACCAGCAGGCGGTAATGGTGGCCGGTTCCTTCCACCGTCTCGATTTGTTTCCATTCAGTGGCCTGGTCATCGGAGAAATAGGCCACGACACCAATAAACTGCGTTTTCTCATCCAGCTTTACCGGCGGCAGGGTTTTGATGGTGTCCGGCAACAGGTTGAAATCCTGGTGGTCGATATAGTTTTTACCCAACACATCCGGTAGCGGCGTACTGGCTATCTGGTCATAGTCGGCTGCCAGCAATTTTGAGTCGTCAGTCAGGTACACCAGTTGCACATCCACGGCGGCTGATTCACCCTCCGCATTGGTATTGGTGTCCGGTTCGGTCAGCAGGGTGACGGTTATTTCCGAAGGTTGCTCCTTCAGGCTCCCGACCTGGATATCCGGGTTTTTGATCACCTCGCTGATTTTTTTCGCCGTTTCGCAGCCGGTTAATATGACGCACATCAGCACGCAGGCCAGAAACGCCTTCCTGTTCATGCTTCCGGCTCCCGCTGTTTTTCACGAAGCACCCGGTCATAGATCTGGGCGTAGACCTCGTTAAACAGCATCTCAAACCCCTGCTGGCGATCGGAGGCCAGTTCTTCGTAATAATGGCTGTACATTTGCCATGCTCCGGCATCATCCAGCGGCTGGCGCAGTTCATGGCTGCGGCGGTACTGCACAAAGCGGCGCAGCAGATTTTGTGGTGAGAAAGCGTCAAGCAGGACACGAAGTGACTCCACAATCGCTGCCCGGTTAGCTTCTTCGTGGTGGCGGACATTACGCAGGCTTTCACTGACAGCGGCGGGAGCCGCCAGATGTACCGGACTTTTACCTTCGGCAAACATCACGTCGAGCGCGGTGGCGTAATCCATGTTCAGGCGCAGCGGGTTATCTTCCAGCGGGCGCAAATGTTTGTCTGAGAGGCTGTTACGCTGTTGCTGCAAATCGAGCAGACCTTTTATTGCGGCCTGTAACGTGCGTCCGGCCTCTTCCAGAAAATCATCCGCATCGTCAGAATTGCTCACGGTAAGCGAGCCGCCGAGACCGCGCAGTAAGGGGGTGACCGCAAGGTGGCGTTGCGCCATTTCTGCCACAGGGAAGTCATCATTACGATCGCCGGGGCTGGCATAAATGGGCGGTAGATCCATAAACGGAGTATTGATCCCACCATTACTTGCCGGATCGGACAGCGGTGCCGATGGCCGGACAGCCGCAATGCCTGAAAGCGGATCGCCCGTGGTAATCAGGCTTTCGGACTGAAGTGCCTGGAGTGGATCGGTAGAAAAACCGTTTACCACGGTGTCTGCAAGCTGATGCCGGTGAGTCATTCCCGGATAGTGTGGCGCACCCTCCGTTGACAGCAGGGTATCCGTGAGCATATCGCGATTGGTGACGATGGTTTCGGGAGTGGCCATTTCCTCATCGTAATGGGGGATATCTCCCATAAGCGCTAACTTAAGGGTTGTGGTATTACGCCTGATATGATTTAACGTGCCGATGAATTACTCTCACGATAACTGGTCAGCAATTCTGGCCCATATTGGTAAGC
>NZ_JBJQMA010000040.1:0-25528 GCF_046486065.1 Escherichia sp. WS547 | reverse complement strand
AATCAAAAAAGAATAAAACTCAGTCTTGGGGGACTCAGCCCGGTAGAATACCGGACTGAGTATCAAAAAGCCGGTTAACTGAAACTGTCCAGGTTTTGGGGTTCAGTTCATAAAGCGTCGCATCAGGCACTATGTACAAGATGCCGGATCATGCATCCGGCAATTCACTTAAAAACGGTGACCCGCTTCCAGCGGAACCGCTTCTTCACCAGCCTTAAACACATAAGTGGTGTTCGGGCCACCCAGCGTAGCGTGACCTTTACTCACCGTGATCCAGTTACCTTCCGGTAGACCAATAATTGTGAGTTCTGGCGCGACGACCAGCAGTTCGCGAATACGCTGCTCACGCGTTTCACCTTTATGGCCTTCCGGCAGCGCGTTGGTGAAGTGCGGGTTGATTTGCAACGGGAACAGATTCAGCGCATCGAAACCTTGTGGATCGACAATCGGCATATCGTTGGTGGTACGAATGGTTGGGCAAGCAAGGTTAGCGCCAGCGCTCCAGCCAATATACAGCGCGCCACGTTTAACCACGTCAGTAATTGGTGCCAGCAGCCCGCGCTCGCGGCACTGTTTCAGCAACTGGAAAGTATTACCGCCGCCGACAATCACGATCTCAGCATTTTCAATCGCGGCAACGGGATCGACAACGCTATGAATACCGGTGACAGAAACACCCAGCGAAGCGAGAACCGCAGCCGTTTTCGCTGTGTAATCATCCCAGGTCTGCGTTACGCCAGCGAAAGGGATAAACACCGCTGAGCGGCGACCCTGCAACTGTTCAGCAATTAGCGGCAGTGCATGTTCCAGCCAGGCTTTACCCGGCAGCGTCGAGTTACTCAATAAAAGCAGTTCCATTACTTCTCCGGTTAGTAAGAAATCACGGGAGGCATGCTACCACTGCGAATTTAACCACTTACTGACATGGCTCACGATGTCACGTATTGCACCGGGCGCTGAGACTGATGACAAACACAGCATTGCCTGATGCGCTACGCTTACCAGGCCTACCAGATAACTGCAATATATTGAATTTTCGAGATTATGTATGCCGAATAAGGCTTCATTCCGCATCCGGCATAAACAATGTGTACTTTGCCACCAATTTGAGCGCCCCTTAAGGCGCTGATATTTTTTATCCTTCTCATGCAAATTGTGCTGCTTCAGCAATCAGCCGCACATCCGGTCGCGAAGTTGCCGCGGCGACCAGCCAGCGACATGCAGAGTTAAGTAGCGCGATTAATCATGGGAAATTGCCTCTGCATGAGTGAGCAGATATTGCTCCGCCTCACCGGACCAGATCCCCTGATGACGCGCCAGAATTGCCGCCAGTGCTTGATCCTGAATCTGCGTGAGTGACATAAGCGGCAGGTATTTCCCGGTATACACCAGCTTTTTGCCGCCGCCGACGGCAGGCAATTCAAGCGTGGTTTCGCCCGCGGCATTCAGCCCAAGAATATGTGTTACCACTTTTGCGGCCTGCACTTTTTTCTCTTCAATCAATTTGACTGCTGCGCGCATGTCATCGGTATTGCCGCCTGACGTGCCCACGTAGTGGGTAAATGCATAATGCACATCGTAGAAATTAATTGGCGCGCTGAAATGTTTATCCTGCGGTCCGGCGAAGAAATTCAGGCAACCATCTGTCGCCAGCAAGGAAGAGGCGAGAGTCACCAGTCCTTCATTAGGCACAAAGACGAAAATATCATCGAAGCCGTGACCGCCACTCAGTGCCATTAACGTATCAAATGCTGCATCGGCAGCATTGAGATAATGAATCAGTGTTTGCGGTTCTGATGGATAGTGCTTGCGCGCATAACTCAATTTGTCGTTGTCGGTATCGGTAATGACGAGCAGCGACGGGTTAACGGGTCCATGTAGCGCATAATCAATCGCCAACAGTCCCATTGGTCCGGTGCCGCCGAGGATCAGCGTGCGCCCTTGCGGGCGAATCCCCATCGTGTGGTTATAACTACCTTCCTGAAGATGATAGTTGGCGTTGAACGCGCCAATCACGCAGGAAAGCGGTTCAACCAGCGAGCCTTCAAAATAGGTTTCGCCGTCGTATGCCAGCAGGCAATCTTGTTCCATGACCTCGTTGGGAATAACCACATGCGTGGCTTCGCCGCCTACCCACGGGAAGGAGTAGCCGGGGCAGTCCGGGCGGTCGGGGAGTTGCAGGTTGGCCTGAATCACATAACGCTGACCCGGCTGGAATTTGTGCTGCCACTTTTTACCCACGGCCAGAATATCGCCGCAAAACTCGTGGCCGATGATGATGGGGTTGGTCGCCACATCGTCGGGTACTTTTTTATGGTTTTCACCCAGATTGGCCTCTTTCCAGGAAGAGAGGCACAGGCTGTCGGTGACCACCGTCGCGAGGATTTCATCCTCCTGCATTTCAGGAAGATCAAAGGTTTCCAGGCGTAAATCACGTTTACCATAAAGACGCAGAGCTGTTGTTTTCATAAACCACCTCATGTTGAGCGATGGCCCCGGCAGTCGTGCCGGGGCGAAGAATCAGGACAGGAAGCCCAGCGCATTGCCGATAATCCCTAAGCCAAACAGGGCGAAAATCAGCCATACCGGGTTAATTTTTTTGTTGAGCAGACGAACCATCAGTAGCGTCAGACCGAGCGCCAGCAAACCAGGGCAAAGTTGGTCGAGAATGTTCTGCACGGTCATGGTGACGGTGGAGCCATCGGCGGCATGCGTTTGTGAAACCACCAACGGTACGTTGATTGACGTCCATTTGGTCACCAGCACGCCCATCACAAACAGTCCGAGAATCGACGCGCCTTCGGTGAGTTTTTGCAGCACATTCCCGCCCATATCGCTGACGATATTCACCCCTTTGCGAAAGCCGAGCTGTAGGCCATACCACTTCATCGCCAGACGCACCGCATTGAAAATAAAGAAAAACAGCAGCGGGCTGAGAATGTTGCCCGAAAGTGCCAGAGATGCGCCGAGCGCGGCGGTAATCGGGCGCAGCGTTCCCCAGACCAGTGGATCGCCAACTCCTGCCAATGGTCCCATCAGACCGACTTTGATGCCGTTAATGGTACCGTCATCAATTTCCGCGCCGTTGGCCCGCGCCTCTTCCATGGCGGCAGTGACGCCGATGACCGGGCCACATACGGCTGGCGTGGTATTGAAGAACACCAGGTGTCGCCTGAGCGCCGCAACCTGATCCTCTTTTAATGGGTAAAGTCGCTTGATGGCGGGGATCATGTCGTAGCAAAAACCCAGCCCGTGAATACGTTCAAAGTTAAAGGACGCCTGTTGCAGGTTGGAGCGCAGAAACATGCTCACCAGATCGCTGCGTGTAATTTTTCTCTGTTCCATGATGGCTCCGTTAATCGTCAAGTTGGTCAAGGGCGGTGGAGGCGGTGGCCTGGAGTTGAGGTTCAGCTTTACGCCACTGTGGATTTAGCTGGATGTAGAGCAGGGCCATGATCACGCCGACGCCACCGAACGCCAGCAGACTGAGATCGAGGTAGCCACCTGCGAGGAAACCGAGGAAAAAGAAAGGCATCAAATATTTCACGCCCATCATACGTAGCACCATGGCGTAACCGACCACCACGATAAAACCGCCAGCAATCTGTAGTCCTCGGGTCACAAATTCGGGAATGGCGTTTAACATATTGCTGACCATATCGGCGCTGACGAACAGCGAGACAATCAGTGCCGGAATAGCAACGCGCAGCGCCTGCACGCCAAGCGCGGAGACATGCAGAATATCGAGAGTGCGAAACCGCGCCTCTTCTGCTGCTTTATCCGCCGCGTGCTGGAACACTACTGTGATGGTACGGGCAAACACCGTCAGCACCTGGCCTGCCGCAGCCACAGGCAACGCGATGGCGATTCCGGTGGCGATGCTTTGCTGACCAACGATAACCAGAATGGCGGAGATTATGCTGGCGAGTGCAGAATCTGGAGATTGCGCCGCGCCGACGTTCATCCAGCCGAGAGCTATCAATTCCAGCGTACCACCGAGTATTATTCCGGTTTTTAAATCACCGAGAATTAAACCAATCACCGTACAGGCAATTAACGGGCGATGAGTCTGAAATTCATCCAGCACGCTGCCCATTCCGGCAATACAGGAAAAAAGAAATATAGCAATGATTTGTAGGGTACTTATTTCCATGATTTGTCACCTTTTAAGTGTCGTCATCCCTGCCTGTTAAAGCATATGTACACAGGCGCTATTATTTAATTTGCGATTAACTGTTCGTTTATTTTGTCGATAATATTGATTGAGGGATCTGACGCTACGACGCGTAAATCCAGTATGACGCCAAGATTATTTAACTCATGAAATGCGTTAATATCATCATCATCTAATGAAACCGCTTTGGTTAACTGTTTTTTACCGGGCCGCCAGGCCATGCCGCCAATATTCAGGGTGCCTATTTTTACCCCCTGGCGAACCATCGCTAAGGCATCCTGTGGGCGAGTGAAAAGATAAAAAACGGTTTCGTCCTGATATTGCGGGTTGTGATAAACCGCGACGGCTTTTTCAATATTGACCACGTTAACCTTCATTCCCGGTGGCGCAGCCTGACGCAATAATGTCCGGCGAACTTCATCGTTATAAACTTCGTCATTGCAGATAATAATGCGCTGGGCGTTAGCCACTTTCGACCAGACGGTAGTGACCTGACCGTGGATCAGGCGGTCATCAATGCGGGCGAGCGTAATGTTCATCAGAAATCCTCCTCTGCCGTTGCCACCTGTCTCCAGACGACGCAGGATTGCTTTGCGATTTGCGTCAGGTGTTCACACAGTTCATCAACATTCATGCTGTCCTGGTTATCAACCAGTTCGAGCGCCAGCGGCAGAGAAAGGCCGCTGATTACCCGCAGACGAGGATTGCCCATCGCAAGCATCGCTGCCGCATTCCACGGGCTGCCGCACTGTAAGTCCACGGCAATCAGCCATTCGTCTTGATTGTGAATGCTCACTAACTTTTCCAGCTTTGCCACAATGTCATTGGCGTTCTCACCGGGTACAAATTCCACTGCCTCAACATGGGCGTCGCCGTAAACCATCTGAACCGATTCCAGCATGGCGCAAGCTAATTTGCCGTGGGCACAAAAAATGGCGTTGACCATAAAGCCTCCTTAGCCGCGCGTTTTGCCGCCTGCAATGTTAGTGGTTACTCCGGTGATATAGCTGGCGCGTTCAGACAGCAGATAACAAACAAAATCAGCCACTTCTGCTAATCTTCCGGCGCGCCCAATAGGAATGGAATTTTTGGTATAGCCTTCACGCAGCTGCTCGACGGTGATATTGCGCGTCCACGCCAGCGCTTCTTCATATTCCGGCGTGCGCAGTCCTGTTTTTTCCAGAATCCCTGGCGCGATACCGACCACACGGATACCGTGCTTACCCAGCTCTTTCGACCAGGAGCGCGTGAAGCTATTGAGCGCGGCTTTGGTCGCGGCGTAACAGCTTTGGCCTTCTGAGCCTTCCAGCCCACTTTCTGAGGAAACATTCACAATCACGCCATCATGTTGTTTGACCATCTGTCGCGCCACCGCCTGCGACATCAGAAAAACGCCTTTCTGGTTGATATTGACCATTTTTTCGAATGCAGCTTCGTTGAGTTCATACTGCCCGGCAGGCGCTTTCTCATCGATCAGCAGACGCGGGAAATTGACCCCGGCGTTATTGACCAGACCGTCGATGCGACCAAAACGCTGGATAATTTCCGCTACCGTATGATTTACCTCTTTGGCGCTGGAAATATCGGTCGGCCAAAACTGATAGCCTTTATGACCTTCATATTGACCATCGCCACCGTGAATATCGACCATCTGTACGTTTGCGCCTTGTGCTAATAATTCCTCTACAATCGCCAGACCAATACCGGATGCGCCGCCGGTGACGATAATGATTTTATCCTGCAAATTTAACCACGTTTGCATAACAGACTCCTGATTTTAGATAATAGGGACCCGCCGTAATTTTTATTACGGTAAACATCGGGAAGATTTTTATTTCAGTAATAGTTCAGCTGTGCTGCTATTCGTTACCAGACAATTAATATATTTTCCACGCAGTGCACCAACAATTCCGCTGTATTTTTCTTCACTCATGGCAATGCCAATGGAATACCGCGCCTGCTTTAATTTATTCATTTCGATAGAGAGTGTTTTTTCGCTCATATTCGTTTCAACCATTGCGCCGTGAATATCATAAAAGCGCGAGCAAATATCGCCAGCAACCTGGCGGGCATTCAGGTCGTCACTCTCTTCACCACCATAAAACGCATGCCAGTTAGCGCCGTCGCGAATGGCCGGTGAGCCAATTCCCACCAGGGCGACATCCAGATTATCCCAGTAGGCAGAGATGGTTTTAAAGTGCTGAGACTGCATGATCCCATTACGAATTAATGGGTTATCCAGCAGAGCCGGAAAATCCGCGAGATGCGATTCCCCTTTCAGCTTCGCTGCCGCGCTGTAGGTTAATGTGTTTACGTGATAGCGGCTTTCGAGTTTACCGGACGGTCCGCCAATAATTGGTACGCAGATTAACTGCCGCGATTGCCCCGCCTGCGGCAAGTTTTCAACCAGTGCGCTCACCGCGCGACCCCAGGAAAAACCGACAATATCGCCAGGCTCCAGCAAGCGATCCAGCAGTTGCGCGCCGTGTAACCCCATCATCGCCAGTTGAGTCTCTTCATCCTCATCATTTCCCGACACCACCACAACGTCTTTCAGGCCAAACTTTTGCTTCAGTTGCTGCTCCAGCCAGAGATTTTCGTTGTAGTCATAGTTGATGGCGATGGTGACAATTCCCTGATCGCGGCCTCGTTTAAGCAAGCGGCTGATGGTGGTGCGGTAAATACCCAGTTCGCGCGCGATTTGCGCCTGCGTCATATCCTGTTCGTAATAGAGTTGGGCAATCTTCACAATCAAACGGATATCGTCACTGTTTTCCATTGCCGCCTCCTGGTTCTGCACATTTGTGCAAATACGCTTTCTCACCGCTTGATCTGATATAACCCCATCATGATGGCCTTTCAAAGCGATTTTTCACTCTTTGCATGGGGAGAAATAGCGCTTTCTCTTGCACATTTGTTTCTCTGCCTAGTAGTCATCAGCACAGTTGTGCAGCGATTCGTAATATGTTGATTATCCTTATTTTGCCAGGCAAATTTGCATCGTACTTCCGGAGACACTTTTGTGATAAAAGGCGTGGCAGATCACATTTAATTTCGACGTTGCCGCATAACCCTGTTTTTCCCCGCTAAGAGGTACGGTATATTCCGCGTTTTACAGGAGAATTTATGCTGCCCGACTCATCAGTCCGTTTAAATAAATACATCAGCGAAAGCGGAATTTGCTCACGCCGCGAAGCGGATCGCTATATCGAGCAAGGCAATGTGTTCCTTAATGGCAAGCGAGCCACCATTGGCGATCAGGTGAAACCCGGCGACGTTGTGAAAGTAAACGGTCAGTTGATTGAGCCTCGGGAAGCCGAAGATTTGGTACTTATCGCCCTGAACAAGCCCGTCGGTATTGTCAGCACCACCGAAGATGGCGAGCGCGATAACATTGTCGATTTCGTTAACCACAGCAAACGCGTGTTCCCGATTGGCCGCCTGGATAAAGACTCCCAGGGGCTGATTTTCCTCACCAATCACGGCGATCTGGTGAATAAGATCCTCCGTGCGGGTAACGATCATGAGAAAGAGTATCTGGTGACGGTCGATAAACCGATTACCGATGAATTTATTCGTGGTATGGGGGCGGGGGTGCCGATCCTCGGGACGGTGACGAAAAAGTGCAAAGTCAAAAAAGAAGCGCCGTTTGTCTTCCGCATTACCCTGGTGCAGGGGCTGAACCGTCAGATCCGTCGCATGTGCGAGCACTTTGGTTACGAAGTGAAAAAGCTGGAACGTACGCGCATCATGAACGTTAGTTTAAGCGGCATTCCGCTGGGGGAATGGCGTGATTTAACTGACGATGAGTTAATCGACCTCTTTAAGCTCATTGAAAATTCCTCTTCCGAGGCAAAATCTAAAGCGAAGGCCAAACCGAAAACTGTAGGCATTAAACGTCCAGTCGTTAAGATGGAAAAAACGGCGGAAAAAGGCGGTCGCCCGGCGTCCAACGGTAAGCGTTTTACCTCGCCGGGGCGTAAAAAGAAGGGGCGCTAATCAGCGCCTGCCGCGCGTCGACGTATTTGCTGACCAGCTAAATGACGCTTCAGGATCCGGTTTATAAGCCTGCTTTTTCTTTAACTGGCGGGCTTTTTTCGCTTCAGCCTCACGCTCGACCATTAATTTATCGATGTACTCTTTCTTAATGCTGTTGGTTTCGGAGTTGGTCAGTACGCGACCATGCGCAATCCGCGCCCGATCCAGCAGTGTTTTAAGTTCACGCTGCTCGCGTTCAGTCATCTCTTTTTGGGTAATACGGGGGAGTGCCATGCTGGTGCCCTCAGTGAGCCAGAGAGTTCAGTGTACGGGAATTCGTTTGCGAGCAGAACTGATAATATTCATTTTGCCTTCTCTTAACTATTTATCTCTTTCGATAATTAATTAGAGATGCAGATAAAAAAATTAAAGGCAATTATTCTCCGATAAAGACGTTGGTTAACAGAGTACAGGCTCGTTTATTGATGAGCATAGTGACAAGAAAATCAATACGGCCCGAAATATAGCTTCCAGGCCATACAGTATTTACTCAAACAAATTACTATGCAGTTTTTGCACCACCTGCTCGGCATCTTCGCCGGGCACCAGGAAGCACAGGTTATGGCTGGATGCGCCGTAACAAATCATGCGAATGTTGAACGGTTCCAGTACGCCGAATACCTCTTTGCCAACGCCGCAGGCTTTTGACAGGTCATTGCCAATCAACGCGACCAGCGCCAGACCTTCCTCCACTTCTACCCGGCATAGTGCAGACAGCTCCATCAGCAGAGATTGCGTCAGCAAGGTATCGCCAGTGGAGGTTGAACCGGTGGTATCAAGGGTTAATGCCACGCTCACTTCTGACGTGGTGATTAAGTCTACCGAAATATTATGCCGCGCGAGGATGCCGAAAACTTCCGCGAGGAAACCGCGAGAATGCAGCATATTCAGGCTGTGCAAAGTGAGCAGAGTCTGATTGCGACGAAGCGCCAGCGCGCGGAATAGCGGCGGATTTTCAGTTTTATTGCACACCAGCGTACCACCTGCGCGTGGGTCTTTACTGGAGCCGACAAAGACCGGGATATCGCTGCGTACTGCGGGTAGCAACGTTGCCGGATGCAGTACTTTTGCACCAAAAGTTGCCATCTCTGCCGCTTCGGCAAACGCGATTTCATCAATGCGTTTTGCTGCGGAAACCACGCGTGGATCGGTGGTGTAGATGCCCGGGACGTCGGTCCAGATATCAACACGAGATGCGTGTAAAGCCTCCGCCAGCAAGGCTGCCGTATAATCGCTGCCTCCACGGCCAAGCGTCGTTGTCCGACCTTTATTTTCGCTACCGATAAATCCCTGGGTGATCACTAAGCCTTCATTGAGGCGTGGGAGCAGCTGCAGCGCGGCCAGTTCCGCCAGCGCGGCTACATCTGGCTCTGCACGACCAAATCGGTCGTTGGTACGCATCACTTTACGTACATCAAACCACTGTGCCTGAACATCGCGTTCGCGCAGGATTTCGACAAACAGCAGGGTCGACATCAGCTCGCCGTGGCTGACCAGTTCATCTGTCAGCGCCGGAGACGTTGCCAGCGCCGCCGCTTCTGCCAGAACAGTAATGTTCTCCAGCAGACGTTCAATCTCTTCACGGATAACGTTCGGGTAACGCAGACGTTCCAGAATGGCAAACTGGATATTGCGGATTGCGTCGAGTTTTTCGAATCGCTCGCCAGGTTCCAGTCCTTCAGCTAAAGCGACCAGCAGATTAGTGATACCAGCAGAAGCCGAGAGGACAACTAAACGTACGTTGGCATCAGAAAGCACAATATCAGCGCTGCGGTTCATGGCGTCAAAATCAGCTACGCTGGTACCGCCAAATTTGGAGACAACAATTTCAGACATAACTACCTCGTGTCAGGGGATCCATTTTCAGCCTTGGCACAAGGGAAGAGCGGAAGACGGGTGGGCGCAGAGCGATACTTCGCTACTATTTTCACCCAGAAGTGCTCCACCACTTGCGAAACGCCCGACTGCGAACGCTTCTGGTGACAACCCAGGGGATTCAGCCCCTGTAGCCGATGATGAACGTGGCCAGCCGTTCAATCACCTCGGCGATGCACCCCCTCAGGTGTTATCACAGGACTGGCTCCTCCAACACCGTTACTTGGGCAACGCGCCTCTTCTGGCCTGCGCTAGCGCAGGTAGTACATTTATAAATAAAGGGTGAGTGGGGCGGTTGTCAACGATGGGGTCATGCGGATTTTTCATCCACTCCTGGCGGTCAGTAGTTCAGCTAATAAATGCTTCACTGCGCTAAGGGTTTACACTCAACATTACGCTAACGGCACTAAAACCATCACATTTTTCTGTGACTGGCGCTACAATCTTCCAAAGTCACAATTCTCAAAATCAGAAGAGTATTGCTAATGAAAAACATCAATCCAACGCAGACCGCTGCCTGGCAGGCACTACAGAAACACTTCGATGAAATGAAAGACGTTACGATCGCCGATCTTTTTGCTAAAGACGGCGATCGTTTTTCTAAGTTCTCCGCAACCTTCGACGATCAGATGCTGGTGGATTACTCCAAAAACCGCATCACTGAAGAGACGCTGGCGAAATTACAAGATCTGGCGAAAGAGTGCGATCTGGCGGGCGCGATTAAGTCGATGTTCTCTGGTGAGAAGATCAACCGCACCGAAAACCGCGCCGTGCTGCACGTAGCGCTGCGTAACCGTAGCAATACCCCGATTCTGGTTGATGGCAAAGACGTTATGCCGGAAGTCAACGCGGTGCTGGAGAAGATGAAAACCTTCTCGCAAGCGATTATTTCCGGTGAGTGGAAGGGTTATACCGGCAAAGCAATCACTGACGTAGTGAACATCGGGATCGGCGGTTCTGACCTCGGCCCATACATGGTGACCGAAGCACTGCGTCCGTACAAAAACCACCTGAACATGCACTTTGTTTCTAACGTCGATGGGACTCACATCGCGGAAGTGCTGAAAAAAGTAAACCCGGAAACCACGCTGTTCCTGGTAGCATCTAAAACCTTCACCACTCAGGAAACCATGACCAACGCCCATAGTGCGCGTGACTGGTTCCTGAAAGCGGCTGGTGATGAAAAACACGTTGCGAAACACTTTGCGGCGCTCTCAACCAACGCCAAAGCCGTTGGCGAGTTTGGTATTGATACCGCCAACATGTTCGAGTTCTGGGACTGGGTCGGTGGTCGTTACTCTTTATGGTCAGCGATTGGCCTGTCGATTGTTCTCTCCATCGGCTTTGATAACTTCGTTGAACTGCTTTCTGGCGCACACGCGATGGACAAGCATTTCTCCACCACGCCTGCCGAGAAAAACCTGCCTGTACTACTGGCGCTGATTGGCATCTGGTACAACAATTTCTTTGGCGCGGAAACTGAAGCGATTCTGCCGTATGACCAGTATATGCACCGTTTCGCGGCGTACTTCCAGCAGGGCAATATGGAGTCCAACGGTAAGTACGTTGACCGTAACGGTAACGTCGTGAATTACCAGACTGGCCCGATTATCTGGGGTGAACCAGGCACTAACGGTCAGCACGCGTTCTACCAGCTGATCCACCAGGGAACCAAAATGGTACCGTGCGATTTCATCGCCCCGGCTATCACCCATAACCCGCTCTCTGATCATCACCAGAAACTGCTGTCTAACTTCTTTGCTCAGACCGAAGCGCTGGCGTTTGGTAAATCCCGCGAAGTGGTTGAGCAGGAATATCGTGATCAGGGTAAAGATCCGGCAACGCTTGACTACGTGGTGCCGTTCAAAGTGTTCGAAGGTAACCGCCCGACCAACTCCATCCTGCTGCGCGAAATCACTCCGTTCAGCCTGGGTGCGTTGATTGCGCTGTATGAGCACAAAATCTTTACTCAGGGCGTGATTCTGAACATCTTCACCTTCGACCAGTGGGGCGTGGAGCTGGGTAAACAACTGGCGAACCGTATTCTGCCAGAGCTGAAAGATGATAAAGAAATCAGCAGCCACGATAGCTCGACCAATGGTCTGATTAACCGCTATAAAGCGTGGCGCGGTTAATTAAATAACCTTAATAAAAATGCCGACGTTATGTCGGCATTTTTTATCAGATAAATCCCCTTGTCTGTGATTTAACGGAAATCATGCTGTGAGGTTAATCCTAAAATAGATTTTTAATCATGGTTGATTTCGGAAAATACGTAGGATAATTATTTTTGATTTCATTTTAACTTTTTGATTTTTAATCTTATTTATATATAAGTTGAAACTTATATTTGATATTCATTCCAATTATCCTAAAACCCCATCGCTAATTCCCCACACCGTAATTCGCATGCTTTAGTTGTGTATACTCGATCCCGCCCGAAATGTTTTTGGGTAAATCTCCATTCATTCAATGAAGGGAAATTGTTATGAAAAAAGTTCTGTATGGCATTTTTGCCATATCTGTGCTTGCGGCGACTTCTGCGTGGGCTGCACCTGTACAGGTGGGCGAAGCAGCAGGGTCGGCAGCAACGTCGGTTTCGGCGGGGAGTTCCTCCGCGACCAGCGTCAGCACCGTAAGCTCGGCGGTGGGTGTCGCGCTCGCGGCAACCGGTGGCGGTGATGGTTCTAATACCGGGACCACAACAACCACGACCACCAGTACCCAGTAATAAAGTATGTATCCCCACAATAATTCGAGTTGCAGGAAGGCGACAAGCGAGTGAGTCCCCGGGAGCATAGATAACTATGTGACCGGGGTGAACGAGTGCGGTCACCGCATCTGCAGCTTGAAGTATGAAGGGGATTAACCATAACCACACTCCGGTGTGGTTATTCTGCCCCTCTGGAGAAGAGTCGTGAAGCGACCTGCACTCATTCTTATCTGCCTGCTATTACAGGCCTGTTCAGCCACGACTAAAGAGCTGGGCAATTCACTGTGGGACAGTCTGTTCGGTACACCAGGCGTACAGCTGACGGATGATGATATTCAAAATATGCCCTACGCCAGCCAGTATATGCAGCTTAATGGCGGGCCGCAGTTGTTTGTAGTGCTGGCCTTTGCCGAGGATGGGCAACAAAAATGGGTTACTCAGGATCAGGCCACTCTCGTCACACAACATGGTCGTCTGGTGAAGACTTTGCTTGGCGGCGACAACCTGATTGAAGTGAATAACCTTGCTGCCGACCCGCTGATTAAACCCGCACAAATTGTTGATGGTGCAACCTGGACGCGCACGATGGGCTGGACCGAGTACCAGCAGGTACGCTACGCCACCGCACGCTCAGTCTTCAAATGGGATGGCACCGATACCGTCAAAGTCGGCAGCGATGAATCCCCGGTTCGCGTGCTGGACGAAGAAGTCTCCACCGACCAGGCGCGCTGGCATAACCGCTATTGGATCGACAGCGAAGGGCAAATTCGCCAGTCGGAACAGTATCTCGGCGCGGATTATTTCCCGGTGAAAACCACTCTCATCAAGGCGGCAAAACAATGATTAAACAAACTATTGTCGCATTGATTTTGAGTGTGGGGGCGTCATCGGTCTTCGCGGCGGGAACCGTCAAGGTATTCAGCAATGGCAGCAGTGAGGCCAAAACGCTGACGGGGGCAGAGCATTTAATCGATCTGGTAGGCCAACCACGGCTGGCAAACAGTTGGTGGCCCGGTGCGGTGATTAGCGAAGAGCTGGCAACGGCGGCAGCATTGCGTCAGCAGCAGGCGTTGCTGACACGGCTGGCAGAACTAGCCGCAGATTCCAGCGCTGACGATGCCGCCGCCATTAACGCCTTACGCCAGCAAATTCAGGCGTTGAAGGTGACGGGCAGGCAAAAAATCAATCTTGATCCCGATATCGTCCGCGTTGCCGAACGCGCTAACCCACCGTTGCAGGGCAACTACACGCTGTGGGTCGGACCACCGCCGTCCACGGTCACGTTGTTCGGGCTTATCAGCCGTCCTGGCAAGCAGCCTTTCACTCCAGGTCGCGACGTGGCGAGCTATCTCTCCGGGCAGAACCTGCTTAGCGGTGCGGATCGCAGCTACGCGTGGGTGGTTTACCCGGACGGACGCACGCAAAAAGCGCCGGTGGCTTACTGGAACAAGCGTCACGTAGAGCCGATGCCCGGCAGCATTATTTATGTTGGCCTCGCGGACTCCGTCTGGAGTAAGACGCCTGATGCCCTGAACGCCGACATTCTTCAGACTCTGACGCAGCGGATACCTCAATAATGAAAAAAAGACATCTGCTTAGCTTACTGGCGCTGGGCATTAGCACAGCTTGCTACGGCGAAACATATCCTGCGCCCATTGGTCCGTCGCAGTCGGATTTCGGTGGCGTAGGATTATTACAAACGCCCACCGCGCGCATGGCGCGGGAAGGGGAGTTGAGCCTCAACTATCGCGATAACGATCAGTACCGTTATTACTCAGCTTCAGTGCAACTCTTCCCGTGGCTGGAAACAACGCTGCGCTACACCGACGTGCGCACCCGGCAGTACAGCAGCGTCGAAGCGTTCTCTGGTGATCAAACGTATAAAGATAAAGCCTTCGATCTCAAACTGCGTTTGTGGGAAGAGAGTTATTGGCTGCCGCAAGTGGCGGTTGGTGCGCGGGATATCGGCGGTACGGGGCTGTTTGATGCGGAATATCTTGTTGCCAGCAAAGCCTGGGGGCCGTTCGATTTCACGCTCGGCCTGGGATGGGGATATCTGGGCACCAGCGGTAACGTGAAAAATCCGCTCTGTTCAGCCAGTGACAAATATTGCTATCGCGATAACAGCTACAAACAGGCGGGATCTATCGACGGTAGCCAGATGTTCCACGGTCCTGCCTCACTGTTTGGCGGCGTGGAATACCAGACGCCCTGGCAACCGCTGCGCCTGAAACTGGAGTATGAAGGCAATAATTATCAGCAGGATTTTGCCGGGAAGCTGGAGCAAAAAAGTAAGTTTAACGTCGGTGCGATTTATCGCGTTACCGATTGGGCCGACGTTAACCTTAGCTATGAACGTGGCAACACCTTTATGTTTGGCGTTACGTTGCGCACCAACTTTAACGATCTGCGCCCGTCTTACAACGATAACGCCCGCCCGCAATATCAACCGCAGCCGCAGGATGCCATTTTGCAGCATTCGGTGGTGGCGAATCAGTTAACGCTGTTGAAATACAATGCCGGACTTGCCGATCCACAGATCCAGGCGAAAGGCGATACTCTGTATGTTACCGGCGAGCAGGTGAAATATCGTGATTCGCGCGAAGGGATCATCCGTGCTAATCGGATCGTGATGAACGATCTGCCGGATGGGATCAAAACGATCCGCATTACGGAGAATCGCCTTAACATGCCGCAGGTGACGACGGAAACCGATGTCGCCAGCCTGAAAAATCATCTTGCCGGAGAGCCGTTGGGCCACGAAACGACGCTGGCGCAAAAACGCGTCGAGCCAGTGGTTCCGCAGTCCACCGAGCAGGGCTGGTATATCGACAAATCGCGCTTTGATTTCCATATCGATCCGGTGTTGAACCAGTCGGTCGGTGGCCCGGAAAACTTTTACATGTATCAGCTGGGCGTGATGGGAACGGCAGATTTGTGGCTGACGGACCATCTGCTGACCACCGGCAGCCTGTTCGCTAACCTTGCCAACAACTACGACAAGTTTAACTACACTAATCCACCGCAGGACTCGCACTTACCGCGCGTTCGTACCCATGTGCGCGAGTATGTGCAGAACGATGTCTATGTGAATAACCTGCAAGCCAACTACTTCCAGCATCTGGGCAACGGCTTCTACGGCCAGGTCTACGGAGGTTATCTCGAAACCATGTTTGGCGGTGCGGGGGCAGAAGTGTTGTATCGCCCGCTGGACAGCAACTGGGCGTTTGGTGTGGATGCCAACTACGTTAAACAGCGCGACTGGCGTAGTGCAAAAGATATGATGAAATTCACCGACTACAGCGTGAAAACCGGACATCTGACCGCCTACTGGACGCCATCTTTCGCTCAGGATGTGTTAGTGAAAGCGAGCGTCGGGCAGTATCTGGCTGGGGATAAAGGCGGCACGCTGGAGATCGCCAAACGCTTTGATAGCGGCGTGGTGGTGGGTGGCTATGCCACGATCACGAATGTTTCGAAAGAGGAGTACGGCGAAGGGGACTTCACCAAAGGCGTGTATGTCTCTGTACCGCTGGATCTCTTCTCGTCTGGCCCGACACGCAGCCGTGCGGCAATTGGCTGGACGCCGCTGACGCGTGACGGTGGTCAGCAACTTGGGCGTAAGTTCCAGTTGTATGACATGACCAGCGACCGTAGCGTCAATTTCCGCTAAGTCATGGAAAAGGTGCCAGTTTTCGCACTCACTGGCACCCTCATTCTTAATGGCCTGTCGAGCCATCAGGAACGCAGTTCACCCCCGGTTTGCGATCTGGTGTGTAAAGGCGAAAACATTCTGTCTTCCTGTCCGTCGATATTGGTTGCAGGTCTGGTTGCCTGAGCGACTGGGCCATCATTGGGCTGGAGACATTGCTTTGCGGTAGGTCGGCTTTATCAGCAGTACCGAGCGGACCGGCATAAGCAGGAAGAACAGAGACTGATAACATCAAAGCAGCAAAATAAGGCTTCATTTTTACCACCTTTATCAGGTTACGTTTCATTTGTTCCAGAGGAACATTGTCGATTTTTCGCGCATTGCTGGTGGCTGGGAATCACCTGAATGGGTGATTTTTTTGGGCTGTGTGTTTTGTCAGATGAGACGTTGATGGGAGATGCCCACTTAATCGAGCTGAACAAAACATACACAAAAAATATAGATCTCCGTCACATTTTTGCGTTATACAGGAAGCTCGCCACTGTGAAGGAGGTACTGCTATGACGTCACTCTCTCGTCCGCGCGTGGAGTTTATCTCCACCATTTTGCAGACCGTACTCAATCTTGGCCTGTTGTGCCTCGGCCTGATTTTGGTTGTCTTCCTCGGCAAAGAAACGGTGCATCTGGCTGATGTGCTGTTCGCGCCAGAACAAACCAGCAAATATGAGCTGGTAGAAGGACTGGTGGTTTACTTTCTCTATTTCGAATTTATCGCGCTGATTGTGAAGTACTTTCAGTCCGGTTTTCACTTCCCGCTACGTTACTTTGTCTATATTGGGATCACCGCCATTGTGCGCTTGATCATCGTCGATCATAAATCGCCACTGGATGTGTTGATCTACTCGGCAGCGATCCTGTTGCTGGTGATCACCCTGTGGCTGTGTAATTCGAAACGGCTGAAGCGGGAGTAAAAAAAGGCGCTCCGTGGAGCGCCGAATAACAGTCACAAGTTGGGATAACGTAAGTTGAGGGTGCAGCGGCATAACATTGGCAGAACAACATCTTTAACCTTTCACACCACCTGCCGTCAGGCCGTTGACCAGCCAGCGTTGAGCCAGCAAGAAGACGATGGTGATCGGTAATGCAGACATCACGGCAGCGGCAGCAAAGTCACCCCACAGGTAGTTTTGCGGGTTGAGGTATTGCTGCATCCCCACGGCCAGGGTGTAGCTATTTACGTCACGCAGTAACAGCGACGCGACCGGAACTTCAGTAATGGCAGCGATAAACGACAGGATGAACACCACCGCCAGAATCGGTACTGACAGCGGTAACAAGACAAGGCGGAAGGCTTGCCACGGTGTCGCACCATCCAGCGCCGCCGCTTCTTCCAGCGAACTGTCGATGGTTTCGAAATAGCCTTTGATGGTCCAGACATGCAGCGCAATCCCACCCAGATACGCGAAAATTACGCCGCCGTGAGTATTCAGGCCAATGAATGGAATGTACTCACCCAGACGATCAAACAACGCATACAACGCGACCAGTGAAAGTACTGCCGGGAACATCTGGAAAATCAGCATTCCTTTCAGCAGCGTCGCTTTGCCTGGAAAGCGCATACGGGCGAAAGCGTAGGCGCAGGTGGTGGAGAGCGCCACAATGCCAATCGCGGAAATCCCGGCGACCTTTACCGAGTTCCACAGCCACAGCAGTACCGGGAATGGCGGTGGCGTAATGCGACCATCAGCCTGTTCCACGCTAAAACCTAACGCCAGTTTCCAGTGATCCCAGGAGATTTGCTCCGGGATCAGGCTGCCAGTCGCGAAGTTTCCCTGACGCAGCGAGATAGCGACGACCATCAGCAGCGGGAACATAATCGCCGCGATAAAAAGTAGCAGTAGCAGGTGAGTAATAAACAAACGTGCTTTTTGCGATTTCGGTTGGACCATTGCCATTTTTGTTATCTCCCTTAATCAAACTTCATTCGCGTGGCTTTCAGGTTCACTATCGCCAGCGCACCCACCAGCAGGAAGATCAGCGTGGCAATTGCTGCTGCCAGACCGAAGTCCTGACCCCCGCCGCCTTCAAAAGCGATGCGGTAGGTGTAGTTAACAAGCAGGTCGGTATAACCGGCTGGCGTGGTCGTGCCAAGACGATCCGGACCGCCGTTGGTTAACAGTTGAATCAGCACGAAGTTGTTAAAGTTAAAGGCGAAGCTGGCGATCATCAGCGGCGTCAGCGGTTTAATCAGCAGCGGCAGCGTAATCTTAAAGAAGTTCTGGAATGGACCTGCGCCATCCATTGCTGAGGCTTCATACAAATCGTCCGGAATCGCTTTCAGCAAGCCCATGCAGAGGATCATCATGTACGGATAACCCAGCCAGGTGTTGACGATAATCAGCATCGTGCGGGCGGTGGTCGGATCGCTGAACCAGGCGGGCTTCACGCCAAACAGCGCGCTCAACATCATGTTGATCTCACCGAAGCTCTGGTTAAACAACCCTTTGAAAATCAAGATTGAAATGAACGATGGCACCGCGTAGGGCAGAATCAGCAGGACGCGATAGACCGCTTTACCGCGCAACGCTTCCCACTGCACCAGACACGCCAGAACCATGCCGACCGCCACCGTTAAAAAGACAGTGATCAGCGAGAACACCACGGTCCAGACGAAAATGGCGAGGAACGGTTTCTGAATGCCTTCGTCGGTGAAGACGCGGGTAAAGTTTTTCCAGCCAGTGGTCACGGTGTAACCGGGGCTTAGCTTTTCATCGCCCCAGTTGCCGTCGGCGGTTATGGACTGGTAAAAGCCAATTTGGTTATTCGGACGATATTTCACGCCGCTCTGATTATTCGTCAACGTGCCGTCACCGTCGAGTGTGTAGAGCGGCTGCGTGCCAGAAAACTGGCGCAGGGAGCTCATCATCACTTTGTTGCCATCTGGCAGAATGGCGGTAATGTCACTCAGCGCCTGACGATTCTGGGTAATCACGCGCAGATTCGCGCGTTCGCCTTCGGGCTGGGCGGTCGTTTCTTTCAGTTGCAGTTTTTGCTCGCCGCCAAATTTAAACGCGTCGGAGAGGTAATTTTTGCCGGTTTCGCCGTCGCTGAGCGCCAGTTGCCACTCATCGCCCGCCGGGTAAAGACCAAAATTATAGGTTTTGCCTGCTTGCCAGGAGCGATCTAACAACACTTCCTGCGCACGTTCAAAAGTCAGCTGGTTAGTGCTGCTGTAGTTGGTGAAGGCAATGGCGATGGTGCAGACCAAAGGGAAGAGGACGAATAATCCCATTCCAGCCATTCCCGGGTAAACATAGCGCCAGGCGTAGGCTTTACGATTGGCGAAAATATACAGCCCCGCTGAACTCAATATCAGCGTGGTAATGGCGAACAGGTATTCCCCTTGTGCGTACATTAAAACAACAAGGTAACCCACCAGCAGGCCGAGCAGACCTAGCACTGACCATTTCAGCGCGTCGCTTTGCCACCAATGTTTCTTTTTAATGACATCCATGGGGTTCTTCCTCATTCCAGGACGGATAAGGCTTTCACGCCTTATCCGACAACAACTGCCTGATGCGACGCTGACGCGCCTTACCAGGCCTACATACGTTTCGGTTTTGTAGGCCGGACAAGGCGTTCACGCCGCATCCGGCATTTCACAGCATTACTTGGTGATACGAGTCTGCGCGTCTTTCAGGGCTTCATCGACAGTCTGACGACCGCTGGCGGCGTTGATCACCGCAGTACGTACGGCATACCAGAAAGCGGACATCTGCGGGATGTTTGGCATGATTTCACCTTTCTGGGCGTTTTCCATGGTGGCAGCAATGCGTGGATCTTTCGCCAACTCTTCCTCGTAAGACTTCAGCGCTACGGCACCCAGCGGTTTATCTTTATTAACCGCTTCCAGACCTTCGTCAGTCAGCAGATAGTTTTCAAGGAACTCTTTCGCCAGCTCTTTGTTCGGACTGGCGGCGTTAATACCTGCGCTCAGCACGCCAACGAACGGTTTGGATGGATGACCCTTGAAGGTCGGCAGTACCGTTACACCATAATTCACTTTGCTGGTGTCGATGTTGGACCATGCCCACGGGCCGTTGATGGTCATCGCTGTTTCGCCTTTATTAAAGGCAGCTTCTGCGATGGAGTAATCGGTGTCTGCATTCATGTGTTTGTTTTTAATCAGGTCAACCAGGAAGGTCAGACCCGCTTTCGCGCCAGCGTTATCCACGCCCACGTCTTTAATGTCGTACTTGCCGTTTTCATACTTGAACGCATAACCCCCGTCAGCAGCAATCAGCGGCCAGGTGAAGTACGGTTCTTGCAGGTTGAACATCAGCGCGCTCTTGCCTTTCGCTTTCAGTTCTTTATCCAGCGCCGGGATCTCTTCCCAGGTTTTTGGCGGGTTCGGCAGCAGATCTTTGTTATAAATCAGCGATAACGCTTCAACAGCGATCGGGTAAGCAATCAGCTTGCCGTTGTAACGTACGGCATCCCAGGTAAACGGATACAGCTTGTCCTGGAACGCTTTGTCCGGGGTGATTTCAGCCAACAGGCCAGATTGAGCGTAGCCACCAAAGCGGTCGTGCGCCCAGAAGATAATGTCAGGGCCATCGCCAGTTGCCGCAACCTGAGGGAATTTCTCTTCCAGTTTATCCGGATGCTCAACGGTGACTTTAATTCCGGTATCTTTCTCGAATTTCTTACCGACTTCAGCGAGACCGTTATAGCCTTTATCGCCGTTAATCCAGATTACCAGTTTACCTTCTTCGATTTTGGCGAGAGCCGAGGCGGAAAACATCATCGTCGTTAATGCGGATAATGCGAGGATGCGTGCACCTGTTTTTATTTTCATAATCTATGGTCCTTGTTGGTGAAGTGCTCGTGAAAACACCTAAACGGACTCTAGTTTCTTTATACAGCAACCTCTTTCCATCCTCCTTGCCCCTACGCCCCACCGTTGCTTTGTGTGATCTCTGTTACAGAATTGGCGGTAATGTGGAGATGCGCACATAAAATCGCCACGATTTTTGCAAGCAACATCACGAAATTCCTTACATGACCTCGGTTTAGTTCACAGAAGCCGTGTTCTCATCCTCCCGCCTCCTCCCCCATAAAAAAGCCAGGGGGTGGAGGATTTAAGCCATCTCCTGATGACGCATAGTCAGCCCATCATGAATGTTGCTGTCGATGACAGGTTGTTACAAAGGGAGAAGGGCATGGCGAGCGTACAGCTGCAAAATGTAACGAAAGCCTGGGGCGAGGTCGTGGTATCGAAAGATATCAATCTCGATATCCATGAAGGTGAATTCGTGGTGTTTGTCGGACCGTCTGGCTGCGGTAAATCGACTTTACTGCGCATGATTGCCGGGCTTGAGACGATCACCAGCGGCGACCTGTTCATCGGTGAGAAACGGATGAATGACACTCCGCCAGCAGAACGCGGCGTTGGTATGGTGTTTCAGTCTTACGCGCTCTATCCCCACCTGTCAGTAGCAGAAAACATGTCATTTGGCCTGAAACTGGCAGGCGCAAAAAAAGAGGTGATTAACCAACGCGTCAACCAGGTGGCGGAAGTGCTACAACTGGCGCATTTGCTGGATCGCAAACCGAAAGCGCTCTCCGGTGGTCAGCGTCAGCGTGTGGCGATTGGCCGTACGCTGGTGGCCGAGCCAAGCGTATTTTTGCTCGATGAACCGCTCTCCAACCTTGATGCTGCACTGCGTGTGCAAATGCGTATCGAAATCTCCCGTCTGCATAAACGCCTGGGCCGCACAATGATTTACGTCACCCACGATCAGGTCGAAGCGATGACACTAGCCGACAAAATCGTGGTGCTGGACGCCGGTCGCGTGGCGCAGGTTGGGAAACCGCTGGAGCTGTACCACTATCCGGCAGACCGTTTTGTCGCCGGATTTATCGGTTCGCCAAAGATGAACTTCCTGCCGGTAAAAGTGACTGCCACCGCAATCGATCAAGTGCAGGTGGAGCTGCCGATGCCAAATCGTCAGCAAGTCTGGCTGCCTGTTGAAAGCCGTGATGTCCAGGTTGGAGCCAATATGTCACTGGGTATTCGCCCGGAACATCTACTGCCGAGTGATATCGCTGACGTCATCCTTGAGGGTGAAGTTCAGGTCGTCGAGCAACTCGGCAACGAAACCCAAATCCATATCCAGATCCCTTCCATTCGTCAAAACCTGGTGTACCGCCAGAACGACGTGGTGTTGGTAGAAGAAGGTGCCACATTCGCTATCGGCCTGCCGCCAGAGCGTTGCCATCTGTTCCGTGAGGATGGCACTGCATGTCGTCGACTGCATAAGGAGCCGGGCGTTTAAGCACCCCACAAAACACACAAAGCCTGTCACAGGTGATGTGAAAAAAGAAAAGCAATGACTCAGGAGATAGAATGATGATTACTCTGCGCAAACTTCCTCTGGCGGTTGCCGTCGCAGCGGGCGTAATGTCTGCTCAGGCAATGGCTGTTGATTTCCACGGCTATGCACGTTCCGGTATTGGCTGGACAGGTAGCGGCGGTGAACAACAGTGTTTCCAGACTACCGGTGCTCAAAGTAAATACCGTCTTGGCAACGAATGTGAAACTTATGCTGAATTAAAATTGGGTCAGGAAGTGTGGAAAGAGGGCGATAAGAGCTTCTATTTCGACACTAACGTGGCCTATTCCGTCGCACAACAGAATGACTGGGAAGCTACCGATCCGGCCTTCCGTGAAGCAAACGTACAGGGTAAAAACCTGATCGAATGGCTGCCAGGTTCCACCATCTGGGCAGGTAAGCGCTTCTACCAACGTCATGACGTTCATATGATCGACTTCTACTACTGGGATATTTCTGGTCCTGGTGCCGGTCTGGAAAACATCGATGTTGGCTTCGGTAAACTCTCTCTGGCAGCAACCCGCTCCTCTGAAGCAGGTGGTTCTTCCTCTTTCGCCAGCAACAATATTTATGACTATACCAACGAAACCGCGAACGACGTTTTCGACGTGCGTTTAGCGCAGATGGAAATCAACCCGGGCGGCACATTAGAACTGGGTGTCGACTACGGTCGTGCCAACCTGCGTGATAACTATCGTCTGGTTGATGGCGCATCGAAAGACGGTTGGTTATTCACTGCTGAACATACTCAGAGTGTCCTGAAGGGCTTTAACAAGTTTGTTGTTCAGTACGCTACTGACTCGATGACCTCGCAGGGTAAAGGTCTGTCGCAGGGTTCTGGCGTCGCGTTTGATAACGAAAAATTTGCCTACAATATCAACAACAACGGTCACATGCTGCGTATCCTCGACCACGGTGCGATCTCCATGGGCGATAACTGGGACATGATGTACGTGGGTATGTACCAGGATATCAACTGGGATAACGACAACGGCACCAAGTGGTGGACCGTCGGTATTCGCCCGATGTACAAGTGGACGCCAATCATGAGCACCGTGATGGAAATCGGCTACGACAACGTCGAATCCCAGCGCACCGGCGACAAGAACAATCAGTACAAAATTACCCTCGCACAACAATGGCAGGCTGGCGACAGCATCTGGTCACGCCCGGCTATTCGTGTCTTCGCAACCTACGCCAAGTGGGATGAGAAATGGGGTTATGACTACACCGGTAACGCCAATACCAACACTAACTTCGGCAAAGCCGTTCCTGCTGATTTCAACGGCGGCAGCTTCGGCCGTGGTGACAGCGACGAGTGGACCTTCGGTGCCCAGATGGAAATCTGGTGGTAATAGCAAAACCTGGGCCGGATAAGGTGCTTGCGCCGCATCCGGCAACCAACGCCTGATGCGACGCTTGCGCGTCTTATCAGGCCTACAACGGCTGTCAAATGTAGGCCGGATAAGGTGCTTGCGCCGCATCCGGCATAAAAACAGGTTGTCATTATCTGAAAGGGGCGAAAGCCCCTCTGATTATCGGGTTTAGCGCGCTATTGCCTGGCTACCGCTGAGCTCCAGATTTTGAGGTGAAAACAATGAAAATGAATAAAAGTCTCATCGCCCTCTGTTTATCAGCAGGGTTACTGGCAAGCGCGCCTGGAATCAGCCTTGCCGATGTTAACTACGTACCGCAAAACACCAGCGACGCGCCAGCCATTCCATCTGCCGCGCTGCAACAACTCACCTGGACACCGGTCGATCAATCTAAAACCCAGACCACCCAACTGGCGACCGGCGGCCAACAACTGAACGTTCCCGGCATCAGTGGTCCGGTTGCTGCGTACAGCGTCCCGGCAAACATTGGCGAACTGACCCTGACGCTGACCAGCGAAGTGAACAAACAAACCAGCGTTTTTGCGCCGAACGTGCTGATTCTTGATCAGAACATGACCCCATCAGCCTTCTTCCCCAGCAGTTATTTCACCTACCAGGAACCAGGCGTGATGAGTGCAGATCGGCTGGAAGGCGTTATGCGCCTGACACCGGCGTTGGGGCAGCAAAAACTTTATGTTTTGGTCTTTACCACGGAAAAAGATCTCCAGCAGACGACCCAACTGCTCGACCCGGCTAAAGCCTATGCCAAAGGCGTCGGTAACTCGATCCCGGATATTCCTGACCCGGTTGCTCGTCATACCACCGATGGCTTACTGAAACTGAAAGTCAAAACGAACTCCAGTTCTAGCGTGTTGGTCGGGCCTCTATTTGGTTCTTCCGCTCCAGCTCCGGTTACGGTAGGCAACACGGCGGCACCAGCTGTGGCTGCACCCGCTCCGGCACCGGTGAAGAAAAGCGAGCCGATGCTCAACGACACGGAAAGTTATTTTAATACCGCGATCAAAAACGCTGTCGCGAAAGGTGATGTTGATAAGGCGTTAAAACTGCTTGATGAAGCTGAACGCCTGGGGTCAACATCTGCCCGTTCCACCTTTATCAGCAGTGTAAAAGGCAAGGGGTAATTACGCCCCACAGTGCTGATTTTGCAACAACTGGTGCGTCTCCTGGCGCACCTTTTTTTGTGCACAGAAAACCCCCAGCTAGGCTGGGGGTTCCGGAAAGCTTTCAGCTTTAAGCCAGTTATTAAAACCCCTTTTGATTTGTTAAAACACCTTGCGGTCTGGC
>NZ_JBJQMA010000039.1:0-26383 GCF_046486065.1 Escherichia sp. WS547 | reverse complement strand
GCCGGGCGACAACATCAAAATGGTTGTTACCCTGATCCACCCGATCGCGATGGACGACGGTCTGCGTTTCGCAATCCGTGAAGGCGGCCGTACCGTTGGCGCGGGCGTTGTTGCTAAAGTTCTGGGCTAATTACACGTTAATTAGTTTCGAATTAAAAAGGGCGCTTCGGCGCCCTTTTTGCTGCCCGTAATTTGAGCTCGAAATATTTAGTCGTAATTTCACTCGCTGAACTATGGCGCAAATAAAACTGTGCTATTGTAATCATAACCATTCTCATTTACACTTTGCGCAGAATTTGAACGGGAGCAATCATGTACGTTTGTTTGTGTAATGGTGTAAGTGACAAAAAAATTCGCCAGGCAGTCCGTCAGTTTCATCCGCAATCTTTCCAACAATTGCGTAAGTTTATTCCTGTGGGAAATCAATGCGGTAAGTGCATTCGCGCCGCGCGCGAAGTGATGCAGGACGAGTTGATGCAGATGCCAGAATTTAAAGAGATTGCCTGAAGCCCACGCTTATTTTTTGACATCCCGCTAGCCCCATCTACGCTCTAATAGTGGAAGCGGAGGGACTATAAAATGAAAGGTGATGTTAAAATCATAAATTATCTCAATAAACTATTGGGAAATGAGCTTGTCGCAATCAATCAGTATTTTCTCCATGCCCGGATGTTTAAAAACTGGGGCCTGATGCGTCTCAATGACGTCGAATACCATGAATCTATCGATGAGATGAAACACGCTGATAAATATATCGAGCGTATTTTGTTTTTAGAAGGAATCCCCAACTTACAGGATTTAGGCAAACTGGGGATTGGTGAAGATGTCGAGGAGATGCTGCAATCCGACCTGCGATTAGAACTGGAAGGCGCTAAGGATCTCCGTGAGGCTATCGCGTATGCCGACAGCGTTCATGACTATGTTAGCCGTGATATGATGATCGAGATCCTTGCTGATGAAGAAGGTCATATTGACTGGCTCGAAACTGAGCTGGATCTCATCGGTAAAATCGGTCTACAAAATTACCTGCAATCACAAATAAAAGTTAAAGATTAACGGCCTGCCAGCAAACTATCCCAGCCTACAACGAAACCCGCAGCCGCCAGAAATGGCCCAAACGGCAGCGGGTTTTTTAATGACTCTTTTCCTCTCATGAGCAGACCAATAACTACGGCTCCGCAAGCGAATGAGGCAGCAAGGAAAACCAGTCGTGGCAAGAAGGTCCATGTATGCCAGGCACCAAGGGCGGCGAGAAACTTCACATCACCATAGCCTAATCCTTCTTTATGACGCAGTATGCGATACCCCCAGTAAATGACAGCGAATGTGCCGTAACCAATAATCGCCCCCCATAACGCATCGGCTAAACCGTCAGGATTACAAACTTGATAGAACAAAAGACCTGACCAGAGTAACGGGCACGTAAATCTGTCAGGTAACAAGCCATGCTTTGCATCCCAGAAAAAAAGTAGGGCTGATAAACAAGCGTACAAAATCAGAAAGGGAAGGGTAGCGTCCATAAAACATCCTCTGTAATTGGAGTATCACCATCGAATAACTCCGGATGCTCAGCAACAGAGAAATCGCTGATTTGTTAACCTGGTTCCGGTGAAAAACGCTATCTTCACAACTTTACAAATTTCGTGGAATACAGCTCGCAATCTGCGCGTTGCGATTAATTTCTACCCGATGCTTGCGTCAGGCTCAGATTTGCGTATAATGCGCGGGCTTGTCGTAGTTGACAGCAGGTTCAATCTGAACCTCAGTTAGCCGAATTTGGCTACCTAACAATGCTCCCAATCGGGGAGCTACGTAAGAACGGTTACACTCTCCCATCAATCGTAATGGGTCTGAGGAGTAATCATTTTCGTTTATAAAATAATTGGAGCTCTGGTCTCATGCAGAACCAAAGAATCCGTATCCGCCTGAAAGCGTTTGATCATCGTCTGATCGATCAAGCAACCGCGGAAATCGTCGAGACTGCCAAGCGCACTGGTGCGCAGGTCCGTGGTCCGATCCCGCTGCCGACACGCAAAGAGCGCTTCACTGTTCTGATCTCCCCGCACGTCAACAAAGATGCGCGCGATCAGTACGAAATCCGTACTCACTTGCGTCTGGTTGACATCGTTGAGCCAACCGAGAAAACCGTTGATGCTCTGATGCGTCTGGATCTGGCTGCCGGTGTAGACGTGCAGATCAGCCTGGGTTAATCAGGTCATTGAGCGATTGAGAGGTTGAAACAATGATTGGTTTAGTCGGTAAAAAAGTGGGTATGACCCGTATCTTCACAGAAGACGGCGTTTCTATCCCAGTAACCGTAATCGAAGTTGAAGCAAACCGCGTTACTCAGGTTAAAGACCTGGCTAACGATGGCTACCGTGCTATTCAGGTAACCACCGGTGCTAAAAAAGCTAACCGTGTGACCAAGCCTGAAGCTGGCCACTTCGCTAAAGCTGGCGTAGAAGCTGGCCGTGGTCTGTGGGAATTCCGCCTGGCTGAAGGCGAAGAGTTCACTGTAGGTCAGAGCATTAGCGTTGAACTGTTTGCTGACGTTAAAAAAGTTGACGTAACTGGCACCTCTAAAGGTAAAGGTTTCGCAGGTACCGTTAAGCGCTGGAACTTCCGTACCCAGGACGCTACTCACGGTAACTCCTTGTCTCACCGCGTTCCGGGTTCTATTGGTCAGAACCAGACTCCGGGCAAAGTGTTCAAAGGCAAGAAAATGGCAGGTCAGATGGGTAACGAACGTGTAACCGTTCAGAGCCTTGACGTAGTACGCGTTGACGCTGAGCGCAACCTGCTGCTGGTTAAAGGTGCTGTCCCGGGTGCAACCGGTAGCGACCTGATCGTTAAACCAGCTGTGAAGGCGTAAGGAGATAGCAATGGAATTAGTATTGAAAGACGCGCAGAGCGCGCTGACTGTTTCCGAAACTACCTTCGGTCGTGATTTCAACGAAGCGCTGGTTCACCAGGTTGTTGTTGCTTATGCAGCTGGTGCTCGTCAGGGTACTCGTGCTCAGAAGACTCGTGCTGAAGTAACTGGTTCCGGTAAAAAACCGTGGCGCCAGAAAGGCACCGGCCGTGCGCGTTCTGGTTCTATCAAGAGCCCGATCTGGCGTTCTGGTGGCGTGACCTTTGCTGCTCGTCCGCAGGACCACAGTCAAAAAGTTAACAAGAAGATGTACCGCGGCGCGCTGAAAAGCATCCTGTCCGAACTGGTACGTCAGGATCGTCTGATCGTTGTCGAGAAGTTCTCTGTAGAAGCGCCGAAAACCAAGCTGCTGGCACAGAAACTGAAAGACATGGCTCTGGAAGATGTGCTGATCATCACCGGTGAGCTGGACGAAAACCTGTTCCTGGCTGCGCGCAACCTGCACAAGGTTGACGTACGCGATGCAACTGGTATCGACCCGGTTAGCCTGATCGCCTTCGACAAAGTCGTAATGACTGCTGATGCTGTTAAGCAAGTTGAGGAGATGCTGGCATGATTCGTGAAGAACGTCTGCTGAAGGTGCTGCGTGCACCGCACGTTTCTGAAAAAGCGTCTACTGCGATGGAAAAATCCAACACCATCGTACTCAAAGTTGCTAAAGACGCGACCAAAGCAGAAATCAAAGCTGCTGTGCAGAAACTGTTTGAAGTCGAAGTCGAAGTCGTTAACACCCTGGTAGTTAAAGGGAAAGTTAAACGTCACGGACAGCGTATCGGTCGTCGTAGCGACTGGAAAAAAGCTTACGTCACCCTGAAAGAAGGCCAGAATCTGGACTTCGTTGGCGGCGCTGAGTAAGTCGGAGGAGTAATACAATGGCAGTTGTTAAATGTAAACCGACATCTCCGGGTCGTCGCCACGTTGTTAAAGTGGTTAACCCTGAGCTGCACAAGGGCAAACCTTTTGCTCCGTTGCTGGAAAAAAACAGCAAATCCGGTGGTCGTAACAACAATGGCCGTATCACCACTCGTCATATCGGTGGTGGCCACAAGCAGGCTTACCGTATTGTTGACTTCAAACGCAACAAAGACGGTATCCCGGCAGTTGTTGAACGTCTTGAGTACGATCCGAACCGTTCCGCGAACATCGCGCTGGTTCTGTACAAAGACGGTGAACGCCGTTACATCCTGGCCCCTAAAGGCCTGAAAGCTGGCGACCAGATTCAGTCTGGCGTTGATGCTGCAATCAAACCAGGTAACACCCTGCCGATGCGCAACATCCCGGTTGGTTCTACTGTTCATAACGTAGAAATGAAACCAGGTAAAGGCGGTCAGCTGGCACGTTCCGCTGGTACTTACGTTCAGATCGTTGCTCGTGATGGTGCTTATGTCACCCTGCGTCTGCGTTCTGGTGAAATGCGTAAAGTAGAAGCAGACTGCCGTGCAACTCTGGGCGAAGTTGGCAATGCTGAGCATATGCTGCGCGTTCTGGGTAAAGCAGGTGCTGCACGCTGGCGTGGTGTTCGTCCGACCGTTCGCGGTACCGCGATGAACCCGGTAGACCACCCACATGGTGGTGGTGAAGGTCGTAACTTTGGTAAGCACCCGGTAACTCCGTGGGGCGTTCAGACCAAAGGTAAGAAGACCCGCAGCAACAAGCGTACTGATAAATTCATCGTACGTCGCCGTAGCAAATAATTTTAGAGGATAAGCCATGCCACGTTCTCTCAAGAAAGGTCCTTTTATTGACCTGCACTTGCTGAAGAAGGTAGAGAAAGCGGTGGAAAGCGGAGACAAGAAGCCCCTGCGCACTTGGTCCCGTCGTTCAACGATCTTTCCTAACATGATCGGTTTGACCATCGCTGTCCATAATGGTCGTCAGCACGTTCCGGTATTTGTAACCGACGAAATGGTCGGTCACAAACTGGGTGAATTCGCACCGACTCGTACTTATCGCGGCCACGCTGCTGATAAAAAAGCGAAGAAGAAATAAGGTAGGAGGAAGAGATGGAAACTATCGCTAAACATCGCCATGCTCGTTCTTCTGCTCAGAAGGTTCGCCTTGTTGCAGACCTGATTCGCGGTAAGAAAGTGTCGCAGGCTCTGGATATTTTGACCTACACCAACAAGAAAGCGGCTGTACTGGTCAAGAAAGTTCTGGAATCTGCCATTGCTAACGCTGAACACAACGATGGCGCTGACATTGACGATCTGAAAGTTACGAAAATTTTCGTAGACGAAGGCCCGAGCATGAAGCGCATTATGCCGCGTGCAAAAGGTCGTGCAGATCGCATCCTGAAGCGCACCAGCCACATCACTGTGGTTGTGTCCGATCGCTGAGACTCTGGAGACTAGCAATGGGTCAGAAAGTACATCCTAATGGTATTCGCCTGGGTATTGTAAAACCATGGAACTCTACCTGGTTTGCGAACACCAAAGAATTCGCTGACAACCTGGACAGCGATTTTAAAGTACGTCAGTACCTGACTAAGGAACTGGCTAAAGCGTCCGTATCTCGTATCGTTATCGAGCGTCCGGCTAAGAGCATCCGTGTAACCATTCACACTGCTCGCCCGGGTATCGTTATCGGTAAAAAAGGTGAAGACGTAGAAAAACTGCGTAAGGTCGTAGCGGACATCGCTGGCGTTCCTGCACAGATCAACATCGCCGAAGTTCGTAAGCCTGAACTGGACGCAAAACTGGTTGCTGACAGCATCACTTCTCAGCTGGAACGTCGCGTTATGTTCCGTCGTGCTATGAAGCGTGCTGTACAGAACGCAATGCGTCTGGGCGCTAAAGGTATTAAAGTTGAAGTTAGCGGCCGTCTGGGCGGCGCGGAAATCGCACGTACCGAATGGTACCGCGAAGGTCGCGTACCGCTGCACACTCTGCGTGCTGACATCGACTACAACACCTCTGAAGCGCACACCACTTACGGTGTAATCGGCGTTAAAGTGTGGATCTTCAAAGGCGAGATCCTGGGTGGTATGGCTGCTGTTGAACAACCGGAAAAACCGGCTGCTCAGCCTAAAAAGCAGCAGCGTAAAGGCCGTAAATAAGGAGCGTCGCTGATGTTACAACCAAAGCGTACAAAATTCCGTAAAATGCACAAAGGCCGTAACCGCGGTCTGGCGCAGGGTACGGATGTTAGCTTCGGCAGCTTCGGTCTGAAAGCTGTTGGCCGTGGTCGTCTGACTGCCCGTCAGATCGAAGCAGCACGTCGTGCTATGACCCGTGCAGTTAAGCGTCAAGGTAAGATCTGGATCCGTGTGTTCCCGGACAAACCGATCACTGAAAAGCCGCTGGCAGTGCGTATGGGTAAAGGTAAAGGTAACGTGGAGTATTGGGTTGCCTTGATTCAGCCGGGTAAAGTCCTGTATGAAATGGACGGTGTTCCGGAAGAGCTGGCCCGTGAAGCATTCAAGCTGGCAGCAGCGAAACTGCCGATTAAAACCACCTTTGTAACTAAGACGGTGATGTAATGAAAGCAAAAGAGCTGCGTGAGAAGAGTGTTGAAGAGCTGAACACCGAGCTGCTGAACCTGCTGCGTGAGCAGTTCAACCTGCGTATGCAGGCTGCAAGTGGCCAGCTGCAACAGTCTCACCTGTTGAAGCAAGTGCGTCGCGATGTCGCACGCGTTAAGACTTTACTGAACGAGAAGGCGGGTGCGTAATGACCGATAAAATCCGTACTCTGCAAGGTCGCGTTGTTAGCGACAAAATGGAGAAATCCATTGTTGTTGCTATCGAACGTTTTGTGAAACACCCGATCTACGGTAAATTCATCAAGCGTACGACCAAACTGCACGTACATGACGAGAACAACGAATGCGGTATCGGTGACGTGGTTGAAATCCGCGAATGCCGTCCGCTGTCCAAGACTAAATCCTGGACGCTGGTTCGCGTTGTAGAGAAAGCGGTTCTGTAATACAGTACGCTCTCTCGATACGAATAAACGGCTCAGAAATGAGCCGTTTATTTTTTCTACCCATATCCTTGAAGCGGTGTTATAATGCCGCGCCCTCGATATGGGGATTTTTAACGACCTGATTTTCGGGTCTCAGTAGTAGTTGACATTAGCGGAGCACTAAAATGATCCAAGAACAGACTATGCTGAACGTCGCCGACAACTCCGGTGCACGTCGCGTAATGTGTATCAAGGTTCTGGGTGGCTCGCACCGTCGCTACGCAGGCGTAGGCGACATCATCAAGATCACCATCAAAGAAGCAATTCCGCGTGGTAAGGTCAAAAAAGGTGATGTGCTGAAGGCGGTAGTGGTGCGCACCAAGAAGGGTGTTCGTCGCCCGGACGGTTCTGTCATTCGCTTCGATGGTAATGCTTGTGTTCTTCTGAACAACAACAGCGAGCAGCCTATCGGTACGCGTATTTTTGGGCCGGTAACTCGTGAGCTTCGTAGTGAGAAGTTCATGAAAATTATCTCTCTGGCACCAGAAGTACTCTAAGGAGCGAATCATGGCAGCGAAAATCCGTCGTGATGACGAAGTTATCGTGTTAACCGGTAAAGATAAAGGTAAACGCGGTAAAGTTAAGAATGTCCTGTCTTCCGGCAAGGTCATTGTTGAAGGTATCAACCTGGTTAAGAAACATCAGAAGCCGGTTCCGGCCCTGAACCAACCGGGTGGCATCGTTGAAAAAGAAGCCGCTATTCAGGTTTCCAACGTAGCAATCTTCAATGCGGCAACCGGCAAGGCTGACCGTGTAGGCTTTAGATTCGAAGACGGTAAAAAAGTCCGTTTCTTCAAGTCTAACAGCGAAACTATCAAGTAATTTGGAGTAGTACGATGGCGAAACTGCATGATTACTACAAAGACGAAGTAGTTAAAAAACTCATGACTGAGTTTAACTACAATTCTGTCATGCAAGTCCCTCGGGTCGAGAAGATCACCCTGAACATGGGTGTTGGTGAAGCGATCGCTGACAAAAAACTGCTGGATAACGCAGCAGCAGACCTGGCAGCAATCTCCGGTCAAAAACCGCTGATCACCAAAGCACGCAAATCTGTTGCAGGCTTCAAAATCCGTCAGGGCTATCCGATCGGCTGTAAAGTAACTCTGCGTGGCGAACGCATGTGGGAGTTCTTTGAGCGCCTGATCACTATTGCTGTACCTCGTATCCGTGACTTCCGTGGCCTGTCCGCTAAGTCTTTCGACGGTCGTGGTAACTACAGCATGGGTGTCCGTGAGCAGATCATCTTCCCAGAAATCGACTACGATAAAGTCGACCGCGTTCGTGGTTTGGATATTACCATTACCACTACTGCGAAATCTGACGAAGAAGGCCGCGCTCTGCTGGCTGCCTTTGACTTCCCGTTCCGCAAGTAAGGTAGGGTTACTAAATGGCTAAGCAATCAATGAAAGCACGCGAAGTAAAACGCGTAGCTTTAGCTGATAAATACTTCGCGAAACGCGCTGAACTGAAAGCGATCATCTCTGATGTGAACGCTTCCGACGAAGATCGTTGGAACGCTGTTCTCAAGCTGCAGACTCTGCCGCGTGATTCCAGCCCGTCTCGTCAGCGTAACCGCTGCCGTCAAACAGGTCGTCCGCATGGTTTCCTGCGGAAGTTCGGGTTGAGCCGTATTAAGGTCCGTGAAGCCGCTATGCGCGGTGAAATCCCGGGTCTGAAAAAGGCTAGCTGGTAATTGTCACCAATTGAATCACGGGAGTAAAGACAGATGAGCATGCAAGATCCGATCGCGGATATGCTGACCCGTATCCGTAACGGTCAGGCCGCGAACAAAGCTGCGGTCACCATGCCTTCCTCCAAGCTGAAAGTGGCAATCGCCAACGTGCTGAAGGAAGAAGGTTTTATTGAAGATTTTAAAGTTGAAGGCGACACCAAGCCTGAACTGGAACTTACTCTGAAGTATTTCCAGGGCAAAGCTGTTGTAGAAAGCATTCAGCGTGTCAGCCGCCCAGGTCTGCGCATCTATAAACGTAAAGATGAGCTGCCGAAAGTTATGGCGGGTCTGGGTATCGCAGTTGTTTCTACCTCTAAAGGTGTTATGACTGATCGTGCAGCGCGCCAGGCTGGTCTTGGTGGCGAAATTATCTGCTACGTAGCCTAATCGGAGGAAAAAATGTCTCGTGTTGCTAAAGCACCGGTCGTTGTTCCTGCCGGCGTTGATGTAAAAATCAACGGTCAGGTTATTACGATCAAAGGTAAAAACGGCGAGCTGACTCGTACTCTCAACGATGCTGTTGAAGTTAAACATGCAGATAATACCCTGACCTTCGGTCCGCGTGATGGTTACGCAGACGGTTGGGCACAGGCTGGTACCGCGCGTGCCCTGCTGAACTCAATGGTTATCGGTGTTACCGAAGGCTTCACTAAGAAGCTGCAGCTGGTTGGTGTAGGTTACCGTGCAGCGGTTAAAGGCAATGTGATTAACCTGTCTCTGGGTTTCTCTCATCCTGTTGACCATCAGCTGCCTGCGGGTATCACTGCTGAATGTCCGACTCAGACTGAAATCGTGCTGAAAGGCGCTGATAAGCAGGTGATCGGCCAGGTTGCAGCGGATCTGCGCGCCTACCGTCGTCCTGAGCCTTACAAAGGCAAGGGTGTTCGTTACGCCGACGAAGTCGTGCGTACCAAAGAGGCTAAGAAGAAGTAAGGTAACACTATGGATAAGAAATCTGCTCGTATCCGTCGTGCGACCCGCGCACGCCGCAAGCTCCAGGAGCTGGGCGCAACTCGCCTGGTGGTACATCGTACCCCGCGTCACATTTACGCACAGGTAATTGCACCGAACGGTTCTGAAGTTCTGGTAGCTGCTTCTACTGTAGAAAAAGCTATCGCTGAACAACTGAAGTACACCGGTAACAAAGACGCGGCTGCAGCTGTGGGTAAAGCTGTCGCTGAACGCGCTCTGGAAAAAGGCATCAAAGATGTATCCTTTGACCGTTCCGGGTTCCAATATCATGGTCGTGTCCAGGCACTGGCAGATGCTGCCCGTGAAGCTGGCCTTCAGTTCTAAGGTAGAGGTGTAAGATGGCTCACATCGAAAAACAAGCTGGCGAACTGCAGGAAAAGCTGATCGCGGTAAACCGCGTATCTAAAACCGTTAAAGGTGGTCGTATTTTCTCCTTCACAGCTCTGACTGTAGTTGGCGATGGTAACGGTCGCGTTGGTTTTGGTTACGGTAAAGCGCGTGAAGTTCCAGCAGCGATCCAGAAAGCGATGGAAAAAGCCCGTCGCAATATGATTAACGTCGCGCTGAATAACGGCACTCTGCAACACCCTGTTAAAGGTGTTCATACGGGTTCTCGCGTATTCATGCAGCCGGCTTCCGAAGGTACCGGTATCATCGCCGGTGGTGCAATGCGCGCCGTTCTGGAAGTCGCTGGGGTTCATAACGTACTGGCTAAAGCGTATGGTTCCACCAACCCGATTAACGTGGTTCGTGCAACTATCGATGGCCTGGAAAATATGAATTCTCCAGAAATGGTCGCTGCCAAGCGTGGTAAATCCGTTGAAGAAATTCTGGGGAAATAAACCATGGCAAAGACTATTAAAATTACTCAAACCCGCAGTGCAATCGGTCGTCTGCCGAAACACAAGGCAACGCTGCTTGGCCTGGGTCTGCGTCGTATTGGTCACACCGTAGAGCGCGAGGATACTCCTGCTATTCGCGGTATGATCAACGCGGTTTCCTTCATGGTTAAAGTTGAGGAGTAAGAGATGCGTTTAAATACTCTGTCTCCGGCCGAAGGCTCCAAAAAGGCGGGTAAACGCCTGGGTCGTGGTATCGGTTCTGGCCTCGGTAAAACCGGTGGTCGTGGTCACAAAGGTCAGAAGTCTCGTTCTGGCGGTGGCGTACGTCGCGGTTTCGAGGGTGGTCAGATGCCTCTGTACCGTCGTCTGCCGAAATTCGGCTTCACTTCTCGTAAAGCAGCGATTACAGCCGAAGTTCGTCTGTCTGACCTGGCTAAAGTAGAAGGCGGTGTTGTAGACCTGAACACGCTGAAAGCGGCTAACATTATCGGTATCCAGATCGAGTTCGCGAAAGTGATCCTGGCTGGCGAAGTAACTACTCCGGTAACTGTTCGTGGCCTGCGTGTTACTAAAGGCGCTCGTGCTGCTATCGAAGCTGCTGGCGGTAAAATCGAGGAATAAGTAGCAGATGGCTAAACAACCGGGATTAGATTTTCAAAGTGCCAAAGGTGGCTTAGGCGAGCTGAAACGCAGACTGCTGTTTGTTATCGGTGCGCTGATTGTGTTCCGTATTGGCTCTTTTATTCCGATCCCTGGTATTGATGCCGCTGTACTTGCCAAACTGCTTGAGCAACAGCGAGGCACCATCATTGAAATGTTTAACATGTTCTCTGGTGGTGCTCTCAGCCGTGCTTCTATCTTTGCTCTGGGGATCATGCCGTATATTTCGGCATCGATCATTATCCAGCTGCTGACGGTGGTTCACCCAACGTTGGCAGAAATTAAGAAAGAAGGGGAGTCTGGTCGTCGTAAGATCAGCCAGTACACCCGCTACGGTACTCTGGTGCTGGCAATATTCCAGTCGATCGGTATTGCTACCGGTCTGCCGAATATGCCTGGTATGCAAGGCCTGGTCATTAACCCGGGCTTTGCATTCTACTTCACCGCTGTTGTAAGTCTGGTCACAGGAACCATGTTCCTGATGTGGTTGGGCGAACAGATTACTGAACGAGGTATCGGCAACGGTATTTCAATTATTATCTTCGCCGGTATTGTCGCGGGACTCCCGCCAGCCATTGCCCATACTATCGAGCAAGCGCGTCAAGGCGACCTGCACTTCCTCGTGTTGCTGTTGGTTGCAGTATTAGTATTTGCAGTGACGTTCTTTGTTGTATTTGTTGAGCGTGGTCAACGCCGCATTGTGGTAAACTACGCGAAACGTCAGCAAGGTCGTCGTGTCTATGCTGCACAGAGCACACATTTACCGCTGAAAGTGAATATGGCGGGGGTAATCCCGGCAATCTTCGCTTCCAGTATTATTCTGTTCCCGGCGACCATCGCGTCATGGTTCGGGGGCGGTACTGGTTGGAACTGGCTGACAACAATTTCGCTGTATTTGCAGCCTGGGCAACCGCTTTATGTGTTACTCTATGCGTCTGCAATCATCTTCTTCTGTTTCTTCTACACGGCGTTGGTTTTCAACCCGCGTGAAACAGCAGATAACCTGAAGAAGTCCGGTGCATTTGTACCAGGAATTCGTCCGGGAGAGCAAACGGCGAAGTATATCGATAAAGTAATGACCCGCCTGACCTTGGTTGGTGCGCTGTACATTACCTTTATCTGCCTGATCCCGGAGTTCATGCGTGATGCAATGAAAGTACCGTTCTACTTCGGTGGGACCTCACTGCTTATCGTTGTTGTCGTGATTATGGACTTTATGGCTCAAGTGCAAACTCTGATGATGTCCAGTCAGTATGAGTCTGCATTGAAGAAGGCGAACCTGAAAGGCTACGGCCGATAATTGGTCGCCCGAGAAGTTACGGAGAGTAAAAATGAAAGTTCGTGCTTCCGTCAAGAAATTATGCCGTAACTGCAAAATCGTTAAGCGTGATGGTGTCATCCGTGTGATTTGCAGTGCCGAGCCGAAGCATAAACAGCGCCAAGGCTGATTTTTTCGCATATTTTTCTTGCAAAGTTGGGTTGAGCTGGCTAGATTAGCCAGCCAATCTTTTGTATGTCTGTGCGTTTCCATTTGAGTATCCTGAAAACGGGCTTTTCAGCATGGAACGTACATATTAAATAGTAGGAGTGCATAGTGGCCCGTATAGCAGGCATTAACATTCCTGATCATAAGCATGCCGTAATCGCATTAACTTCGATTTATGGCGTCGGCAAGACCCGTTCTAAAGCCATTCTGGCTGCAGCGGGTATCGCTGAAGATGTTAAGATCAGTGAGCTGTCTGAAGGACAAATCGACACGCTGCGTGACGAAGTTGCCAAATTTGTCGTTGAAGGTGATCTGCGCCGTGAAATCAGCATGAGCATCAAGCGCCTGATGGATCTTGGTTGCTATCGCGGTTTGCGTCATCGTCGTGGTCTCCCGGTTCGCGGTCAGCGTACCAAGACCAACGCACGTACCCGTAAGGGTCCGCGCAAACCGATCAAGAAATAATCGGGGTGATTGAATAATGGCAAAGGCACCAATTCGTGCACGTAAACGTGTAAGAAAACAAGTCTCTGACGGCGTGGCTCATATCCATGCTTCTTTCAACAACACCATCGTGACTATCACTGATCGTCAGGGTAACGCGTTGGGTTGGGCAACAGCCGGTGGTTCCGGTTTCCGTGGTTCTCGCAAATCCACTCCGTTTGCAGCTCAGGTTGCAGCAGAGCGTTGCGCTGACGCCGTGAAAGAATACGGCATCAAGAATCTGGAAGTTATGGTTAAAGGTCCGGGTCCAGGCCGCGAATCTACTATTCGTGCTCTGAACGCCGCAGGTTTCCGCATCACTAACATTACTGATGTGACTCCGATCCCTCATAACGGTTGTCGTCCGCCGAAAAAACGTCGCGTATAACGCTTCGTTTTCCAGGTTTGTTGGAGAAAGAAAATGGCAAGATATTTGGGTCCTAAGCTCAAGCTGAGCCGTCGTGAGGGCACCGACTTATTCCTTAAGTCTGGCGTTCGCGCGATCGATACCAAGTGTAAAATTGAACAAGCTCCTGGCCAGCACGGTGCGCGTAAACCGCGTCTGTCTGACTATGGTGTGCAGTTGCGTGAAAAGCAAAAAGTTCGCCGTATCTATGGTGTGCTGGAGCGTCAGTTCCGTAACTACTACAAAGAAGCAGCACGTCTGAAAGGCAACACCGGTGAAAACCTGTTGGCTCTGCTGGAAGGTCGTCTGGACAACGTTGTATACCGTATGGGCTTCGGTGCCACTCGTGCAGAAGCACGTCAGCTGGTTAGCCATAAAGCAATTATGGTAAACGGTCGTGTTGTTAACATCGCTTCTTATCAGGTTAGTCCGAATGACGTTGTAAGCATTCGTGAGAAAGCGAAGAAGCAGTCTCGCGTGAAAGCCGCTCTGGAGCTGGCTGAGCAGCGTGAAAAGCCAACCTGGCTGGAAGTTGATGCTGGCAAGATGGAAGGTACGTTTAAGCGTAAGCCGGAGCGTTCTGATCTGTCTGCGGACATTAACGAACACCTGATCGTCGAGCTTTACTCCAAGTAAAGCTTAGTACCAAAGAGAGGACACAATGCAGGGTTCTGTGACAGAGTTTCTAAAACCGCGCCTGGTTGATATCGAGCAAGTGAGTTCGACGCACGCCAAGGTGACCCTTGAGCCTTTAGAGCGTGGCTTTGGCCATACTCTGGGTAACGCACTGCGCCGTATTCTGCTCTCATCGATGCCGGGTTGCGCGGTGACCGAGGTTGAGATTGATGGTGTACTACATGAGTACAGCACCAAAGAAGGCGTTCAGGAAGATATCCTGGAAATCCTGCTCAACCTGAAAGGGCTGGCGGTGAGAGTTCAGGGCAAAGATGAAGTTATTCTTACCTTGAATAAATCTGGCATTGGCCCTGTGACTGCAGCCGATATCACCCACGACGGTGATGTCGAAATCGTCAAGCCGCAGCACGTGATCTGCCACCTGACCGATGAGAACGCGTCTATTAGCATGCGTATCAAAGTTCAGCGCGGTCGTGGTTATGTGCCGGCTTCTACCCGAATTCATTCGGAAGAAGATGAGCGCCCAATCGGCCGTCTGCTGGTCGACGCATGCTACAGCCCTGTGGAGCGTATTGCCTACAATGTTGAAGCAGCGCGTGTAGAACAGCGTACCGACCTGGACAAGCTGGTCATCGAAATGGAAACCAACGGCACAATCGATCCTGAAGAGGCGATTCGTCGTGCGGCAACCATTCTGGCTGAACAACTGGAAGCTTTCGTTGACTTACGTGATGTACGTCAGCCTGAAGTGAAAGAAGAGAAACCAGAGTTCGATCCGATCCTGCTGCGCCCTGTTGACGATCTGGAATTGACTGTCCGCTCTGCTAACTGCCTTAAAGCAGAAGCTATCCACTATATCGGTGATCTGGTACAGCGTACCGAGGTTGAGCTCCTTAAAACGCCTAACCTTGGTAAAAAATCTCTTACTGAGATTAAAGACGTGCTGGCTTCCCGTGGACTGTCTCTGGGCATGCGCCTGGAAAACTGGCCACCGGCAAGCATCGCTGACGAGTAACCGGATCACAGGTTAAGGTTTTACTGAGAAGGATAAGGTCATGCGCCATCGTAAGAGTGGTCGTCAACTGAACCGCAACAGCAGCCATCGCCAGGCTATGTTCCGCAATATGGCAGGTTCACTGGTTCGTCATGAAATCATCAAGACGACTCTGCCTAAAGCGAAAGAGCTGCGCCGCGTAGTTGAGCCGCTGATTACTCTTGCCAAGACTGATAGCGTTGCTAATCGTCGTCTGGCATTCGCCCGTACTCGTGATAACGAGATCGTGGCAAAACTGTTTAACGAACTGGGCCCGCGTTTCGCGAGCCGTGCCGGTGGTTACACTCGTATTCTGAAGTGTGGCTTCCGTGCAGGCGACAACGCGCCGATGGCTTACATCGAGCTGGTTGATCGTTCAGAGAAAGCAGAAGCTGCTGCAGAGTAATCTGAAGCAACGTAAAAAAACCCGCCCCGGCGGGTTTTTTTATACCCGTAGCATCCCCACTTATCTACAATAGCTGTACTCTTTTTGTTCATCCCCTGGAGTATATATGTGGTTACTTGACCAGTGGGCAGAGCGTCATATAGCAGAAGCGCAAGCGAAAGGTGAGTTTGATAACCTGGCAGGTAGCGGCGAACCATTGATACTGGATGATGATTCTCATGTGCCACCGGAATTACGTGCGGGGTATCGCTTGTTGAAGAATGCCGGTTGCTTGCCGCCAGAACTTGAGCAGCGGAGGGAAGCAATTCAGCTTCTGGATATCCTGAGAGGTATCCGTCACGATGATCCGCAATATCAAGAGGTTAGCCGTCGATTGTCATTACTGGAATTGAAGCTGCGACAAGCTGGATTGAGTACCGATTTTTTACGCGGCGATTATGCTGACAAGTTGTTGAACAAAATCAACGATAACTAGTGGAGTATGTATGTATCGCATTGGTGAGCTGGCAAAAATGGCGGATGTAACACCCGACACGATTCGTTATTACGAAAAGCAGCAGATGATGGAGCATGAAGTACGCACCGAAGGTGGGTTTCGCCTGTATACCGAAAGCGATCTCCAGCGATTGAAATTTATCCGCCATGCCAGACAACTTGGTTTTAGTCTGGAGTCGATCCGCGAGTTGCTGTCGATCCGTATCGATCCTGAACACCATACTTGTCAGGAGTCAAAAGGTATTGTGCAGGAAAGATTGCAGGAAGTCGAAGCACGGATAGCCGAGTTGCAGAGTATGCAGCGTTCCCTTCAACGCCTTAACGATGCCTGTTGTGGGACCGCCCATAGCAGTGTTTATTGCTCGATTCTTGAAGCTCTTGAACAAGGGGCGAGTGGCGTTAAGAGTAGCTGTTGATTTTTTGCACTGGCAGGATTACACTCGCGCCGTTAAATAACCAACTGGAGTTTTTATGAGCCGATATCAGCATACTAAAGGGCAGATAAAGGATAATGCGATAGAAGCATTACTACATGATCCCTTATTCCGACAGCGAGTAGAGAAAAATAAGAAAGGGAAAGGCAGTTACATGCGAAAAGGAAAACATGGCAATCGGGGGAACTGGGAGGCCAGTGGCAAGAAAGTAAATCACTTTTTTACCACTGGCCTTCTGCTTTCAGGCGCTTGTTAAGAGCGGTTATTCTGCTCTTTCAGCAAATCACGAATTTCTGTCAGTAATACTTCTTCTTTAGTTGGTGCAGGCGCGGCTGCTGGTTCTTCTTTTTTCCGATTCAGTTTGTTGATTAGCTTAATCGCCATAAAGATGGCAAAGGCTACAATCAGAAAATCAAAGACGTTTTGAATGAAGACACCGTAATGCATCACAACAGCAGGGATATCCCCCTGCGCATCGCGTAGCGTGACAGCAAACTGTTTGAAATCGATCCCGCCAATTAATAACCCCAGAGGTGGCATAATGATATCGGCAACCAGTGAAGATACAATCTTCCCGAATGCCGCACCGATAATGACACCCACCGCCAAATCCACCACGTTCCCGCGCATCGCAAATTCGCGAAATTCTTTAATAATGCTCATGTTATTCTCCCTATGAAGCCGACAATCATAAGTCTAACAAATGTTAAGCTATTTTCCTGCCAGGAGTGAATTTAATTAATCCCTGATAATCAAAGGGAAATAATAAGGCGTCATTAGACGCCTTATTAATTACAAGAAGAAAGGACTTGGCTGGAAGAGTCTTTCGACGTCGGTAATAAACTTTTTATCTGTGAGGAACATAATTACGTGATCGCCTTGCTCAATGCGCAGATTGTCATTGGCAATCATCACGTCGTTTCCACGTACCACCGCTCCAATAATCGTTCCTGGCGGTAGCTTGATTTCATCAATGACTCTGCCGACAACGCGTGAGGTACTTTCATCACCGTGAGCAACGGCTTCAATAGCTTCTGCTACGCCGCGGCGCAATGAGGAAACACCAACAATATCTGCTTTTCGCACATGGCTAAGCAACGCGGAAATCGTTGCTTGTTGCGGTGAAATCGCAATATCGATCACGCTCCCCTGAACCAGATCCACATAAGCGCGACGCTGGATCAATACCATCACCTTTTTCGCACCCATACGTTTGGCGAGCATGGCTGACATGATATTGGCCTCGTCATCGTTGGTGACGGCAATAAACAGATCAACTTGATCGATATGTTCTTCGGCCAGCAGTTCTTGATCCGACGCATCACCAAAAAAGACGATCGTATTCTGCAACTTTTCCGCCAGTTCGGCAGCGCGTTGCTGATTACGTTCGATGAGTTTAACGCTGTAATCTTTTTCCAGACGACGCGCCAGCCCTGCACCGATATTACCGCCACCAACCAGCATGATCCGCTTATACGGTTTTTCCAGTCGCTGTAATTCACTCATCACCGCGCGGATATGCTGTGAAGCGGCAATAAAGAACACTTCATCACCAGCTTCAACAATGGTCGAACCTTGCGGACGAATGGGGCGATCGTGGCGGAAAATTGCTGCCACACGAGTATCGATATGTGGCATATGTTCGCGCATGGTCGAAAGTGCATTACCAATCAGCGGGCCGCCATAATAGGCTTTAACCACAGCGAGGCTGACTTTACCCTCAGCGAAGTTCACCACCTGCAATGCGCCGGGATACTCAATCAGTCGGTAAATATTATCGATAACCAACTGCTCTGGTGCGATCAGATGATCAATCGGTACAGCATCTGAATGAAATAGTTTATCGGCATCGCGCACGTAGTCTGGTGAGCGGATACGAGCGATGCGATTAGGGGTGTTGAAAAGTGAGTAGGCTACCTGGCAGGCAACCATATTGGTTTCATCTGAACTAGTTACAGCAACCAGCATATCGGCGTCGTCGGCACCTGCCTCCCGCAATACGCGTGGATGAGAGCCATGCCCCTGCACGACTCGCAGGTCAAATTTATCCTGCAAGGTCCGCAGACGCTCACCGTTGGTATCGACAACAGTAATATCGTTGTTCTCGCCAACCAGGTTTTCCGCCAGTGTGCCGCCAACCTGGCCGGCACCCAGAATGATAATTTTCATCAGTCGCGACCCGTTATCTCATCACTTTTTGATTAGCTTAGCGTAAAAGAAGCCGTCGCCCTCTTCGGCACCAGGCAGATTTTGCTTACCCGGTTGTTCTGGTGTTCCTGTTTCGCAAAGTTCGGCATCAGCGGTACGTTGCAAAAAGGCTTTAATCTGCAGGCTATTCTCTTCCGGTAACACCGAACAGGTGGCATAGACCAGGGTTCCACCGGATTTTAAATGCGGCCAAATGGCGTCGAGAATTTCAGACTGCAATTGCGCGAGTTCCGGGATATCGCGATCGCGACGTAACCATTTAATATCCGGATGGCGACGAATCACACCGGTTGCTGAACAAGGCGCATCTAATAAAATGCGATCAAACTGTTGCTCGCCACACCATTGGGAAGGGTAGCGGCCATCACCTTGTTTCACGGTCGCCTTCATACCAAGGCGTTTTAAATTGTCGTAAACGCGAGAGAGGCGCTGTTCGTCAATATCAACCGCAACAACCTGCGCTTCTGGTGCCACCTCAAGGATATGCGTTGTTTTACCGCCGGGGGCGGCACAAAGATCCAAAATGTGTTCACCGTTTTGTGGCGCAAGCCAGCTCATGCAACCTTGTGCTGATGCATCCTGAACGGTAACCCATCCGTCTTCAAAACCAGGTAGCGCATGAACAGGTGCAGGTGTTTCCAGCCGTACAGCATCAGGGTAATCCGCATGCGGGAAACCTTTCATTCCTGCTTCATCCAGCAATGCAAGCCAGCTGTCGCGGGAATGATGCGTACGATTAACGCGCAGCCACATTGGCGGACGCTGGTTATTGGCTTCGACGATGGATTGCCACTGCTCTGGATACGCTTTTTGCAGACGCTTCAGCAACCAGGAAGGATGCAGATAACGTGCATCACTGGCATTAAACTCGGCTAATAACTCTTCTTGCTGACGCTGGAACTGGCGTAATACACCGTTTATCAACCCTTTAAGTTGCGGGCGCTTAATTGCGATAGCGCCTTCAACCGTTTCAGCCAGCGCAGCATGAGGTGGTATGCGGGTATAAAGCAGTTGATACAAACCAACCATAATCAGGTAATGCACAGTGCGCTGTTTGCCGGTCATCGGACGGGCCATTAACTTATTAATCAGCCAGTCTAACTGTGAAAGCGTACGCAGTACGCCAAAGCACAACTCTTGAAGAAGTGCTTTGTCTTTATCGGAAACTTTTTGCTGGAGCGGTGGCAGAATGTTGCTTAATGATTGCCCTTGCTCGACGACTTGTTCAACGGCCTGGGCCGCCATGCTACGTAAATTACGTTGTTTTTTCATAAGTATAAAAATGCCCGGCAAGACCGGGCTTAGAAGAGTGGACTATCAGACCAGACGGTTGCCCGGAACAAACCATTCCCGACGAGAGTTCAGGAGGTCTTGCGCGCTCATCGCTTTCTTACCCGCAGGTTGTAACGAGAGCAGGTTCAGGATGCCATCACCAGTCGCAACCTGAATGCCTTGTTTGTTGGCTTCAAGGATCGTTCCTGGTGCAGCGTTGGTTGTCGTATCAATGACCGATGCTTTCCAGACTTTAACCGGCTGTCCTTCAATTTCCAGCCAGCTCATTGGCCATGGATTGAAAGCGCGAATGCAGCGTTCAAGCTGTGCTGCCGAAAGTGACCAGTCAATACGCGCTTCTTCTTTACTCAACTTTTCGGCGTAAGTGACAAGAGTTTCGTCCTGAACTTCTGGTTTCGCCGTGCCGTCTGCCAATTGTTTCAACGTGGTGATAAGCCCTTGTGGGCCAAGCTCTGCCAGCTTGTCGTACAGCGTACCACTGGTATCTTCTGCAGTAATCGGGCAGGAGAGCTTATAGAGCATGTCACCGGTGTCTAAACCAACATCCATTTGCATAATGGTCACACCAGTTTCTGCATCACCCGCCCATAGTGAGCGTTGGATTGGTGCAGCACCGCGCCAGCGTGGCAGCAGTGAACCATGAACGTTGATACAGCCAAGACGCGGCATCTCCAGCACTGCTTTAGGCAGAATTAAGCCATAGGCGACGACAACCATAACATCAGCCTGTAGATCGGCGACCAGTTGCTGGTTTTCTTGTGGACGCAGGGAAACCGGTTGAAAAACGGGCAGACCTTTTTCCTCAGCCAGAACTTTAACCGGGCTGGGCATCAGTTTTTTACCGCGTCCTGCTGGTCGGTCTGGCTGGGTGAACACGCCAACGACGTTATGACCAGAAGACAACAGCGCGTCGAGATGACGCGCTGCAAAGTCAGGTGTACCCGCAAAAATAATACGTAGTGATTCTGACACGTTAGTTCTTATCCTTAAGCCCGGGCTTTCAGACGATCCAGTTTTTCAACTTTCTGACGAATACGTTGTTGTTTCAGCGGTGACAGATAATCCATAAACAGTTTGCCGACCAGGTGATCCATCTCATGCTGAATACAGATGGCTAACAGACCGTCTGCTTCCAGTTCAAATGGTTTACCGTCGCGGTCCAGGGCGCGAATTTTAACTTTCTCTGCGCGTGGCACTAAAGCACGTTGTTCAGGGATCGACAGGCAACCTTCTTCAATGCCTGTTTCGCCGCTTTTTTCTAAAAGCTCCGGATTGATTAACACCAGCCGTTCGTCACGGTTTTCCGAAACATCAATAACAATGATACGTTGATGGATATCAACCTGGGTTGCCGCCAGGCCAATACCTTCTTCTGCGTACATCGTCTCGAACATATCATCGACGATACGCTGAATTTCTGCATTCACTTCTTCTACCGGTTTAGCAACTTTGCGAAGCCGCTCGTCCGGAATATGTAACACTTGCAAAACTGACATAAATCTCCAGAGATGTGTTCAGGAGTTAGAAAGATTATTTCTTCTATTCTAGACAAATCCCCCTCTGATTGACAGCATCACTGACCAATCGCAAAGATTGCTAAGGCTGCTTATGGCAGGGAGATAAGGATGGTCGATACAGAAATTTGGCTGCGTTTAATGAGCGTCAGCAGCTTGTACGGCGATGATATGGTCCGTATAGCTCACTGGCTGGCAAAACAGTCGCATATTGATGCGGTTGTATTGCAGCAAACAGGGCTTACATTGCGGCAGGCACAACGCTTTCTTTCATTTCCGCGAAAGAGTATCGAAAGCTCACTTTGTTGGTTGGAGCAACCCAACCATCATTTAATCCCTGCGGACAGCGAATTTTATCCTCCTCAACTTCTTGCGACGACAGATTACCCCGGCGCACTGTTTGTTGAAGGAGAACTGCACGCGCTGCATTCATTTCAGCTTGCCGTAGTGGGGAGTCGGGCGCATTCATGGTATGGCGAGCGATGGGGACGATTATTTTGCGAAACTCTGGCGACGCGTGGAGTGACAATTACGAGTGGACTGGCGCGTGGAATCGATGGTGTGGCGCATAAAGCGGCCTTACAGGTAAATGGCGTCAGCATTGCTGTATTAGGGAATGGACTTAATACCATTCATCCGCGTCGCCATGCCCGACTGGCTACCAGTTTGCTTGAACATGGTGGGGCTCTTGTCTCGGAATTTCCCCTCGATGTTCCTCCCCTTGCTTACAATTTCCCACGAAGAAATCGCATTATCAGTGGTCTAAGTAAAGGTGTACTGGTGGTGGAAGCGGCTTTGCGCAGTGGTTCGCTGGTGACAGCACGTTGTGCGCTTGAGCAGGGGCGTGAAGTTTTTGCCTTGCCGGGTCCATTAGGGAATCCGGGAAGCGAAGGGCCTCACTGGTTAATAAAACAAGGTGCGATTCTTGTGACGGAACCGGAAGAAATTCTGGAAAACTTGCAATTTGGATTGCACTGGTTGCCAGACGCCCCTGAAAATTCATTTTATTCACCAGATCAGGAAGACGTGGCATTGCCATTTCCTGAGCTCCTGGCTAACGTAGGAGATGAGGTAACACCTGTTGACGTCGTCGCTGAACGTGCCGGCCAACCTGTGCCAGAGGTAGTAACTCAACTACTCGAACTGGAGTTAGCAGGATGGATCGCAGCTGTACCCGGCGGCTATGTCCGATTGAGGAGGGCATGCCATGTTCGACGTACTAATGTATTTGTTTGAAACCTATATTCACACAGAAGCTGAGTTGCGTGTGGATCAAGACAAACTTGAACAGGATCTTACCGACGCAGGATTTGATCGAGAAGATATCTACAATGCCCTGCTTTGGCTGGAAAAGCTTGCGGATTATCAGGAAGGACTGGCAGAACCGATGCAACTGGCCTCTGATCCACTCTCCATGCGTATTTATACCCCTGAAGAGTGTGAAAGACTGGATGCCAGCTGTCGTGGTTTTTTGCTTTTCCTTGAGCAAATTCAGGTGCTTAACCTTGAAACCCGTGAAATGGTGATAGAGCGAGTGCTCGCGCTGGATACCGCAGAGTTCGACCTGGAAGACCTGAAATGGGTAATCCTGATGGTGTTGTTCAATATTCCGGGCTGCGAAAATGCGTACCAGCAAATGGAAGAATTACTCTTTGAAGTGAATGAAGGTATGCTGCATTAATCATTTCTTTAATTCAGCATAAGTTGTTATGGCGAAATCAGCACTGTTCACGGTGCGTAATAATGAGTCCTGCCCAAAGTGCGGGGCTGAACTGGTAATTCGATCCGGGAAACACGGTCCGTTTCTTGGATGCTCACAGTATCCGGCGTGTGACTACGTCCGTCCTCTGAAATCTTCAGCGGATGGACATATCGTCAAAGTTCTGGAGGGGCAGGTTTGCCCTGCATGTGGCGCAAATCTGGTATTACGCCAGGGACGCTTTGGTATGTTTATTGGTTGCAGTAACTACCCTGAATGCGAACATACCGAACTTATCGATAAACCGGACGAAACAGCAATTACATGCCCCCAATGCCGGACGGGCCATCTGGTCCAGCGCCGCTCCCGTTATGGCAAAACGTTTCACTCCTGTGATCGCTACCCGGAGTGTCAATTTGCCATTAACTTCAAACCCATAGCTGGAGAATGCCCTGAGTGTCATTATCCGCTACTCATCGAAAAGAAAACCGCGCAGGGTGTAAAACACTTTTGTGCCAGTAAACAATGTGGAAAGCCGGTTTCGGCGGAATAATAACGTGAATAATAACCTGCAAGGAGACGCTATCGCAGCTGCGATAGATGTCCTCAATGAAGAACGTGTCATCGCCTATCCAACGGAAGCCGTTTTCGGTGTCGGGTGCGATCCTGATAGCGAAACAGCAGTGATGCGACTGTTGGAGTTAAAACAGCGTCCGGTTGATAAAGGGCTGATTCTAATCGCCGCAAATTACGAGCAGCTTAAACCCTATATTGATGACACCATGCTGACTGACGCGCAGCGTGAAACTATATTTTCTCGCTGGCCAGCTCCTGTCACCTTTGTTTTTCCCGCGCCTGCGACAACACCGCGCTGGTTGACGGGCCGCTTTGATTCGCTTGCTGTACGAGTCACCGACCATCCGTTGGTGGTTGCTTTGTGCCAGGCTTATGGTAAACCGCTGGTTTCTACCAGTGCCAACTTGAGTGGATTGCCACCTTGTCGAACAGTAGACGAAGTTCGCGCACAATTTGGCGCGGCGTTCCCGGTTGTGCCTGGTGAAACGGGGGGGCGTTTAAATCCTTCAGAAATCCGCGATGCCCTGACGGGTGAACTGTTTCGACAGGGGTAACATAATGGAAACCTATGCTGTTTTTGGTAATCCGATAGCCCACAGCAAATCGCCATTCATTCATCAGCAATTTGCTCAGCAACTGAATATTGAACATCCCTATGGGCGCGTGTTGGCACCCATCAATGATTTCATCAACACACTGAACGCTTTCTTTAGTGCTGGTGGTAAAGGTGCGAATGTGACGGTACCTTTTAAAGAAGAGGCTTTTGCCAGAGCGGATGAACTTACTGAACGGGCAGCGTTGGTTGGTGCTGTTAATACCCTCAAGCGGTTAGAAGATGGACGCCTGCTGGGTGACAATACCGATGGTATAGGTTTGTTAAGCGATCTGGAACGTCTGTCTTTTATCCGTCCTGGTTTACGTATTCTGCTCATTGGCGCTGGTGGAGCATCTCGCGGCGTACTACTGCCACTCCTTTCCCTGGACTGTGCGGTGACAATCACTAATCGGACGGTATCCCGCGCGGAAGAGTTGGCTAAATTGTTTGCGCACACTGGCAGTATTCAGGCGTTGGGTATGGACGAACTGGAAGGCCATGAGTTTGATCTCATTATTAATGCAACATCCAGTGGCATCAGTGGTGATATTCCGGCGATCCCGTCATCGCTCATTCATCCAGGCATTTATTGCTATGACATGTTCTATCAGAAAGGAAAAACTCCTTTTCTGGCATGGTGTCAGCAGCGAGGCTCAAAGCGTAATGCTGATGGTTTAGGAATGCTGGTGGCACAGGCGGCTCATGCCTTCCTTCTTTGGCATGGCGTTCTGCCTGATGTAGAACCGGTCATCAAACTATTGCAACAGGAATTGTCAGCGTGAATCAGGCCATCCAGTTTCCGGATAGGGAAGAGTGGGACGAGAATAAAAGATGTGCATGTTTTCCTGCTCTCGTGAATGGTATGCAACTGACATGTGCGATCTCTGGCGAGAGTCTGGCGTATCGCTTTACTGGAGATACGCCAGAACAGTGGTTAGCGAGTTTTCGTCAGCATCGCTGGGACCTGGAAGAAGAAGCGGAAAACTTAATTCAGGAACAAAGTGAAGATGATCAAGGTTGGGTCTGGTTACTTTGATCCAGATATTCGTCCTTCCATTTCACGTAGTTATTTGCGGAATAGCGTAACCCAGCCTTCTCTTCATCACTTAACGGGCGGATCTGTTTGACGGGGCTACCGAGATACAGATATCCGCTCTCCAGCCGTTTATTTTGTGGGACCAGGCTACCCGCACCAATCATCACATCATCTTCTACTATTGCGCCATCAAGTAAAATTGAGCCCATCCCAACCAAAACTCGATTGCCAATGGTGCAGCCGTGGAGCATCACCTTGTGACCAACAGTGACATCTTCGCCAATGGTTAATGGGTTGCCATCTGGGTTGTACGAGGATTTATGAGTGACATGCAACATACTGCCATCCTGGATATTGGTGCGTGCTCCGATCTGTACATAATGTACATCTCCACGAATCACAACGAGCGGCCAGATCCCCACATCATCAGCCAGACGAACGTCACCAATCACGACGCTGCTATCGTCGATCATTACGCGCTGACCGATTTGTGGAAAAAGATCGCGGTATGGGCGTAAAACATCAGACATAATTACCTCAACAATAAATGATTTCCTAATGACTTTGGGTGCATTATTGGCCTTGTGCAAGTCTTTTAGCATGCAAAAAAGCACCGTTTTGTGTGCGAATGCAGCAAAAAGGATGAAAAAGCAACAAACAGAAAAAAAGATCAAAAAAGTACTTGTGCAAAAAATTGGGATCCCTATAATGCGCCTCCGTTGAGACGACAACGTGAAACACTTCACAAGATGGTCGTAACAACAAAGAGAAAAAATCCTGAAATTCAGGGTTGACTCTGAAAGAGGAAAGCGTAATATACGCCACCTCGCGACAGTGAGCTGAAGGCCGCGTCGCAACTGCTCTTTAACAATTTATCAGACAATCTGTGTGGGCACTCGAAGATACGGATTCTTAACGTCGCAAGACGAAAAATGAATACCAAGTCTCAAGAGTGAACACGTAATTCATTACGAAGTTTA
>NZ_JBJQMA010000038.1:0-26439 GCF_046486065.1 Escherichia sp. WS547 | reverse complement strand
CGAAGTTGGATGCAAATGTCAGATCGTGTGCGCCTGTTAGGGCGCGGCTGGTAAGAGAGCCTTATAGGCGCATTTGAAAAACCTCCGGCTATGCCGGAGGATATTTATTTATTGCGTAACCAGACGGCGTAATCGCGACACATCCACCGTTTTTTCTGCCTCTGCCAGACTCCAGGCGTTTTGCAGATTCAGCCACATTTGCGGCGAACTGCCGATCACCACGGAAAGTTTAATCGCCATTTCTGGTGTCAAAGCTGCTTTTCCGGTCAGCAATCGGCTTGCCGTTGAGGGCGCAATTTCCATTGCTCTGGCAAACTCGCGCAGGCTGACATTAAGTTCGTCCAGTGATTCCTGAATAATGTCCCCCGGGCGGGGATGATTGGCCATTTTCATTAGTGTCTTTACTCTCAGTAGCGTTCCTTCACCAGGAACACTATCATTATTGTTCCTTCCTACGCAACAATAATCCATTTAGCCATTTCATGTTGGAGAGTGTGCGATGCTGCGACCCGAACATGGCAGTCGCAGCAAAGGCCTCTTAGCGGCGGAAATCAATCACCATACGGCCACGGATTTTGCCTTCTTCCATCTCAGTAAAGATGGTGTTGATGTCCGCTAACGGACGCAGGGCGACTTTCGGCACCACTTTGCCTTCGGCCGCAAACTGGAAGGCTTCGGTGAGATCCTGGCGCGTGCCGACCAGCGAACCGACCACTTCAATACCATCCAGCACAAGGCGTGGGATGTCCAGGCTCATAGACTCCGGCGGCAGACCGACAGCCACAACACGACCGCCTGCTCGTACAGCATCAACCGCCGAGTTAAACGCAGCTTTAGCTACCGCTGTCACCACCGCGGCGTGAGCGCCACCGGTTTTTTCTTGCACAATTTTGGCGGCGTCTTCAGTGCGTGAGTTAATCGCTAAATCAGCGCCCATTTCGGTTGCCAGTTTTAACTGCTCATCATTGACATCAATGGCGATCACTTTCGCGTTAAAGACATTCTTCGCGTATTGCAGGGCGAGGTTACCCAGACCGCCAAGACCGTAGATAGCAATCCACTGCCCTGGACGAATTTTTGACAGCTTAACGGCTTTGTAGGTGGTGACCCCTGCACAGGTAATGCTGCTGGCCGCCGCCGAGTCCAGGCCATCTGGCACTTTTACCGCGTAATCCGCCACCACGATGCACTCTTCCGCCATCCCGCCATCAACGCTGTATCCGGCATTTTTAACTGAACGGCAGAGCGTTTCGTTACCACTGTTACAGTATTCGCAATGACCGCATCCTTCGTAAAACCACGCCACGTTGGCACGATCGCCTGGTTTTAATGAGGTGACACCTGGGCCAACTTCTGCCACCACACCGATGCCTTCATGGCCCAGAATTACGCCGGTTTTGTCACCAAAATCGCCATTCTTAACATGAAGATCGGTATGACATACACCACAACACTCCATTTTCAGCAGGGCTTCGCCATGTTTCAGTGAGCGCAGTGTTTTATCCGTAACGTCAACATGATGATCCTTCGTAACAACTGCAGCCTTCATAGTTCCTCCTTTTCGGATGATGTTCTGCATAGCAGGTGAGGCAAATGAGATTTATTCGCCACTACCCAGTATGGATGAGATCTGAAAAAGGGAGAGGAAAATTGCCCGGCAGCTTTCACCACCGGGCGCAGGCTTAGATGGAGGTACGGCGGTAGTCGCGGTATTCGGCGTGCCAGAAATTATCATCAATGGCCTGTTGCAGAGCTTCGGCGGAGGTTTTCACCGCCACGCCTTGCTGCTGCGCCATTTTGCCAACCGCAAAGGCAATTGCGCGGGAGACTTTCTGAATATCTTTCAGTTCCGGTAGTACCAGACCTTCGCCGTTCAGGACCAGCGGCGAATACTGAGCAAGCGTTTCACTTGCCGACATCAGCATCTCATCGGTGATACGTGACGCGCCGGAAGCAATAACGCCCAGCCCGATGCCCGGGAAAATAAAGGCGTTGTTACACTGGGCGATAGGGTAGATTTTATCTTTCCATACCACTGGGTTAAACGGACTGCCAGTGGCGACCAGCGCGTTACCTTCAGTCCAGGCGATAATGTCCTGCGGTGTGGCTTCCACGCGTGACGTCGGGTTAGACAGCGGCATCACGATCGGACGCGGACAGTGTTTATGCATCTCACGGATGATCTCTTCCGTAAACAGCCCGGTCTGTCCTGAGACGCCAATCAGAATATCTGGTTTTACATTACGCACTACATCCAGCAGTGACAGCACATCGCTGTCGGTATCCCAGTCACTGAGGTTTTCGCGTTTCTGCACCAGTTTGGTCTGGAAAGGCAGCAGGTTCGGCATCTTGTCGGTCAGCAGGCCAAAGCGATCAACCATAAAGACTTTCTGCCGCGCCGCTTCCTCGCTTAATCCTTCACGCTGAGTCTGGGCGATGATCATTTCGGCAATGCCGCATCCCGCTGAACCTGCGCCAAGGAAGACGATTTTTTTCTCGCTTAACTGACCACCTGCTGCGCGGCTGGCTGCGATCAGTGTGCCGACCGTTACCGCCGCAGTGCCCTGAATGTCATCGTTAAAAGAACAAATTTCATTGCGATAGCGGTTAAGTAACGGCATCGCATTTTTTTGTGCGAAGTCTTCAAACTGCAACAGTACGTCCGGCCAGCGTTGTTTCACAGCCTGGATAAATTCATCAACGAATTCATAGTATTCATCGTCAGTGATACGCGGATTACGCCAGCCCATATACAGCGGATCGTTAAGCAGCTGTTGGTTGTTCGTCCCGACATCCAGCACCACCGGAAGGGTATAGGCCGGACTGATGCCGCCACAGGCGGTATAGAGCGACAGTTTACCGATCGGAATGCCCATCCCGCCGATGCCCTGGTCACCAAGCCCCAGAATACGTTCGCCGTCAGTCACCACAATCACTTTAATATTATGGTTCGGCACGTTTTGCAGAATATCGTCCATATTGTGGCGGTTCTGGTAAGAGATAAACACGCCGCGTGAACGGCGGTAGATCTCAGAAAAACGCTCACAGGCTGCGCCGACGGTTGGGGTATAAATAACAGGCATCATCTCATCAAGATGATTGTTTACCAGACGGTAGAAGAGGGTTTCGTTAGTGTCCTGGATGTTACGCAGGTAGATGTGTTTGTCGATTTCGGTTTTGAATCCCTGATACTGGATCCATGCTCGTTCCGCTTGCTCTTCGATGGTTTCGACCACTTCCGGCAGTAACCCCAGCAGGTTGAAGTTACGGCGTTCTTCCATGCTGAAGGCGCTGCCTTTATTCAACAACGGAAATTCCAGCAGTACAGGGCCAGCGTAAGGAATATAAAGCGAACGCTGTTTTTTTGTTTTTGGTTCCATGTCACTCACTCTTTTTTGAATATCCATCCCTGGCACGCTTTTATCGTCTTTGCTTTACCGCCAGGGCGTCGGCCCCAAGTATAAAGCAGATAAAAACAAAAACACCATTGCGCAGGCAATGGTGTTTAATCGTCATTGAGGACTGATGGTTATGAATTACTTTTCAGCGGGGCGTTTTCTGCCGGTTGGGTTATTTACCACGCTGGATTTGTCACCTTCGGTAACTATTTTGCGCTGGTTAGAAATTTTATGGTCCAGTCCAAGAATATGACGTGCCTGACGGTTCGATTTCATTTTAACTCCTCAATCCTGTTGCTAGTTTTAAGGACAACATCGCCGTAGCGAAGAAACACGTGCTAAACCCCTAAATTAGGTTGCCGATCAAGCATAGCACCTTAAAGCGTAGGGTGCTGGCCACTGACCACATAATTGATCGTTTGCTGGTAGATATCACTGAGGATGTCGTTATCAGAAGCTTCCACCCATTTGGTCAGCTCCATGAGAATGTCATCTTCAGTGACAACACCGTGCTCTGCCCGAAGGCCTTGCTCAATGGCATTAACCAGAGCGGGTTCTGCTGTTGAATTTTCTGCCTGATAATAAGTAAACATAGCGATTCTCCGTGTCTGTGTATTTTTGGTGTCTGCTACGGATCGCAGATTTATAAAGCACATTCAGCATGGCAAATATTTGCCGCTTCGTTGTTAAGATTAGTCCTGGTTGATAATTTTTATATTATAACACCATGATATTCATAGGGATTGTAATTGGGGCGATCCGATTAATATTGATACAATATCTTTTGGATTATATATTCCCCGTTATCTATTGTGGGAATTTAATTTAAGTACAGAGATAATGTTTTCGCCGGATTTTATTCGGAATATCCTGCTTATCCTCGTGCGGTTTCTCACGTAGTCTATAATTTCCTTTTTAAGCCCACAGGAGAGCAACAATGACAATCCATAAGAAAGGTCAGGCACACTGGGAAGGCGATATCAAACGCGGGAAGGGAACAGTATCCACCGAGAGCGGCGTGCTGAACCAACAGCCGTATGGATTTAACACGCGTTTTGAAGGCGAAAAAGGAACCAACCCTGAAGAACTGATTGGCGCAGCGCATGCCGCATGTTTCTCAATGGCGCTTTCATTAATGCTGGGGGAAGCGGGATTCACGCCAACATCGATTGATACCACCGCCGATGTGTCGCTGGATAAAGTGGATGCCGGTTTTGCGATTACTAAAATCGCACTGAAGAGCGAAGTTGCGGTGCCGGGTATTGATGCCTCTACCTTTGACGGCATCATCCAGAAAGCAAAAGCAGGATGTCCGGTTTCACAGGTACTGAAAGCGGAAATTACGCTGGATTACCAGTTGAAATCGTAAAGCGTTGCCGGATGACGCGTCAGGCGTGTGATTGCCTGATGCGTTGTTAGCGTCTCTACAGCGCCCGCCAGCACCGGATCTCACGTCCGTCCTCCCTTATTGTTAATGATTGCCGGACTTCACATCCGTGGGTTGCCAGAGGGCAGCGTTCGCGGAAAAAACAGCCTTGTGGCAACGTGCGGTTTCCTGGTAGATCCGTTTTACGTAATGCCCATTCTTCCTCCAGCGGTTTATCAATGGCGGGGAGGGAATCCAGCAATAATCGGGTGTATGGATGTGCCGGAGCTGTCAGCACCTGTTGCACGTCTCCTAGTTCCACAATCTGTCCGAGATACATCACCGCCACCCGATCGCTCATATGACGTATCACGGAGACATTGTGTGAAATCAGCACATAAGTCAGCTCGCGATTTTCCTGTAGCGTTACCAGTAAATTGAGGATCTGCGCCTGCACGGAGATATCCAGCGCCGAGGTTGGTTCATCAAGCACAATCACGTCAGGCTGCGAAGAGAGTGCTCTGGCAATGGCGATACGTTGCCGCTGCCCGCCTGAGAACGCATGAGGCAAGCGGTCGAGATACTCCGGACGAATACCCACCTGCACAGCCAGCTCCTCTGCCAACGCTCGCCGCTGTTGTTCACTACTACGCTTAGCAATCCAGAGCGGTTCCGTGATGATACGCCACACCGGTAAGCGCGGATTAAGCGAAGAGAGCGGGTCCTGAAACACCATCTGCATAATGCGTTGTGATCCTGAACAGATGTACTGCCCGTGGCTCGGTTGCAGCATACCCATTAAAAGCTGTGCGAGGGTGCTTTTGCCGCAGCCTGACTCACCGACGATCCCTAAGGTTTCACCACGACGGATCTGTAAATCAATACCATTGATGGCATGAACATGTTCCGTAGTTTTACCAAGCCAGTTTTTTCGGGCCGGGAAATTGATATGGACGTCGCGTAACGTTAATAACGTGTCAGACACTAATGACCTCCTGCTGAGGATACCAACAGGCGCAGCTGTGGTTGTTGTCACCACACGCTGTCAGCGCCGGGACGTTTTCACACTGTGCACCTGCCGCATAGCAACGATCGCGAAAAGCGCAGCCGTCAGGCAAATGGGTGAGGTTTGGTACCGTCCCCGGAATAGCGGGTAATGGCTGGCGCGGTATTCCATGTTCCGGTGCGCATTGCAGCAAACCAATGGTATACGGATGCCGGGGATGATGGATAACGTCTGCCGTCACGCCGCTCTCAATCACGCTTCCGGCATACATCACGTAAACGCTATCGCACAGTTGCGACACCACGGGCATATCATGGCTGATGAACAGTACCGCAGTTCCACTGGCGCGGGCTTTATGTTTAAGCAGACGCAATACCTGCAACTGTACCGTGACGTCCAGCGCCGTAGTCGGTTCGTCGGCAATAATCAATTGCGGCTCGCAGGAGAATGCCAGCGCAATCATTACCCGCTGGCGCATACCACCTGAAAGCTCAAACGGATAGCGCGACATAACTTCCACGGCATCCGGGATTTGCATCTCTTCCAGCAGGGCAATCGCTTTAGCTCTGGCTTCCCGACGACTTATTGGTTGATGATGGCGGATCACGTCCATCATCTGAAGACCTATTCGACGTGTCGGATTAAGGGCGGTCATCGGTTCCTGAAAGATCATCGCCACTCGTGCGCCGCGCCACTGACGAAGCTGCTTTTCCCGAGCGTTAAGAGCATCTTCTCCCAGCAGTGAAATATGTCCCCGATGTACGCAATAACTGCCCGTTGGTAGCAGACGCATAATCAACATTGCAGTGACTGATTTACCCGAGCCGGATTCTCCCACCAGACCGACAATTTCACCGCGGTTAATCTGCAAGGACACATTGTTGAGCGCGTGAACGTCGCCGTTAAAACCGGGGAAACTCAAATGCAGCTGTTGAATGTCCAGAACGGGTTGGGTCATGACTGCTTTCCTCCTGCTTTCGGGTCAAGCAGATCGCGAATACCATCGCCAAAGAGATTAAACCCGACGGCGGTAAGCAAAATCGCTGCCCCCGGAAATGCGCAATACCACCATTGATCGAGCACATAGTTGCGACCATTCGCCACCATCGCCCCCCATTCAGCACTCGGTTGTTGAGCACCCAGGCCAATAAATCCCAACGTGGCGGCCATTAAAATCGCGCTACCGATATCCAGCGATGCCTGCACAATCAGCGGCGGCAGCGAGTTACGTAAAATATGCCAGTTGATCAGATGCCAGCGTGACGCACCAAAGGTTTTCGCCGCCTGAACGTAAGTGTACTGGCGGACAACTAATGTTTGCCCCCGCGCCAGGCGCACATAAAAGGGAATTCGCACAATAGCAATCGCCAGCATGGCGTTAAACAAACTCGGCCCGAGAGCGGCTGCCAGTGCCATTGTCAGCACCAGCGAAGGAATCGACAGCATAATGTCCATGATGCGCATGATAATCGCGTCTGCGCGTCCGCCAAGCACACCGGATAGACACCCGAGTAGCGACCCCATCATACCTGCAATGGCGACCACCACTAATCCGGCGAGAATTGATTGCTGACTGCCGACCAGTACGCGGCTAAACAGATCGCGTCCCACTTCATCGGTGCCAAACCAGTGCGCCGCAGAAGGCGGCAAAAGGCGGGCGGTTAAATCAATGGCGTTGGGATTATACGTCGCCAGCCACGGTGAAAAAATCATCATCAGTAGCATTAATACAATGATGACTGCGCCGGTCACGGTAAGCGGACTGCCTTTCAGCATCCATACCAGTTTTGCACCGTTAAATCGCGTTTGTTTTTGTGGGCGTACGGCGGACGTTTCCTCGCTTAGCATCATTCACCACCTCCACGTCCGATACGCGGATCAATCCACAAATAGAGCAAATCCACCACCAGGTTGACCAGCACATAAGCAAATGAAACCACGACGGCAAAGCCCATCACTGCCGGGAAGTCGAGCGCCTGTATTGATGTTACTACCCATGCACCCATTCCGGGCCAGGCAAAAACGGTTTCGGTGAGCACTGCGCCATACAACAAATCGCCCAGCGCCAGACCCAATACGGTAATCGAGGGGATCAACGCATTGGGTAGCGCATAACATAAAACGATATACCAGCCGGGCAAGCCGCTGGCCCGGGCGGTACGAATGTAATCTTCACTCAATTGTTCCAGCATAGCTGAGCGGATCTGGCGAGCGACAATTCCCAGGTGAACGAACGCCAGCGTTAATGCCGGTAAGATGAGATGTTGCAGCGCATTGAAGAAGACTTCACCGTTGCCTTCAAGCAGCGCATCGAGCAGATAAAAGCCGGTAACGTGCGTTGGTGGATCCAGCCAGTCATCAAGCCTTCCGCCGCCGGGAAGAATTTGCAGATGACCATAAAACAGCACAATGACGCCCAGCCCAAGCCAGAACGCAGGTGTGGAGATTCCGGTAATGGCCATTATTCGCACCAGATGATCCAGCCAGCGATTTCGCCAGACTGCAGAGAGTATGCCCAGCGGGATGCCAATCAGGAGTGCCAGCAGCAGGGCACAAAAAGCCAGTTCCAGCGTCGCCGGGAAAAATATGCGCAACTCTTCCAGCACCGGACGCCCGGTACGAATGGATGTTCCCAGGTCACCCTGAAACAGGTCGCTGACGTAGCGGTAAAACTGTACATACAGTGGCTGGTCCAGTCCCAGTTGCTGGCGAATATTATCCACGATAGCATCGCTGGCGCGGTCACCCGCCAGTAACCGCGCCGGATCGCCGGGGATCAGGTGCGAGATAATAAACGTAATCACACAGACGCCCGCCACCACGAGCACCAGCCCCCAGCAGCGTTGGCGTAAAATACTCCAGAAGGTCACGTTATTTACTCATGGTATTGATATTGAAGACCTGTTCCAGCATGGGATTGAACACAAAGCCTTTCACCTCTTTGTTCATCGCCAGTTGGTAGTTTTTCTGGAACAGGTACACATAAGCAGCGTCATCAATGACGATTTTCTGTGCCTGCTGGTAGTCCCGGGTACGCTGCGTCTGGTCGGTGGTCGCTAGCGCATTGCGCAGTAGCTTATCGACCTCACTGTTTTCATAGAACGAGCGGTTACCCGGCAGACCTTTTTTGTCTGACTCAAACCAGTAATTCATAAACATATACGGGTCGGCAAAATCCGGACTCCAGTTGCCAATCGCGATGTCGTAATCACCTTTACCCACTCTGTCGCGCATGGTGGCGTTCGCCAGCTTTTCCAGCTTCACATTGATGCCCAGCTTGTTGAGACTGGATTGTGTCGCCAGAGCAATAGGCTCCCAGTTCGGATCATTATCAGAATAGAGAAACGTCAGGCTGGTGGGTTTGCTCGTCATTTTATCCCATTCGGCTTTGGCTTTCGTTTCGTCATGGTTGTATTGCATTGCCGTCGCATCGTATCCCCACATGCCTTCCGGAATCGGGCCGCGCATTTGTTTTCCGTTACCACTCAGAATGCCGTTAACCATACCCTGATAATCGGTAGACCAGGAAATGGCCCGACGCAGATCCGCCTGATTAAGCGGCGCTTTGCTGTTATTCAGATACAGATAGGTGACGCGCAGTGACGGATACTCTGCCACGTTGACTTTGTTTTCCTGCTTCAGTGCGTTGAGTTGATCCACCGGCAGCGCATCGGCAATGTCAATGTCGCCACGGGAGAGCTGCAGGCGACGGGAAGCACTTTCACCGATAATTTTTACCGATACCCGTTTGAAATTCGGTTTATTGCCGGGGTAATGCGGATTTGGCACCAGAACTAATTGCTGACCTTTTTGCCAGCTTTTCAGCATAAACGGTCCGGAGCCAGCGGTATTTTGCGCGAGGAAACCACGGGCATCATCCGCCGCATGCTCCTTTAAGACCGCCGGATTGATAATGGATGCACCGTCATTCGCCAGCGTGTAGAGGAACGGTGCGAATGGCTGGCTAAGGGTAAACCTCACTGTATGTTCGTCGGGAGCATCAATCTTTAAATCTTTGGGAAATGCTTCTGCTGGCCCCTGGCCGATTTTTAGTAACCGCTCAAAAGAGAGTTTTACTGCTTCGGCAGTGACAGGTGTGCCATCGGCAAATTTAGCATTGTCCTTCAGGGTGAACGTCCACTCTTTTTGATCGTCAGACGCTTTCCAGCTACTAGCCAGATCGCCTTCAACGTCGGTTGAGCCTTTATCACCGTCCGTTTTGTACTGAACCAGTCGCTGATAAGACGGGTAGGTCACTGTCCAGTCGTTATTATCAATTGTTACCGCTGGGTCGAGGGTTTGTGGGTCGGCAGCTTTACCGATCACCAGCATATCTTTCGGTACGGCGGCGTGCGCAACCGGCATTGTTGTGGCAAGGACGATCGCGAGCAATGTAGGACGAAACGATATCGATCTCTTCATGACAGTTTCCTGATTAACTGGCGTGCTGTGTGCCAGGGGATATAAAACAGGTGAATTGATCAGCGAGTAGTGGGTAACTCGCTGCCTGGGGTAATTCGAAGTGCCACCATTCGCTCGGGATACCGACAAAGCCACCGCCAGTCATAATCGCATTCAGCAACAGCCGATTGCGCTGAGCGGCTGGCGGGACGGAAGGGTGATAAGCATGGGAACGTTCGTGCATTTCATCGAACTCTGCACCCATATCCAGGATGTTCCCGTGCTCATCACGAAGCGTCAGGTCGATCGCCGTGCCACGGCTGTGATTAGAACCGACCGTCACATCAACAACATATTGCGGGTCTGGGCAGGCTTGCCACAACATCGCCTGTGCTTGTTGTGGGCGATACGCATCGTAAATCACCAGTTGTATGCCTGACAGCTGGGCGATACTGATACTTTTCGCCAGCGCGGTAATCGCATCCTTGTGTAACAGACAACGCGCTTGCTGATAAATAGCTTTACCTGTGATGTTATCAGCGCAGGCGTATTTCAGTTCGATCTCCAGATCAGGGAAGATCACGGCTAAATCAACCAGTTCGGTGGTATCCGACATAAACAGTTCCTGTATAAGACAAAAATTGCTGCGCTTTCCGCTTATGCAGATCTCATGCCATGCCGGGATAAGCGCCAGAATGCTGGCTTAAAGTTATATTTTTTAACTTTTGATCAACATTTGTGCAGCGTAGTGCAGTTTTGGTGCAAGAGGGGAAGTTAAGGAAGGAATCTCCCGGAATCGTAGCTGAAATCACAGTATTTAAGTGACAGTGTCACGTTAAAGGAAAACCCGCGAGTGCGGGCGAGAGGAATTTGTCAGATTTTCAGCGGTAACACACTGCTCATCCAGCCTGGAATTTCTTCGGCGGGCAGGGGGCGGGAAAAGAAATATCCCTGAATAACGCGACAGTGGATCTTGCGTAGCATCTCAAATTGCTCTTTGGTTTCGACGCCTTCCGCCACGACGGTTAAATTAAGGCTTTGCCCAATGCTGGTAATGGCTTCAAGTAAGGCAAGGATGCGTTTTTCGGTCAGACAACGATCGACAAAACTTTTGTCAATTTTGATTTCCGTTACCGGAAGACTGACTAAGCGGGATAATCCGGAAAAGCCCGTGCCAAAATCATCTACCGATAAACCCACGCCCATATCGCGCAGGATCTGAATGCGCTTAAAGATTTCGGTATCGTGTTCCATCATCATGCTTTCCGTGATTTCCACTGTCAGCTGGTGGCCGTCAATACCCAAGGCGTGCATTGCATCAGACACCTGATTAGGCAGCTGATTACTGCGAAAGTGCAACGCCGACAAGTTAACGGATAACGCCGGGATATGAATATTCTGGCTACGCCATTCTGCTAACTGACGGCAAGCTTCCGCGATGACCCAGCGTCCAATATTTTCGATTTCACCGATCTCTTCTGCGAGAGGAATAAACCGTGAAGGGGGCACATGACCATGCAGGGGATCGTGCCAGCGAGCAAGGGCTTCGATGCCGTACAGTTCACCCGTTTCTGCGAAGATTTGCGGCTGGTAAACCAGTTTTAGTTGGTTATTGCTAATTGCTTCTTTCAGCGCCGCGCCTAAAACCAAACGCTCTTTTACCATTTCGTTCATCGCCGGGCTGAAGAACTGCCAGCCGTTACCGCCATTTTTGCGAATATAATCCATTGCATTGTGAGCAGTGGAGAGCAGGTAATCGCGGTTTTTACCCACGTCGTAGCTGATGCCAATACTCAAGGTAAGCGGGAATGGTTTATCGTCAATCATTATCGGCTTGCTGACCACATTCCGTAGCTCATCGGCGATCTGGGTAATGTTACTGACGTCGTTTTCGAGGCTCACGAGGACAAACTGCGTACCTTCGATACGACAGAGATACTGATCCGGTTTGAGTTTTTCACGAAAGCGATTGACCACTTCCAGCAATGCCTGATCGGCCCACGCATAGCCAAGGCTATCAATCACATCCTGAATATGGTCAACACCGATGAGATAGACCACCGGAGAGACGGCTTTGTCGACCAGGTCATCGAGGTAATTGTGCAGGTTATTGCGATTTGGCAGACCGGTCATCGGATCAAATTGGATGAGTTGTTCAATATGCTGACGGCTTTTTTCCTGTTCCAGCGCCAGCGCGGCCATATGCTGGCTGATATCTGCCACGCGTTCGATAAAGGCGCTGGTTTCTGCTCCTGACGAGGTTTTAATTTGCAGGATCCCCGCAGGCGCACCATCACGCTGACGAATGGTCGCTGACCAGCTTCGCGCATTTTGAACTTCTGCACCGTGCGAAGATGACGCCCAGTGTATCGGCATCCCGTTGCGCAGCGCGAACAGCGAAACATGCGATTCGTTGAGTACAGATTCGATGTTACGACAAATAATTTCCCCCATTTCATGAAATGGCGGGCTGCTGCACATGGCGGCGAGAATATTGCCTTCAAGCTGGCGGATTTGCCGTTCTTCGGTGATATCCGAGAAAGTCATTACCAGGTTCTGCAGATGCGCGAGCACATCATAGACCGGGCTGATAGAGGCTTTAATCCAGATTTTTTCACCGGTGCGCGTCAACAGCAGAAATTCGTCCTGATCGCGGGCGGTTTTCCATAGCAACTGTTGTAAACGAATGCGGTTATCAGCAGGGAATTCTGGAATGTTCAGGAGTGTATCGGGCTGCATACCGCTGGCTTCGCTAATGCAGTAACCAAACATTTCGGTAAATGCGCGATTGCACTGCACAATATGGCGTTCCGGATCGAGGACAATCACCGGTCGGTCGAGATGGTCAACGGCAATAATCAATTGTCGGGTCTGTTCTTTTTGCGCCATTTCTACGCTGGCATCCCGTACCAGCGCCAGGTAATAAATTTTACCCTCGGCGCTCACTTTCGATAGCGCAAAACGGGTCCAGATTTTACTGCCGTCTTTTTTCTCCAGCTGCAGCTCCCGACTCATCCCCTCGACGCGCGCTTTACCGCCTTCACGGTTGTGACGGATGTATTCAGGATGCGCGGGACGCAAATCCCGCGGAATCAGCATATCAATGTTATTGCCAATGACTTCTTCACGTTTGTACCCCCAGAGCTTCTCTGCGGCGGGGTTGAAAAACATCACTTCATCATTTTCGTTAATTAACACCGCGCCCATCATATTTTGCTCAAGGGCGGGGAAAAAAATGCCATCGGCGGCATTATCCGCATCGGTTAGTTTCATGATTACCTCTGCATCCTGGCGCATCTAAAGACTGGCTTTCCAGAGTTCAACACGGTTTCTACCTCGTCTTTTGGCGATATACAGAGCTTCATCGGCTATTTGAATGAGGCGCTCATAGTCAGGATGACCATTAAACATGGCGGCACCGATGGAAAGTGAGAGGGCAATATCTTCGCCGTTTGCGGCTTTCAGTTTGGTTTTCTCCACCCGACTGCGAATACGTTCTGCGGTACGTAACGTTTCGTTTTCCGAAGCTTCAGTCAAAACAATGATAAATTCATCGCCCCCGTAGCGGAAAACATAATCACTACTGCGGACGTTGTCATAAAAGGCCTGAGAGACTTTACGCAGAATTTCATCGCCAGTGTTATGGCCCCACGTATCGTTAATCTCTTTGAATTTATCAACGTCAATAATCAGCACTGACAGCGGTGTACCGGTCCGGTTGGCATGGGCAATTTCGCGTTTGAAGATAGTCGGCAGGAAACGGCGGTTAAGTAATTTCGTCAGTACATCCATACCGACTTCGTGGCGCGATACTTCTTCAAACAATTCACGCAACAAGGTAATAATTTGCGATACGGTATTTCTTATCTGTAATAAAAATTTCACCCGTAAACTTCTGTTATTCAAATTCCTGGTGTTACGCATGGTTTGATTGAAAATACCGTCAAAATCCTGAATCAGACGGGAGATATGGCCCACTTCGGCTATGCCGCTAAAATAATGTCGACCTTTATGGTTAAACCACAGGCCAAAATCAGCCTGGCTTAAAGGCAAACTACTGCCTAAATCAGAATCCAGCAGGACTTTATAGATAATATCTATTTCCCATGAAAGTAATGAGGCTATTTGCCGCTCTTTTTCTTCTTCGGCATTTTCCAGTAACGAGAAGATACGATAGTTTGCATCTTCTTTTGAGGCACTACTGTCACTAAAGGTAAACGCGCGGGTCATCACTTCCATAGCGATATCAATACTGTTAATAGAGAAATGGTAGACCTGAAGTTTTTCTGCGGCGGAATAATCCGAAGAGAAGATGACCGGATAGAGGATTTTTTTCAGCACCCGAAACCCCATCTCGACAATTTCTACCGGAATTCCTATGCGGGCATGCACTTCCGCAACGGTATGCTGGATTTGTATTAGCCTTTCGACATCGTCAACCTGGGCAGAAAGCACGTTAATAATCCAGCGTTCCATCGCACTTTTCAACTGCCGCTCAACTTGTTCATTACTCAAGAATTCTTCGGCATGCGGGTCGATACGGACAATTCGGTAAAACTCAATACTCAGATAATGGGCATGCGCAACGGCAATTTCCGCGGCTTTAGCACGAATGAGCGGATCTGCTTGTTCGACAAGCCCGGTCCACTCATCTTTCATTCTTTTAAAATACATCTCCATAATTCACACCCTTATAAGGCTGGGAAAGCAGACGGAATCAAAACGAAACGCAACGTGCGAGATCGACTAACTGCACCATATTCTCCTGAAATATGAAGATATACTGAAAACAAATAAGCGACTTAGGACAGTTTCAATCTACGCTACTGTTCTTCAGAAGAGTATAGCCCATCGTAATTATTTTTCGGTGACAGCGAATATCGTATGTTTTTTCATATTCATACATTTTTATTAGGGGATTTATGACTGTTTAACTAAGTGTGGTTAATTGCGTAGTTAATTTGACTTAAGTAAGCATGATTACTAGTGGGATATTTCAAGAGGGTAGCAAGCCGGTGGGTAAACCACCGGCTTGTCACAAAGTATGAATGGGAGTTTAACTGCCCCAACGACTTTGCAGATAGCTAACCGCTTGTTGAGTCTGCGGTTTATTCAGATAGTCCTCACGGAACAAGATTGTGCCGCTAATTTCTGGCACGGCATCGTTAAGATCGAGCTGTTTTTTCAGTTCCGGTACGCCGCCGTTAATCATCCAGTCTGGCTCTATCTTTGAAGGTTCACCCACTTTATAGAAGGCGATACCGATATACAGGCGGGTCCTGGTCGGTTTAACGACATCCGCCCACCATTTTGCCAAAACGTCATAACGTGCGGCACTCCGTGAGAACGGCCAGTAAATTTGGGGAGCAATGTAATCCAGCAATCCTTGTTCCACCCATCGACGGGTGTCAGCGTAGGATTCGTCATAGGCTGCCGCGCCTCGGGTATCGGAACCGAGCGGATCGTGTGATCGGTTACGCCACACGCCTGCCGGGCTAACGCCAAATTCGACTTCCGGCTTAATGCTTTTAATGGTGTGCGATACTTTCGCAATTAACTGCTGAGTATTGTTGCGCCGCCAGTCTGCTTTTGACGCAAATGCGCCTCCGTATTTGCGGTACGTTTCGTTATCATTTAGCCGTGAACCCGGTGACTCAGTATAGAAATAGTCGTCAAACTGCACGCCATCTACCGGATAGCGGGAAACCACTTCTGCGACTATTGATGTGATCCAGTCCTGAACCTCAGGTATGCCCGGGTCGAGGACAAAGCGATCGCCGGACGTTCTGATCCAGTCGCGGTGTTGCACATAGACGCTCGCCGGTTGTTGAGACAGGGTGCTATTCAGTTCCCTGATAGTACCGGGCTTTGTATTAACCGATACGCGATAGGGGTTAAACCAGGCGTGAACTTTCATCCCACGCTTGTGGGCTTCGTCGAGCATGAATTGCAGCGGATCGTAACCCGGATTTTCACCAATCTTACCGGTCATAAGATCGGACCACGGCAAAATTTTCGACGGCCACAGGGCGGTACCGTCTGGCTTGACCTGGAAAAAGACCGTGTTGATGCCGAGACGTTGCAGATGATCCAGTTTGTCGATTATCGCCTGTTGTTGTACACGGGCCCGGCTGGTGGGGTTACTAATGTTAACCGAGGAAACCGGTGGCCAGTCGAGGCGAGACACCGTGGCCAGCCAGATGCCACGCATCGGTTGTGACGATTGTTGCGTCGTGGCTGGTGGCTTTGAACCCGCTGGTGGTGTCACCATTGACTCTGGAGGCGTGCTTTTGCAACTACACAGTAAAAGTGCCAGTGCAACCAGTACCGCTGGTCTTCTAATCGCTAATTTCTCGTTTCGGGAGCAGATATCCATATGTGCTGGTTTCCGGTAAACAGATGTGCGCTCATTCTCGTACTTATCCCGGTTAAGTCAATACGACAGCAAGCACGAAAAAGGGAGCGATGAATTATCGCTCCCTTATCTTATAACCATTCAGACATGGTTAGTGTTTCTTGTCATTCATCACAATATAGTGTGGTGAACGTGCACGCGGGTGCAGGAAGAAGTGACCTTTTGGTGCGTTCTGACTGTTGATTGGCTCCAGAGTGACGCCGGTATTCCCTTTGCCTTTACGATCATGAACAGCATAGAGAATAAAGGGCAGGGCAAGTACCACCAGGAAACTCACGACCAGTAATTCAACATACATATCGGTAGAGTCACCCTGGATGTTATCCGGCGGCAGGAAGGAAACAATAAACGCCATAATTGAAGTCAGCAGACCGACAACAGCCACGACCAGTTTCACCCCTTTACCACCAGGGATATTAAATGTGCGTTTTAAGTCAGGATGTTTAAGAACCAACACAATGTAGCCAATAAACAGCATGAAATAAGCACACAGATAAATCACCACCGTCAGCGCCAGTGCGATCAGGAAGGACATGTTGTTACCGCCACCGGTATTGGTGAGGATGATCAACGCGATAGAAGTAATCACCAGCTGCGAAATGACCAGCGTTACCGGTACGCCATTTTTGTTCATTTTAGCGAATGCCGCTGGCAGCAGGTTTTTCTGCGCAGTGACATACATCCCGCGAGAAGGACCAACAATCCAGGAAGCGATTTCCGCCAAAACACCCAGCAACAGCAGTGCGGAGATCACGCGAACCGTCCACTCAATTTCCGGTGCCACATGGGACATCAGAACGGTAAAGGTTTGCATTACCCCTGCGGAGAGGTTGATTTCATTACCCGGAATGACCATCGCAATAGACAAACCGCCAACAGAGCTTAAGCAGATTGCCGCCACCATCAGCAGTAACATAGCCAACGGATAGTCGCGCCCTGGGTTGCTCATTTCATTGACGTGGGTTGCGGATGCTTCTACGCCCATATAACTCAAAATGAAGGCAACAAATACAACCAGGGTGCCCACTTTAGAGAAGTCAGGGAAGAAAGTCTTTGAATCCATTTCGATAGCAACGGGGGCACCGGAGTGCAGATAAATAGCCGCTAATGCGATCAAAATAAATGCAGGTAACAGGATACCGGCGAAGAAGCCAACTTTAGCAATTCGCGCCGTGTATTTCGTGCCACCAAACTGCGTTAATGCCAGCGCCCAAAGAATGATGAGTGCTGCAATAGTTTTGGTAATGGGGTCTTCATTCAGCGCTGGCCATTTCAGGATGTAGGAGAGTGCCCCTAACACGAAATAGAGCATCGGAATAAAACCAATGGCGATTTGCAGATAGCCAAATGAGATCGCTGCAAATCCCCATCTCGGCCCCAGAGTATTTGATACCCAGGCGAAGACACCACCTTCTTCCCAGCCGTCGACGGTGGCCATTTCCGCAGCACAAAGTCCCACGGGAATAAACCATAAAATCCCGCCTAATAGCAGGAAGAAGACTAATGAAAAGCCCGATGTTGCGAAGGTAGGGTATTCATAAACAGCCATTACCATCGATGCCGTTATGGCAAAGAATCCGAGTAATGTGAGCTGCTTAGCTTTACCTGTCTGTACTGATGTAGCCATATTATCCCCCTAAAACGGTATTCCTGTCGGAACCGCACCTGTTTTGTTCTGAAGCGTATTCAGAACAATATTTTCCGTTGCTAATGCCAGTGAACAGACTTTGGAAATTGTCCCGAAACGGGTGTGTTTCGGGACACCGTTACCGTTAAACGTTATCAGGTATGTTTAAAGCTGTTCTGCTGGGCAATACCCTGCAGTTTCGGGTGGTCGCTGAGATATTTCAGGGAGGCTTTGTAGTCTTCCAGCAACAGTTCAGCAAAGTCCATTTCGAAGCCGCGACGACACATAATGCGCATCACCACGATGTCGGTGGCTTCACCGCCGAGAGTGAAGGCCGGAACCTGCCAGCCGCGCAGACGCAGACGTTCAGAGAGGTCGTACAGGGTGTATCCCGGATCTTCACCATCTTTCAGTTTGAAGCAAACCGCCGGGATGCCTTCGTCCGGGCGACCGGTACAGATGAACTCATACGGCCCCAGTTTGGCGATTTCATCCGCCAGATAAGCGGCAACCTGGTAAGAGGCGTTCTGTACTTTGGTATAGCCTTCACGACCAAGGCGCAGGAATTCATAGTACTGTGCAATTACCTGACCCGCCGGGCGGGAGAAGTTGATGGCGAAAGTACCAATCTGACCACCGAGGTAGTCAACGTTGAACACCAGTTCCTGCGGCAGCGCTTCTTCATCACGCCAGATAACCCAGCCGCAGCCCAGCGGAGCCAGACCGAATTTATGGCCTGAAGCACTGATCGATTTCACACGCGGCAGGCGGAAGTCCCAGACGATATCCGGGGCGACGAACGGTGCCAGGAAGCCACCGCTGGCGGCGTCGATGTGCATGTCGATGTCGATACCGGTGTCGGCCTGGAATTTATCCAGCGCATCGTGCAGCGGTTGCGGGAACTCATAGTTACCGGTGTAGGTCACGCCGAAAGTCGGCACCACGCCGATGGTGTTTTCGTCGCAGGCTTCAATCATGCGTTTCGGGTCCATAAACAACTGACCGGGGCGCATAGGGATCTCACGCAGCTCCACATCCCAGTAGCGGGCGAATTTATGCCAGCAGATTTGCACCGGACCGCACACCAGGTTTGGTTTATCCGTTGGTTTGCCTGCAGCTTCCATACGCTTGCGCCAACGCCATTTCATCGCCATCCCGCCGAGCATACAGGCCTCGGAAGAACCAATGGTGTTGGTGCCAACGGCCTGACCATTTTTCGGCGCAGGCGCATGCCACAGATCGGCAACCATGTTTACGCAACGCAGGTCGATTGCTGCAGATTGCGGATATTCTTCTTTGTCGATCCAGTTTTTGTTAATGGATAAATCCATCAACTTATGGACATTTTCGTCGTCCCAGGTCTGGCAGAAAGTGGCCAGGTTCTGACGAGCGTTGCCATCAAGATATAATTCGTCATTGATAATCTGGAATGCGACATCATCGCGCATTTCGTGCAGCGGAAATCGTTTTGATTCTGCGATAGTGGAAATAGACTTCGCACCAAAACGTGAATCGAGTAGTTCCGACCTTAAATCCGTTACTTGCTTCTTATCCATTTTAAACTCCTTAAAATGATTGGATCGCATTAAAAAAGTAGGATTTATCGATAAAGTAAGCAAGTGCAAAGGACTCGTGTTTAAATAACAAAATCCTAATGTTATTTATCGTGAAATATTACGAGAATAATGTTTTTTCATTAAAAAACAATGCAATAGAGAATTTTTTTGGTGGTGGTAAAGTGTTTTATGTTGTTATTTTTATGCGCTTTCTACGCCTCCTGAATTATCACGTAAAAATCAGTCCTTAAAATATCACTATTAGTACTTGGTTATTATTTTGAACGCATTTATAAAATTATTACATAAAAATAGCGAATGTTGATAAAATCCCCGACAACGATGTGTTGACGGGGCTGTTATTATTTTGGCAATAATACTCCGGTATAAGTATTTACCGGATGAGAAAGATATTGTTTAACGGTAGTGTTAACATTCTCTACCGTCATTTGTTTCAACAATTGCTCCTGCTCAGTCCATGCTGCAGGATCGTCATATTGAATAAGACTATTTACAATGGTGTTCGCTAATTGTTGAACGCTACGCTGTTGGATATCGAGGCTGCGCTGAACGTTTTGCTGGTATTCGTTCAGTTCTTGCTCACTGATCCCTTTAGCCAGACGTTTAACCATCACTTCATTCGCTAACGTTAACAGTTCATCATGTCGTTCCGGTTGACAAGTAAAAGCCAGCGAATGACTGATATCTTTGGCCTGAGGATCAACCGAGAGGCGAGAAGAAACGCTGTATGCCCCAGATGCCTGTTCACGAATATTAATGCGTAGATCTTTTGCCAGTGCGACGTTAAAAGCATCGAGCGCCATACGCGTCGCCAGATTAACCGGAGTCCGGGAATCATAACGCTTCCACTGTGAAACCTGTGCCACGGGTTCATTTTGTTCTTTTACCGTAACCGATGCATTGTCCGTCGCGCGAGTTAATGGTTTACCTGCGGCTAATGGCGAATCAGAGTGTTTGATTGATCCTAAGTAACGCGTAATTAACGCCACGAGTTTGTCTTCTGCGACATTACCGACAATGACAAACGTGATATCCGCTGGAGATGAAAACAACTTGCGATCGGCAGCCAGCGCATCTGCGGCAGTAAACTGTGCAATCTGATTTTCTTGCAGTAATTTCGTGCGGTCATCAGCATAGCGCGTCTCATACATCTGCTGGGCGAATTTCTCCGCTGGACGCTGGTCGAGTGTTTTCAACGCCTGAATTTGAGCATTTTGTAGCGATGCCCAAATATTATCGTTAATCGTGCTGTGGGTGATTCGCTGGTTAATCAACTGGAAACCAGGTTCAGGGTTATTAGTCCGCGTGCTAACAGAGAGCAATGTATTCATGCCACTGACTTTACTGCTCATGGTTACCGAGTTTTCCGCACTCCAGCGTTTCAGGCTGGAAGAGGAGAGTTCACCAACGCCGCTTCCGCTTACTGCTTTATTTGCCAGCGCGATAAGTGATTTTTGCTGCGCAGGGAAACTTAAATCGCCTTTATTAGATACGGCAGTAATTTGTAGCTTTTGCTCTTCACCCGCGGATTTTGCCAGAATAACCCTGGCACCATTGGAAAGTGTTAATGATGTCAGATTCTCAGCCAGCGTTTCTTTGCTGCTAATTTCCGCCTGTGGGTCAGCGTCTACTGTTAACGATAAATTTCTGCCTGGGAAGATGTAAGCCGCCAGCTTTTTGTTGGCGTACTCTTTTTCCAGCGCCAGGATAGCCGCAGGAGACAATGCTTTTTTGGCAGCAACCTCATTGTTTACCATTTGCTCCCAAAATGCATCCTGGTTCTTTCTTAACTGCTGCCATTTTTCCGCCAGACTTTGCACGGTAATTTGCTGCCACAGACGTTTCGAAAGTTGATATGTCTCTTCCGGCGACAAGAACGGCGTATTATTTAATGAGCTGGATGCCAGGCGACTGGTCAGCATACGTAAATCACGTTCAGCTTGCTGATCAACCGCATTTTTCAGCCAGGTGAGGCGGGTAGATTTGACATCATCGAGTTCTTCAGCAGAAAAACCATGCTGATCAATAGTTGCCAACTCTGCCATTAATGCATTCGCAGCATCCTGCATATTATCGTCTCGTGCATTTACACGGAAAAACAGCGACTGATAATCGGGTGCAATTTTAACGCTGCGCGCAGTGCCGCCAGAAATAGTCTTCAACTCGCCCGACTGTATGCGTTCCTGCAGACGCTGATTGAACAGCTGAACCAACATGCTCCATTCAGCTTGTTCGATAAAGCTTTGCTCATCGCTCACTTGCACCATTGGCAGGCGATAATAGAGTGCGATGCCGTTCACCCGGTTTTCTTTATCATTAATGATATTAAAGCGCAGGTGGTTTTCGGCTTTTGTCGGCCAGACGCGATTTTCAGCTGCTTTGTTAGCCGGAAGCTTACTTAAATTATCCTTAATCAGCGCCAGCGCTTCTTTACTGTCAATATCGCCGACCACGATAAAAGTCATATTATTTGGTTGATACCAGCGTTGATAAAATTGGCGCAATTGTGCCGGTGTGACCGTGGCGACAGTATCCATCAGGCCGATAGGTTCACGCTCTAAATTACGGGTATTTGCCAGCAGGAAAGGGCGGCGCGCCTGAGAGGTGCGCCATTTCGCATCCTGATGGGCACGCCATTCCTCAGTAATTACGCCGCGTTCAGCGTCTACTTCGAGTTTATCAAAGGTTGCGGCATTACCCCATTCACTGAATATTGCCATCACTTGTTGCAGATTTTGTTTCTGCGTAGTCGGCAAACTTACCTGATACACCGTTTCGTCATAGCTGGTATAGGCATTAACATCGCGACCAAAGCGCAGGCCCATTGACTCAAATGTTTCGATGACTTTATTACCCGGCCATGTTTTTGTGCCGTTAAACATCATATGTTCTACAAAATGAGCCACGCCGCGCTCATTGTCTTCTTCCTGCAATGAACCGGTATGAATTTGCAGCCATAAATTTACCTGATCCTTTGGTTGAGCATGCGGATAAATCATATATCGCAAGCCATTGTCCAGTTGCCCGGTAATTAACTTTTCATCCTGCGGTAAGGCGGCGGCAATCAGTCGCCCGGGGAGCAACAGAGTTGCCACTAACGTCAGTAAGAAACAGAGGTTTCTCATAATTATCTCCATGCGAAAACCGGGCGAATTTACCCGGTAAAGTAAAATCCGAACTATTAAAATTTCATGCTGACATCAAGCCAGAAAGTACGGCCACTGGCGTAGGTCGCCACGCCGGTATTCGTTGTATCAACAGCGGTTTTGCTATCCAGTACATTGAGAATATCGGCACTGATCGTCAGGTTTTGTTGTTTCAGAAATTGTGGCGTCCAGGACAAGCGGGTGTCCCAGGTCAGGCTGCTATCCAGTTTCTCGTCAACATACTGCTTGTAATCTGAATATTCGCTGATGTATTGCGCATTCGTCTTACCCAGGATAATGCGAGCTTTACGCGCTTCTTGCCAGGTCAGCGTATTCGCCCACACCAACCCGCTCGGTTGATGCGTGAAATCCATGTTTAAGGAGATCTTTAATGGATTATTAAAATCCGCCACTGGAACGCTATCGTAAGAGACCAGATTACCGTTATAAACCACCCGGTTATCACCGGTATTGCTCTCCTCATAACCATTGTTTAACGACAAGTTGCCCTTGCTCTTGATATAGCTAAAGACAATTTGCGGGTTAATATCTACCTGGCTGATATGCAGGGGTTCGGCCAGTTCAAAACTGAGGTTAAACGAATGTGTTTTGGTTTTGCCATCGTTGTTATATTCAGTAATGGTGGTTTTAGTCGCGCTGTCGGTACGACTGCTTTTGCTGATTTGATCATGCGCTTCACGGTAAACATAGTTTGCACGCGCAATAACGTTCTTACCGATTTTCTGCTGCAATCCCATTGCCAGTTCATCGTTATAAGGCGTTTTCAAATCCTGATAACGCGTCAGGGTTTTATTGCCTGATACCGATTCCGTCCAGCTATTGCGGATATCACGTAATCCCATATCAAGAATATTCCCGCCATAGTAACGGTTATAACCTGCAGTAATCATTGAGGTTTGATCAGCAAAAATATCCCATTCCGTCATAAAGCGCGGGGAGATATTGTGGTTTGACAGATAGTTATCATAGTCATACCGCACGCCGGGCATTAACGACACATTCCGCCAGCTAATGCGATCCGCCATATACAGCGTGTAGTTGTCAATTCCCAGGCTGCCTTTACCTTTATGGTAAATGGTATGGTTAGTTTTCTTTCCGGCAGCATTAATCACATAGGATTCAGACTGGTTATGGCGTTCAGTCCATGCATCGGAATAGATGTATTCCGCGCCGAAGTAGGGTTGATGCGAAACATTACCCACGGCGTATTTTTGCCAGTCCAGGCGTGTTTTGAAGGTGTAATTATCTACAGCCTGGGAAATGTGTCCTAATCCGCCACGGGTGCAACGCCCTGAAATATCACCATATGTACATGAAAGTTCGGTGTACCATATGTCATGATCGTGACGGGTATAATCACTAATATGATCCCAACCAACGGTAGTACGCAGTTTGGCCCATGCGAGCTGCGTATCCATATCCCATGCCAGACCATAGGATTTATTACCCATTTCGCGATCAGACTCCGGGAAGGTGCTGGTATTATAATCACGGCTGGAGCCGGTATATTTTAAGGTTAAATCGTGGGTAAAGCGGTCGCTGGCAAACCAGGTAAATTTGCTCACTGCGGTATCGATAACGTTTTTATACTGTGCCCGACCGGCGACAATGCCGTCATTCGAAACATAATCCGCGCGGGTGATATCAGACTGGCGGCGCGATAAACCGGCGGTAACGCCGAAGTTATCAGCGAGTTCCTGATTAAACGCCAAAGTATAAAAGTTCTTTTTAAAATCTGGAGAGTAATAAGTACTTCCTGAAGAACCTTGATTAAATGCGCTCTTGTTATTCTCATCGATATGCGATGTTAACCAGTCCGAACGCGTAGTGCGATAACCCAGTTTCACGCTGCTATCATCAGCGTTGAAGCGTTTGATCTTTGCATCAATTACCCCGCCATTGAAGCGACCGAATTCAACTGGCACAAAACTGTCATAAAGCGTCACATTGTCCAGTAAGCTGACATCAAGATAATACCCCTGTGACATCCCGCTAATATTGGTTGCACTACTGGCATCGGACTCATTCGCTGGGTTCAGGTTATTCGTTGCACTAATACCGTCAATCAAATAGGCATTCTGGTAGGGCGACGCACCGTGAATAGAGATTTTCTCCGGGCGAATATCTCCCTGGTTCAATGAGGTACTTTGCGTTGAATCCATGCGTACCGCAGGGTTGGTTCTCAGCAGATCGCTGATATTGCCATTCCCGGTCGGTAAACGCTCGATGCTTTCACTGGTGTAATGCGTGTTGCCGTTTACGGGTACAGGGACAGGAGCATAGACCGTCATCTCTTCAAAAACATGCATGTACATATTTTTGTCATCGACGGCCTGCGCCACATCAGCGCCACATAAAATGACGCCAGGAATAAGAACTCGCTTCATTTATTTTTATCTCCGTACAGCAGGGCTTTTATTGTTTTTATAAAACCGCGCTAATGTCACAAATATCATCAGCCAGGTTCCAGACACCGGGTTGATGTGTAACCATAATGACGCCGCTTGTGGGTAGTTTTTCACGCACTAAACGCAGTAAGCGGATAGCCTCTTGTTCCTCAAGATGAGAGGTAGTTTCGTCAAGAAATATCCATTTCGGACGTCGTAAAATTAATCGTGCCAGGGCGATACGTTGTTTTTCGCCGCTGGAAAGAATATCGCCCCAGCGATCGTGGTCATGAATACGCGCAGCCAATTTCCCCAGACCAACCTGATGCAGTACTTCGCTCAACGATTTATCGTCTACGGACAGGGGAAGTGCTTTACAAATTATCTCTTTCAGTAAGCCGGTTTTGATTAACGGTGTTTGTGACACATACCAACTGTCAGCAGGAGAAGAAATATCACCTTTAAACCACGGCCAGCAGTGGGATAATGTTTTAAGCAGTGTGGTTTTTCCCGCACCTGAGTAACCTTTCAGTAATAGCCATTTGCCTGGCGAAACATGAAAGTTTAGGTTCTCTAATATGATCTTATTATCAGGAGTACGAATACTCGCGTCAGCCACTTGTACCGCATGTTGGCAATTTTTAGGCTTATTCGTAGGGCGCTGTTCGGTGAGTTGATGGAACTCATACAAGCGATCGATAACCGCAGCCAGTTCAGCAAGTTCATCATATTTATAAATAAACCAGCTTAAATTGTTCGATACCAGCATAAATGCCTGGCGCGATTTCATCAGTCCGCCCAGATTGATCTGTCCGCTAATAAACTGCGGCAATAACAGAAAGTAGGGAAGAACGCTAAGCGAGCGCGAATAAATATTCTGCCAGTAATCAAGCCACCGCTGACGATTCATTAAACGATGCCAGTTATCTTTAATGGTATGAAAATTGTCGCTCAACTCCTGGCGTTGTAGAGACTCAGCATTGCTTAGGGAAGGTGCGAACAAGTCCCTGATATGAGATCATGTTTGTCATCTGGAGCCATGGAACAGGGTTCATCATGAGTCATCAACTTACCTTCGCCGACAGTGAATTCAGC
>NZ_JBJQMA010000037.1:0-31045 GCF_046486065.1 Escherichia sp. WS547 | reverse complement strand
ACTGAAGTTTGACGATGCGACAGGGAAAGAACAGGTCTACATCCACGCGCAGAAGAACATGAACACCGAGGTGCTGAATAACCGCACCACGGATGTGATAAACAACCATGCTGAGACCATTGGCAACAATCAGATGATTGCGGTTACCAACAATCAGATACAGACGGTGGGCGTTAACCAGATAGAGACGGTGGGCAGTAACCAGATCATTAAAGTGGGCTCTGTTCAGGTGGAAACGATTGGACTTGTTCGTGCGCTGACTGTGGGCGTGGCGTATCAGACGACGGTAGGTGGCATTATGAACACTTCGGTGGCCCTGATGCAGTCCTCGCAGATCGGTTTGCATAAATCGTTGATGGTCGGGCTGGGTTATGACGTCAAAGTCGGAAATAACGTTACCTTCACCGTTGGTAAAACGAAAAAGGATGATACCGGGCAGACCGCGATTTACTCCGCCGGTGAGCATCTGGAACTCTGCTGTGGTAAGGCAAGGCTGGTGCTGACTAAGGACGGACAAATTTTTCTCAACGGCACAAAAATTCATTTGCAGGGTAAGGAGCAGGTTAATGGTGACTCACTGTTGATTAACTGGAACTGTGCAGCCTCGAAATCCCCACCGAAGACCCCTGATGAAAAGCAGGATACGCCGGATATGAGAGAGTACTGATCCCGTACCTGTTCGGTATTCAGTAACAAACAAGCATTAAAAATAAACAGAAGAAGGAATTGAATCATGAGCGGAAAACCAGCGGCGCGTCAGGGAGATATGACTCAGTATGGCGGTCCCATTGTCCAGGGTTCGGCAGGTGTAAGAATTGGCGCGCCCACCGGCGTGGCGTGCTCGGTGTGTCCGGGCAGGATGACTTCGGGCAACCCGGTAAATCCGCTGCTGGGGGCGAAGGTGCTGCCCGGCGAGACGGACCTTGCGCTGCCCGGCCCGCTGCCGTTCATTCTCTCCCGCACCTACAGCAGCTACCGGACGAAGACGCCTGCGCCGGTGGGAATTTTTGGCCCCGGCTGGAAAGCGCCTTCTGATATCCGCTTACAGATACGTGATGACGGACTGATACTCAACGACAACGGCGGGCGGAGCATTCACTTTGAGCCGCTGCTGCCGGGGGAGGCGGTGTACAGCCGCAGCGAGTCAATGTGGCTGGTTCGCGGTGGTAAGGCAGCGCAGCCGGACGGCCACACGCTGGCACGGCTGTGGGCGTCGCTGCCGCCGGATATCCGGTTAAGCCCGCATCTTTACCTGGCGACCAACAGCGCACAGGGACCGTGGTGGATACTGGGGTGGTCAGAGCGGGTGCCGGGCACTGAGGACGTACTGCCAGCGCCGCTGCCGCCGTACCGGGTGCTTACCGGGCTGGCGGACCGCTTCGGGCGGACGCTGACGTACCGGCGTGAGGCCGCCGGTGACCTGGCCGGGGAAATCACCGGCGTGACGGACGGTGCCGGGCGGGAGTTCCGTCTGGTGCTGACCACGCAGGCGCAGCGGGCGGAAGAGGCCCGTAAACAGCACACCGCTTCCTTATTTTCCCCTGACACCCCCCGCCCTCTTTCAGCCTCAGCGTTCCCCGACACACTGCCCGGTACCGAATACGGCCCCGACAGGGGCATCCGTCTTTCGGCGGTGTGGCTGATGCACGACCCGGCATACCCGGAGAGCCTGCCCGGTGCGCCACTGGTGCGGTACACGTATACGGAAGCCGGTGAACTGCTGGCGGTATATGACCGCAGCAATACGCAGGTGCGCGCTTTCACGTATGACGCGCAGCACCCGGGCCGGATGGTGGCGCACCGTTACGCGGGAAGGCCGGAGATGCGCTACCGCTACGACGATGCGGGGCGGGTGGTGGAGCAGCTGAACCCGGCAGGCCTGAGTTACCGCTACCAGTATGAGCAGGACCGCATCACCGTCACGGACAGCCTGAACCGGCGTGAGGTGCTGCATACAGAAGGCGGGGCCGGGCTGAGGCGGGTGGTGAAAAAAGAACTGGCGGACGGCAGCGCCACGCACAGTGGGTATGACGCGGCAGGAAGGCTTACGGCGCAGACGGACGCGGCGGGACGGCGGACAGAGTACGGTCTGAATGTGGTGTCAGGCGATATCACGGACATCACCACACCGGACGGGCGGGAGACGAAATTTTACTATAACGACGGGAACCAGGTGACGGCAGTGGTGTCCCCAGACGGGCTGGAGAGCCGCCGGGCATATGATGAACCGGGCAGGCTGGTAACGGAGACATCGCGCAGCGGGGAGACAGTACGCTACCGCTACGATGACGCGTACAGTGAGTTACCGGCGACGACAACGGATGCGACGGGCAGCACCCGGCAGATGACCTGGAGCCGCTACGGGCAGTTGCTGGCGTTCACCGACTGCTCGGGCTACCAGACCCGCTATGAATACGACCGCTTTGGTCAGATGACGGCGGTCCACCGCGAGGAAGGTATCAGCCGTTACCGCCGCTATGACAACCGTGGCCGGTTAACCTCGGTGAAAGACGCACAGGGCCGTGAAACGCAGTATGAGTACAACGCCGCAGGCGACCTGACTGCCGTTATCACCCCGGACGGCAACCGGAGCGAGACACAGTACGATGCGTGGGGAAAAGCGGTCAGCACCACGCAGGGCGGGCTGACGCGCAGTATGGAGTATGACGCGGCAGGACGTGTCACCACGCTGACCAACGAGAACGGCAGCCGGAGTGAATTTACCTACGATGTGCTGGACCGCCTGACGGAGCAGCGCGGCTTTGATGGCAGGACACAGCGTTACCGGTACAGCGCCACAGGGCAGCTCATCCGCAGCGAGGATGAGGGGCAGGTCACGCAGTGGTACTACGATGAAGCAGACCGCATCACGCACCGGACGGTGAACGGCGACCCGGCAGAGCAGTGGCAGTATGATGAGCACGGGTGGTTAACCACCCTCAGCCATACCAGTGAAGGCCACCATGTTGCCGTCCACTATGGCTATGACGATAAAGGCCGCCTGACCGGCGAACGCCAGACGGTGGAGAACCCGGAGACGGGGGAACTGCTGTGGCAGCATGAGACGAAACACGCATACAACGAGCAGGGGCTGGCAAACCGCGTCACGCCGGACAGCCTGCCGCCGGTGGAGTGGCTGACCTATGGTAGCGGCTATCTGGCGGGCATGAAGCTGGGCGGGACGCCGCGGGTCGAGTATACGCGGGACAGGCTGCACCGGGAGACGGTGCGCAGCTTCGGCAGCATGGCAGGCAGTAATGCCGCATACGAACTGACCAGCACATACACCCCCGCAGGCCAGTTACAGAGCCAGCACCTGAACAGCCTGGTGTATGACCGTGACTACGGGTGGAATGACAACGGCGACCTGGTGCGCATCAGCGGCCCGCGACAGACGCGGGAATACGGCTACAGCGCCACGGGCAGGCTGGCGAGTGTGCGCACCCTCGCACCGGACCTGGACATCCGCATCCCGTATGCCACGGACCCGGCGGGCAACCGGCTGCCGGACCCGGAGCTGCACCCGGACAGTACACTCACAGTGTGGCTGGATAACCGCATCGCGGAGGATGCGCACTATGTCTACCGCCACGATGAATACGGCAGGCTGACGGAGAAGACGGACCGCATCCCGGCGGGTGTGATACGGACGGACGACGAGCGGACCCACCACTACCACTACGACAGCCAGCACCGCCTGGAGTTCTACACGCGGATACAGCATGGCGAGCCGCAGGTGGAGAGCCGCTACCTCTACGACCCGCTGGGCCGCCGGACGGGTAAACGGGTGTGGCGGCGGGTACGTGACCTGACGGGGTGGATGTCGCTGTCGCGTAAACCGGAGGTAACGTGGTACGGCTGGGACGGTGACAGGCTGACGACGATACAGACACAACAGAGCCGGATCCAGACGGTATACGAGCCGGGAAGCTTCACACCACTCATCCGCATCGAAACAGACAACGGCGAGCGGGAGAAAACGCAGCGCCACAGCCTGGCGGAGAAGCTGCAGCAGGAAGGGAGCGAGGACGGGCACGGCGTGGTGTTCCCGGCTGAACTGGTACGGCTGCTGGACAGACTGGAGGAAGAAATCCGGGCAGACCGCGTGAGCAGTGAAAGCCGGGCGTGGCTTGCGCAGTGCGGGCTGACGGTAGAGCAACTGGCCAGACAGGTGGAGCCGGAATACACACCGGCACGAAAAGTTCATCTTTACCACTGCGACCACCGGGGCCTGCCGCTGGCGCTCATCAGCGAAGACGGCAATACGGCGTGGAGCGGGGAGTATGATGAGTGGGGAAACCTGCTGAATGAGGAAAACCCGCATCACCTGCACCAGCCGTACCGTCTGCCAGGGCAGCAACACGATGAGGAGTCGGGGCTGTATTATAACCGTCACCGGTACTACGATCCGTTGCAGGGGCGGTATATCATCCAGGACCCGATAGGGGGGGATGGGGGATGGAATCTGTACCAATATCCGCTGAATCCAGTGCAACACGTTGATCCATTAGGCCTTAGTACTATGATAATAGGTAATGGCCCCGTTCCTGATAATCCTTTTGGGCATGCTGCGGCGGCAAATCGATATGGATTAATGAGTTCGGGAACTGGGGATGAGATGGGCGCCTCTGTCTCTGATTATTTTAAAAAGATGCAACCCCGCAGAGATACCTGGATTTGGATAATAGATACAACAGATGAAGAAGAACAATGTATGATGAATAAGGCAATAGACCTTAATAAAAAACTAAAAACTATTAACCTCGGGCCTCTTCCTGTTGCAAATAATTGTTTTAGCCGAACGAACATGATTTTTGAGGCGTGCGGGTTTAACAACCCCTCTATGAATACAAATGCGCCTATAAGCCTACAAGTGCTCGGTGAGTTTTATGGATATCAAAGATATATTATGCCTAAAGGTCCTTTCACTGGATTCCCATTTAAATTTCAAGAGGTAAAGTAAATGGAAATGCTTGGGAAGATATTAGTGATAATTATTTCCATGATAATTATATCTTGTGATTATTATAATTCTGGCATGGACTATCAAGATAATATAGCCCTCGAGCAAGTCGTAACATGGGATTCTGATAATATATTCACACCTAATATCTTTGAACATAATGGAAGATGTTTTATGAAGAAAAATGAAACATGGATGTTATTAAATGGAGATGCAACACCAAACATTAGAACAATGAGCAATAAGAAAATTGAATGCCTGGAGAAGAGTGAAGTAGAATGGGCTAGTAGGGTTTGCGACAGTATCACAGACAAGGAAAGGGAAAATCTGAAGGCATTAATATGTAGCAAACCAGCTAAATCAGTTAATACAGGCAAAAGACCAGCGTTAGGATATTGAAACCGGCACTGCACTATATTACTATTACAATATTCTGAGTGACTAGAGCAACTGCTCCGCCATCCGGGCTAGCAGTATGACGACGAATCCGAACTGCACTACAACTGGCACCGGTACTACAATCCGGGACAGGGACGATATATCACACAGACCCGATAGGGCAGGGAAAGATCACGTAACGCTGCTTTTTTGTACTAAATAATTCGCATTTTATGTTTAAAAATTGAGATATTCCTCATTACCTAAAGCTGTTTTTTATTGCTTATACATGATCAAATACTCTTTACATAATTAAGGAGAAAAAAATGGAACTTAAAAAATTGATGGAACATATTTCTATTATCCCCGATTACAGACAAGCCTGGAAAGTGGAGCATAAATTATCGGATATTCTACTGTTGACTATTTGTGCCGTTATTTCGGGTGCAGAAGGCTGGGAAGATATAGAGGATTTTGGGGAAACACATCTCGATTTTTTGAAGCAACATGGTGATTTTGATAATGGTATTCCTGTTCACGATACCATTGCCAGAGTTGTATCCTGTATCAGTCCTGAAAAATTTCATGAGTGCTTTATTAACTGGATGCTTGACTGCCATTCTTCAGATGATAAAGACGTCATTGCAATTGATGGAAAAACGCTCCGGTACTCTTATGACAAGAGTCGTCGCAAGGGAGCGATTCACGTTATTAGTGTGTTCTCAATAATGCACAGTCAGATTCCTTGGAAGATCAAGACGAATGAAAAAAACAATGAGATTACAGCTGTTTCTGAATTTCTTAACATAATGGGTATTAAAGGAAAAATAATTGCACCGATCCAATGTGATACCAGAAAGACATCGCTAAGAAGATAGCTATAGACAATTATTACCCTCCGTCAGCCCTTGTTAAGCGAGGAGAGACGTAATCTGTCCAGTCCCCTAATGCTTATAAAGCCCATCGATTTCGCCCACTTTCTTTCGCCCGGTATAACGCAGCGTCGGCATCTGAAATAATTTGTTCAGCCGTTTTTGCGGGAGCAGAACAGGTAATCCCCTGACTAACCGTAACAAATGCATTAACAGCAGATGCCTGATGTGGGATAGCTGCCAGTTTAAGTTCTTGCTTCACTCTGGCTGCTACCGTCTCTGCTTCCGGCAATGTTGCATTAAAAAGTATGATGGCAAACTCTTCGCCACCATAACGGACAACAACATCCTCCGACTGGCGAGTTGAACGCTGTAGAGCGTCGGCAACTTGTATTAGACAACGATCCCCAGCAGGATGCCCGTAAGTGTCGTTGTAACGTTTAAAAAAATCGACATCCAGCATAATAAGAGCAAATGACCCGCCGTTATCCATCGCGTCGTGTAAGATACTGTTCATTGCACGTCGGTTTGCTATCCCAGTTAAAGGATCACGATGTGCTAATGCATCAAGGCGATTAATTAACTGGTTGTTATAACTGTTTTGTACCCATGCTTCTTCAAACCAACGTAACAAAATGAGTCGCCCACCATATAGCGCCAGTGAAAAAATACACCATACAACAGCAAAATGAATATTGATCTGTTGATTAAGCATAAGACTCGCTATTGGAGTGGTGAACCATAAGGGAATGACAAATGCGAGCAATGATAGGGTATGGAAATAAAGTGCGACAACGCCACTAAGCATTAATAATACACATAGTGGATAAGCAAACTGCAGCGTCCAGTACGCAATAAAGTGATAACTACACCATGACCATAGCAGGCTCAGGGCAACTAATAGCACCTGGATAGGTAATGTTTTTTGCCGAGGGATGAGTAGTAAACCACTGCAAATCAGCAGAATACCCGTTGCAGATATATCAATAGAATGTATAAGGCTTTTTTCATTTAACCAGGGTGGAGTAAGGTCATTAAACAGAACACGGCGCAGCAAAATTATCAATGCAAAACTGACATTGATAAAAGCAAACCATGGCAAACTAATCGTCATGCCGCGAATAACCATATCGCGGCGGGTTTTCCATGAGTGATGAGTTTTTCTTCGTTCAGCCATTTTTTAACCAAAAAAGGGCAGGATACCTGCCCGGTATGCAGTAAATTTATGGTGTCACTATATTGAACCAAAATTCAAAATTATCCATATAACCTAACAGCTCGTTGAGTTTTTCCTCATTGCCAGTAATTTTGACATCTCCTTTGGCCGTGGCTTCTTTCAGCGTCTCTTCTTTCAGTACAATTTTGTTCAATACATCACGAGACAGAGTGATAGTGGCATCAGCATCCGAAGCCTCTACACCAGCGGTATGATTGAGAACACCATTTTCAAGCTCCACTTTATAGGTGCCGCCATCTTCACCAAAATCGAAATTCAACACGGTTTTGGCATCTGCCGCTTTCTCACCATTAATATGGACGGCAAGATAATCAAAGAACATCTCCGGCGTCATCGCACGCACGGTGTCTGGGCTGGCAGTATTTGGTGTTGGTAATTTTTGTACGCCATTACGCAATTCCTGTGCACCAGTGAGATAGAAATTACGCCACGGCCCAGATTCAGCCTGATAGCCTAACTGCTCAAGCGCATCAGCTTCCAGATCTCTCGCTGCCTGGTTGTTTGGATCGGCAAACACCACCTTACTAACAACTTGGGCAACCCAGCGGAAATTACCCTAGTCATAATCCTGTGTGGCTTTCTGTAAAATGGCATCAGCACCGCCCATATACTCGACGAATTTTTTTGCGCCTTCTTCTGGCGGCAGTTCATCAAGCGTCGCGGGGTTACCATCAAACCAGCCGAGATAAAGCACGTAAGTTGCTTTCACGTCATGACTTACCGAACCGTAATAGCCGCGATTCGCCCAGGTGTTAGCCAGTGAAGAGGGCAGTTTAAAGTTTGCGGCAATTTCATCACGGGTCATCCCTTGATTAGCCATGCGCAGAGTTTGATCATTGATGTAACGATACAAATCACGCTGGCTTTTAAGCAGTTTGACCACGTTATCGTTGCCCCAGGTTGGCCAGTGATGTTGAGCGAGAATAATCTCGGCTTTATCACCCCACAAATTGAGAGCTTCATTAATATATTTTGACCACGGCAGCGGTTGGCGAATTTTAGCCCCACGCAGCGAATAGGTGTTATGAAGGGTGTGCGTGACATCTTCAGCGGTTTCGATCAGTTTCTTTTCTTCAATAAACCACAGCATTTCAGAAGGCGCTTCAGAACCTGGCGCCATCAGGAAATCATAAGTCAACCCGTCAATAGTTTCTATTTGTCCGGTTTTGGTGATGTAGTTAGTAGGAGCAATCAACGTGACTGTTCCTGCTGAAGTAGTCGTTCCCAGTCCAGCCCCCACCTGGCCTTTAACATCAGGTTTCAATAAGTTGCCATACATATAACTGGCTCGTCGGCTCATAACATTGCCAGCCATGATGTTTTCGGAAACGGCTTCCTCCAAAAATCCGGCTGGCGCATAGATTTTAACTTTGCCTGATTTAACGTCAGCTTCATCAATTACGCCACGAACACCACCGTAGTGATCGACATGACTGTGTGTATAGATAACCGCCACTACCGGTTTTTTGCCGCGATTTTTGTAATAGAGATCCATACCCACTTTGGCTGTTTCTGCTGAAACAAGGGGATCAACGACGGTAATACCCTCTTTGCCTTCAATGATGGTCATATTTGATAGATCGAGATTGCGAATCTGATAGACACCTTCAGTTACTTCGAATAACCCGCTGATATTTATCAGTTGCGCCTGACGCCATAAACTCGGATTCACCGTATCAGGGGCTTTATCGCCTTCTTTGATAAAAGCGTAATGTTGTGGATCCCAGATAACATTCCCTTGTTCGCCCTTAATCACGTCTTGAGGGATAGGGGCAATAAAACCTTTATGGGCATCAGTAAAGTCAGTGTTATCGGCAAACGGCAACTGGTTGTAGAGTAAATTGTTTGCTTGTTGCGTGGCTGCGGTGGCGTCTTTAGGAGCTTCCGCCGCGAGGAGAGGTAAAGAACTGGTGGTGAATAATCCCGTTATTAGCAGACTTTTAACGATATGATTAAGCTGCATCTTAAGCGTCTCCAGAATGGATTTTTATTGGGGGTAATTACGGATGAAAATTTTTAGTGAGGGCAAGAATAACTATAATGGGCGTTAACAAATTGGCAAGCCGGGAAATTGATGTTTTCTTAATGGCATGTTGGCGAAGAATATATTCTGCAAGTTAACGTTTTCATTGGCGCTTTATTTAAAAGTGTGTAGTACAAATATGTACAATTTCAAGTAGGCATTATTGCCGTAAAAACGCATTACCGGACACACGACATTCACAACGTGTGTTAATTTTACTGACATCTTTCAAAAGGAGCACAATCATGCCGCACATAGACATTAAATGTTTTCCGCGTGAACTGGACGAACAACAAAAAGCAGCACTTGCTGCAGATATTACCGACGTTATTATTCGCCATCTGAACAGTAAAGATAGCTCGATAAGCATTTCTCTACAGCAGATTCAACCAGAATCTTGGCAAGCTATCTGGGATGCCGAAATCGCGCCCCAAATGGAGGCTTTGATAAAGAAACCCGGTTACAGCATGTAATGCTTAACCTGCCGTAACACGCTTGCCGCTGGTAACAAACGTGCCAGCACCTAAATGATGCAACGTATTGAGTTTGTCATCATCAAACTGCCAGCGGCCTTCGACAAATACTCGTGCGTCTGCCGCTGCAGATACCACTTCGCCAAATAGCGTATCGTATTTTTCTTGCGCGGAAGTTGCAGGTAGCAGGCGACACTCCATCCACGCCAGACATTTTTCCTCGACCAGCGGCAAACCAAGCACCGGACCTTTCACAACCGGAATACCATAGCAATTAAACTTATCTTCATCACGCCCCGACACACTTCCCACCGCCCACGTCCAGTTAGTTGCTGCAACACCCGGGATAACGATGCCAAACTTACCATTACGTTCAATCAACTCCCTGGTCCATGTCGATTTATCTACCACAATCGCCACGCGTGGCGGTTCAAACTCCACCGGCATTGACCAGGCGGCTGCCATAATGTTACGCCGCTGGGATTGCTCATCGAAACTGGTGATCAAGACAGTTGGGCCATGATTTAACAGACGGCTGGCATGGTGTAATTCGACAGGGATGAATCGGCTCACGGTATCGCCTCGCTATGAAGGGTGTTTTAAAAGCGTAGCTCGTAACGCAATAAGTAACGAAATTAACGGGATTGGCGATTTGCGAACGTGATGCATGTCCGCGATCGCACAAAATAGCCGGTGCAGCGTCTATTCCAGGTTATAAGTTGAGAAAACCACTAAGGGAAACGCCTGATGACGCCCATTCTGAATCACTATTTTGCCCGTATTAACTGGTTGGGAGCTGCTGCGGTCAATATAGATACGCTGCGTGCATTGCACCTGAAACACAATTGCACCATTCCGTTTGAAAACCTCGACGTTTTGCTGCCGAGGGAAATACAGCTTGATGATCAATCGCTGGAAGAGAAACTGGTGACAGCCCGTCGTGGTGGTTACTGTTTTGAGCAGAATGGCGTGTTTGAGCGGGTGTTACGCGAGCTGGGGTTTAACGTTCGCAGCTTGTTAGGGCGCGTAGTGTTATCAAATCCGCCAGCATTACCGCCGCGCACCCATCGTTTGTTGTTGGTGGAAGTGGAAGGGGAAAAATGGATTGCTGATGTCGGTTTCGGTGGACAGACGCTAACCGCGCCGATTCGATTAGTTCCCGAGCTCGTGCAGACCACGCCACACGGAGAGTATCGGTTGTTGCAGGAGGGTGATGATTGGGTGTTGCAGTTTAATCATCATCAGCACTGGCAGTCGATGTACCGTTTTGATCTCTGCGAGCAGCAACAAAGCGATTATGTGATGGGTAATTTCTGGTCGGCGCACTGGCCGCAATCGCATTTTCGCCATCATTTGTTAATGTGCCGCCATTTGCCGGACGGTGGCAAGCTGACACTGACCAATTTTCATTTCACCCATTATGAAAATGGACATGCAGTGGAGCAGCTAAATCTACCGGATGTGGTGTCGTTGTATGCGGTGATGCAGGAGCAGTTTGGACTGGGCGTGGATGATGCCAAACATGGGTTTACAGTGGATGATTTAGCGTTGGTGATGGCAGCGTTTGATACGCATCCGGAGGCGGGGAAATAGTTTATATCAGGTTGCCGGATGCGGCGTAAACGCCTTATCCGGCCTACATTAGCCAATATATTCAATAAATTACGATGCGGCTGTAGGCCTGATAAGCGAAGCGCATCAGGCAACGGTTTCAGAGTTCAATTGCCCATTCGGCATGAAACAAAATCACCGCCGTGCCGGAAATGGTAACTTTCTCCGGCTGGTTATCGCGAATTGTCACCGTTACATCAATCACTCCATCACGACCCAATGCGCGCCCCTGATGGCCTTTAACACGCAACACGTTGCCATCGTGGGGCAATACGTTGTGATGTACTAACCATGCGCCCATCGGGCCATTGGCATTGCCGGTCACCGGATCTTCCACGATACCAATCGCAGGCGAGAACATGCGACCATCGGTTTCATTTTTGCCAGGGCGGATCTGGAACGGGAAGAAACCATTGCAGCCAATCTGTTTACTGATAGCGGTCAGCGCAGCAAGGTCAGGCGAAAGGGCGTCGATATCCACTTCTGGTTTCAGCGGAATCATCACTTTTGAGTGTCCTGTGGTTGCCACCTGGATTGGCAAGCCTGGCAAAATATCGTCTTCAGTGAGATGAAGCGCGTTGATAATCGCCGCACGTGTTTCGCCTTCCAGCGGTGGCTCAAAGCCCGGCGTACCTTGTTCCAGCGAAATACGATAATCATCGTTTTGCTTTTCAACAGTCACGCGATGCCGTCCTGCCAGAGATGTTTGCCAGACCGTGCAATTTCCCAAACCTAATACCTTCGAACGTACATAGTGCGCAGCTACTGTCGCGTGACCACAAATCGGCACTTCAACCGTTGGCGTAAAGTAGCGGATGCGCACATCGCTGTCGTCGCTGTGCAGCAGAAAAGCAGTTTCGGAATGACCTAATTCGCGGGCGATAAGCTGCATTTGCGCTTCGCTGAGATTATCGGCGGGGAAAACAACACCGGCAGAATTGCCGCGAAATGGTTGAGAGGTAAAAGCATCGACGTGGTAAACCTGCGGTTTCATTAACGTTCTCCTGTGACTGGAGAACTATCATAGCCTGCAAGTGGCCGGAGAGCGAAGGGCTATCCGGCCAGGGTTAAATTATCGCCGCGAGCGCACAATCTGATACCGACGAGTAAAGTACTCAAACGGCGCGCTCCACACATGCACCAGTCGGGTGAACGGGAAGAGCAGGAAGATGGTCATTCCCAACACCAGATGCAGGCGGAAAACGAACGCTACGCCGTTAAGCATTTCTGACGATCCACCACGGAAAGTGACAATGCTTTGCGCCCAACCCACCAGCTTCATCATTTCGCTACCATCAGGATACTGTGCTGAAAACGGTATGGTACTTAGCCCCAGCAGACACTGAATCAGCAAAATGATCATGATGATAATATCCGGCGTAGTGGAAGTGGCACGCACGCGCTGATTTGTCAGCCTGCGCCACAGCAGTCCTGCGCCGCCAATCAGCGTCAATACACCGCAAATACCACCGAGCACCATCGCCATCTGCTGTTTTACCGCCACCGGCAGAAACCACGCGTACATCCAGTGCGGCGTTAACATGCCGAACAGGTGCCCGAAGAAAATCCCTAAAATGCCGATATGGAACAGATTCGACCATATCACCATCCCGCGTTTATCGAGCATCTGACTCGAGGAGGCGCGCCAGGTATACTGCCCGTAGTCGTAGCGCAGCCAGCTGCCGAGGAAAAACACTGTCGCACAAATGTACGGGTAGATATCATAAAAAAAGACGTTCAGATACTGAATCATTTCCCACCTCCCGCACTGATGTCGACATACTGCGGCGCGACATCCTGGCTAAAGCGTCGCTGATATTGATTAAGCGGCGAGCTGTCACACGCCGTGGCGTTATCTTCAATAAACTTCACCTGTTCCTCTTCCCACACCGCATCCAGTGCCTGGCGGGTGTCATCGCGCTCCTCACTGTTCACCTGTTTTGTGACACTGTCACTTGAAAGTGTACTTCCTGCCAGTTGCAACAGGGTGTCAAATAACGCGTACCACGGTGCCTCGCGTTGTTTTAAGCGTCCGCCAAGCAGGGCGAGGATCGGCGCAACGTTGAGCAAGCCTTCTTTCGCCTGATCGTCCGGCAGTACGCTTAAGTACTCCAGATACAGCGGTAGATAATCGGGCAGTTCTCGACAATCCAACTGCAGGCCGACCTTTTCATACTCCGCCAGCAGGTCCACCATTGCCTGGCCGCGATCGCGGGACTCGGCATGAACATGTTCGAACAGCAGCAGCGATGTGGTACGTCCACGGTCAAACCCTTCGCACCATTCGGCCTGTTTATCCAGCAGCGGCGCGTTAAGCAGGTTGCGGGTAAAATCCGTAAGCATCGGTGCGTCGCGGCGGATCAACGCCAGCGCGTCCTCCTTACATTCCCATAACAGCTCGTCCGGATACTCCATCAACAGGCCGATCACTTTGAGGATCTGCATTATTCGCCCTCCGCTTTGTCGCGTACTTCGGTGATGTTGATGGCATCGATACGGCTACTGTTGAACAGGTTGAATTTGCTGTCCGAGCCGTGGCAACCGTCGCCAAAGGTAAAACCGCAGCCATTGCGTTCTGCGAAGGCATCGCCCGCCATTTCCCGATGACTGGTTGGAATGACAAAACGGTCTTCATAGTTGGCAATGGCGAGGTAGCGATACATCTCTTCGACCTGGGCGACGCTCAGGCCTACTTCGTCAATGGCGCGGGTATCGGTAACGCCTTCCACGGTTTGTGAACGCATATAGTGGCGCATCGCCATCATCCGTTTTAGCGCCCGCAGTACCGGAACGGTATCGCCGGCACTTAACATATTGGCGAGATATTGCACAGGAATACGCAGGCTCTCGATGGCTGGGAGCACGCCTTCGCTTTTCGGCAAACCGCCCGCATCTGCGTAGGACTGAATCGGTGACAGCGGAGGAACGTACCAGACCATCGGCAGGGTGCGGTATTCAGGGTGCAACGGTAGCGCCAGTTTCCAGTCCATCGCCATTTTGTAGACAGGCGAACGCTGGGCAGCGTCAATCACATTTTGTGGAATACCTTGTTTCAGGGCTTCCTCGATCACTGAGGGATCGTGTGGATCGAGGAATACTTCGCACTGGCGTTCATAGAGGTCAACTTCGCGCTCGGTGCTCGCCGCTTCCTCGATGCGGTCAGCGTCGTAAAGCAGCACGCCCAGATACCGGATGCGACCCACGCAGGTTTCTGAGCACACGGTGGGTTGGCCTGACTCAATTCGTGGGTAACAGAAGATACATTTTTCTGACTTGCCGCTTTTCCAGTTGAAGTAGATTTTTTTGTACGGACAACCGCTAATGCACAAACGCCAGCCACGGCATTTATCCTGATCGATCAGCACAATGCCGTCTTCTTCGCGTTTGTAGATAGCGCCGCTTGGGCAGGTTGCCACGCAACTGGGATTGAGGCAGTGTTCGCACAGGCGCGGCAGGTACATCATGAAGGTGTTTTCAAACTGCCCGTACATCTCCTTTTGCATGGCCTCGAAGTTGCGGTCACGGGCGCGTTTTTCGAATTCGCCGCCCAACAATTCTTCCCAGTTTGCCCCCCAGATCACTTTGTCCATCCGTTTGCCGTCAATCAGTGAACGCGGGCGAGCAGTAGGGATATGTTTGCCTTCCGGTGCGCTATGCAAATGTTCGTAGTCGAAGGTGAAAGGTTCGTAGTAATCATCAATCTGCGGCACCACCGGGTTGGCGAAGATTTTGGTTATTACGCCCATCTTGCTGCCCAGACGCGGGCGGATCTTGCCATTCACATCACGCACCCAGCCGCCTTGCCACTCTTCCTGATCTTCCCAGTTTTTCGGATAACCAATGCCCGGTTTGGTTTCGACGTTGTTAAACCATGCGTACTCCATGCCTTCGCGTCCGGTCCAGACGTTTTTACAGGTCACCGAACAGGTATGGCAACCGATACATTTATCGAGGTTAAGCACCATGCCGACTTGCGAACGTATTTTCATTTTTTCGCCTCCTGTACCTGATCGCGACCTTCATCATCCAGCCAGTTAACGTTCTTCATCTTGCGGATCATGATGAATTCGTCACGGTTCGAGCCGACGGTGCCGTAGTAATTAAAGCCCCAGGCCAGCTGCGCGTAACCGCCAATCATATGCGTTGGTTTCGGACAAACGCGGGTGACCGAGTTATGAATGCCGCCGCGCATTCCGGTCACTTCCGAGCCCGGGATATTCATAATGCGTTCCTGAGCGTGATACATCATGGTCATACCCGGCGGTACACGTTGGCTGACCACCGCGCGGGCAGTCAGCGCGCCGTTGGCGTTAAACACTTCCACCCAGTCGTTATCGACAATGGTCAGTTCACGGGCATCGGTTTCGCTAATCCAGACAATTGGTCCACCGCGAGAGAGCGTCAGCATTAGCAGGTTTTCACTGTAGGTTGAGTGAATGCCCCATTTCTGGTGCGGCGTCAGGAAGTTAAGTGCTTTTTCCGGGAAGCCGTTTGGCGGTATCTGGCGCATTTCACTGACGCTACGGGTGTCGATAGGCGGGCGATAAGCCACCAGGCTTTCACCAAAAGCACGCATCCACGGATGATCCTGATAGAGCTGCTGGCGTCCCGACAGCGTGCGCCACGGAATTAACTCATGAACGTTGGTGTATCCCGCGTTATAGGAAACGTGATCGCTTTCCAGACCGGACCATGTGGGGCTGGAGATAATTTTACGTGGCTGCGCCTGAATATCGCGAAAGCGAATCTTCTCGTCCTCTTTGTGCAGCGCCAGATGGGTATGTTCGCGTCCGGTGATCTCGCCCAGTGCCTGCCACGCTTTGACTGCAACATGACCGTTGGTTTCCGGTGCCAGCGCCAGAATCACTTCTGATGCGTCAATGGCGGTGTCAATCAGCGGACGCCCCTGTGCCGGGCCTTCACGCTTGGTGTAGTTGAGTTTGCCGAGGAAATCGATTTCATCCTGGGTATTCCACGAAATCCCTTTACCGCCGTTGCCAAGTTTGTCCATCAATGGCCCGAGCGAGGTAAAGCGTTCATAGGTAGCAGGGTAGTCGCGTTCCACCGCCACAATATTGGGCGCAGTTTTACCTGGAATCAGATCGCATTCGCCTTTGCGCCAGTCGAGCACTTCACACGGCTGTGAGAGTTCTGCCGGAGAGTCATGCAGCAGTGGTTGTAATACCACGTCGGTTTCTTTGCCAAGATGGCCCACGCACACTTGCGAAAAGGCTTTGGCAATACCTTTGTAGATTTCCCAGTCGCTGCGTGATTCCCACGCCGGATCGACCGCCGCAGATAGGGGATGAATAAACGGATGCATATCCGAGGTGTTCATATCGTCTTTTTCGTACCAGGTGGCGGTGGGCAGAACGATATCGGAGAACAGGCAGGTACTGGACATACGGAAGTCGAGCGTCACCAGCAGGTCGAGCTTGCCTTCAATCGCCGCAGTTTGCCACTCGACTTCTTCCGGTTTGATCCCGTCGCTGGCACCGAGTTCCTGACCCTGAATCCCACTTTCGGTTCCCAGCAGATACTTCTGCATATACTCGTGGCCTTTGCCGGAGGAGCCAAGCAGGTTAGAACGCCAGACAAACAAATTACGCGGATGATTGCTGCCGCTATCTGGTTGTTCGCAGGCCATGCGTAAATCGCCCGATTTCAGCGCCTGGGCGGTAAATTCTGTGGGGGATAATCCGGCCTTGTCGGCTTCAGCTTTAATCCCGAGCGGGTTACGCCCCAGCTGCGGCGCAGAAGGTAGCCAGCCCATACGTTCGGCACGAACGTTGAAATCAATCAGATGACCGCTGTACTTACTGGCATCGGCGAGCGGTGAAAGTAACTCCTGAGCAGAGACTTTTTCATAGCGCCATTGGCTGGAATGATTGTAGAAAAACGAGGTGCTGTTCATCTGGCGCGGTGGGCGGTTCCAGTCGAGCGCAAAGGCCAGCGGCAACCAGCCGGTTTGTGGGCGCAGTTTTTCCTGACCGACATAGTGTGCCCATCCGCCACCGCTTTGCCCGACACAACCGCAGAAGATCAGCATGTTGATCATCCCACGGTAGTTCATGTCCATGTGGTACCAGTGGTTAACACCTGCGCCGAGGATAATCATCGAGCGCCCATGCGTTTTATGGGCAGTATCGGCAAATTCACGAGCGATGGTTTCAATATACTGGCGCGGCACACCGGTAATTTGCTCACCCCAGGCTGGGGTGTACGGTTTGATTTCAGCGTAATCTTTCGCGCTGTTTTCATCTTCCAGCCCGCGATCGAGGCCGTAATTCGCCAGTACCAAATCATAAACGCTGACCACCGGACAGGTGCTGCCATCGGCTAATGTCAGGTTTTTAACGGGTAATTGACGCACCAGGACAGGATTGTTTTTTACGCTGCGAAAATGCGGATTTTCAATGCCGCCAAAGTAGGGGAAGGCCACGCCTGCAACGGCATCATGTTGACCGAGCAGAGTTAACGACAATTCGGTTTCCGTACCGGCGGCAATGGATTCAAGATTCCATTTGCCTTTTTCTCCCCAGCGAAAACCAATCGAACCGTTCGGCACCACCAGTTCACCTGCGGTATTAACCGCCACGGTTTTCCACTGCGGATTGTTGCTTTCGCCCAGTCCATTCACCAGGTCAGATGCGCGGACCATGCGCCCGGGAACGTAGCTGCCGTCGTCGCGAGGTTCCAGCATTACCAGCATCGGCATGTCGCTGTAGCGGCGGCAGTAGTTGATAAAATAATCGCTGGGATTATCGAGATGAAACTCTTTTAAAATGACATGGCCCATTGCCATCGCCAGGGCGCTATCAGTGCCTTGTTTCGGTGCCAGCCACTGGTCGCACAATTTGGCCACTTCAGAGTAGTCAGGGGTAATGGCGATGGTTTTAGTGCCTTTGTAGCGTACTTCGGTAAAGAAGTGGGCGTCCGGCGTACGTGTCTGAGGTACGTTAGACCCCCAGGCGATGATGTAGCTGGAGTTATACCAGTCGGCAGATTCTGGCACGTCGGTTTGCTCGCCCCAGGTCATCGGCGAGGCAGGCGGCAGGTCGCAATACCAGTCATAGAAACTTAAACAGGTGCCACCTAACAGCGACAGATAACGTGTTCCGGCGGCGTAAGAAACCATCGACATCGCCGGGATCGGCGAGAAACCGGCAACGCGATCCGGGCCGTAAGTTTTGATGGTCCAGACGTTAGCGGCAGCAATCAGCTGATTTAGCTCCTGCCAGTTAGAGCGGATAAAGCCGCCGCGTCCACGTACTTGTTTGTAGCTCAGGCACTTTTGCGGATCGTTCATAATCGATGCCCACGCCAGTACCGGATCGCTGTGTTGCTTGAGGGCTTCGCGCCACAGTTCAATCAGTCGTTTACGAATGAGCGGGTATTTCAGACGGTTAGCGCTGTAGAGATACCAGGAGTAACTTGCGCCACGCGGGCAGCCGCGAGGTTCATGATTGGGCAGGTCAGGGCGAGTGCGCGGGTAGTCGGTCTGTTGGATTTCCCAGGTCACCAGACCATTTTTAACGTAGATTTTCCAGCTACAGGAGCCTGTACAGTTAACACCGTGGGTGGAACGCACGATTTTGTCGAACTGCCAACGCTGGCGATAGCTGTCCTCCCAGTCGCGGTTGCTATGCATCACCTGTCCGTGACCATCGGCAAAGGTTTCGCCCTTTTGTTTGAAGTAGCGAAAGCGATCCAAAAGTTTACTCATGACATAACTCCTGCTCCAGGAATGAATTGGGATCTGATGCCTTGTCGGATGCGACACGGTTGTAGCCTGATAAGACGTGTCTGGCATCGATCTCTTATTTTTGGCTGAACTTCCGCCGACCATAAACCAGCCAGGTCAGCAGCACACAAACGATGTAGAAGATTAAAAACACTTTCATCGCGCCTACCGGAGAGCCGGTCATATTGAGCGACATGCCAAACGCCTGCGGAATGAAAAAGCCGCCCACTGCGCCAATGGCTGAGATAAAGCCCAGAGCCGCCGCCGTTTCGGTGACGGCTTCTCTCTGAGCTTGCTCATCACTACCGCCTTTCATCTTCACCCGATAAATGGTTATCTGGCGAAAGATGACGGCGATCATCTGGAAAGTAGAACCACTTCCCAGACCTGCGGTCAGAAACAACCCCATAAATACGGCGTAAAATGCGATGAAATTACCGGAGCCTGTGCCCGGTAAGGTAAGGAACAGCAGGGCGCTGAAAATCGCCATAAAAATGAAGTTGATCAACGTCACCCGCACGCCGCCGAATTTATCGGAAATAGCACCACCAACCGACCGCGCGATGGCACCAATAAAAGGGCCAAAGAACGCCAGGCGCAGAATATTCACATCAGGGAACTGAGTTTTCGCCAGCATGGCAAAACCCGCAGAAAAACCGATAAACGAACCGAAGGTGGCAAGGTAAAGCAGGCTCAGCAGCCAGAGATGCAGGCGTTGTAACACTGGCAGCTGGTCGGCAATTGACGCGCGTGAACTGGCGATATCATTCATCCCTGACCAGGCGGCGATCGTGGCAATCGCCAGTAATGGCACCCAAATCCATGCGGCATTCGCCAGCGACATCACCGAACCGTCGGCCTGCGGTACGCCATTGACGCCGAGAAAGGCAAATACGGGTATAAAAATGACCAGCGGTGCAACCAGCTGCATCACACTTACACCTAAGTTTCCTAATCCGCCATTAATCCCAAGTGCGCTCCCTTGTTTGGCTTTTGGGAAGAAGAAACTGATATTGCCCATGCTCGAAGCAAAGTTCGCACCTGCAAAACCGCATAGCAAAGCGATAACGATAAATATCCCAAAAGGAGTATTCGGATTCTGCACGGCAATTCCGAGCCAGACGCAAGGAATAATCAGGATTGCAGTACTAAAAACCGTCCATCGGCGTCCACCAAATATAGGCACCATAAAGGAGTAGGGAACACGCAATAATGCGCCAGAAACGGAGGGTAATGCGGTTAATAAAAAGAGTTGATCGGTAGTGAAATTAAAACCGATTTTATTGAGATTAACAGTAACTGCGCTAAATAGCATCCAGACACAGAAGGCAAGAAGTAGACAACTGACTGATATCCAGAGGTTTCTTCGTGCAATATGCTTTCCTTTATTTTCCCAGAAGGCCGGATTTTCTGGTTTCCAGTCGCGCAAAAGATAACGACTAGTTTTCTCATTTTGCAGTGCCATATTGTTCCTCACATGTACACATTGGTAATGAAAAAAAGACAAAACAGGAGGTAAGGCGCAATAGCCAGTTATTAGAATTAAGGATGAATTGGGTGAAGTGCTGATTGAAAGAATAGATAAGAAAGCGTAACCGCGGGGGCAGAATGGGGATTAAACAGACAGATATGTGTTACTAAATGTAACTAACAAGCTAACCATTAAATGGATGTTAAGCTATGTATGCATGTCATGATCCAACCCTTCAGATGATGAATCCAAAGGGTTTATATTTTTAACAAGACCAGACACTTATAGAATTAGTGATGATTTATTCACTGAAAAGGCCATGAGCTGGAGGAAAACGATCTGTCCAGAAAGTCTATCGGTTCCTCTCTTATCGCCTCATTGTAATAATCGTTATTACAGTAAGTATTGTTTATTTCATCTAATGTCATATTTTTAATTTTTATATTCATCTGATTTACAACTTCTTCTGTTTTATAAGTGTGTATATTATATGGGGTATATGCTTCTTTAATAGTATAGTGAAACAATTCGTTATCCACATCTACTCCTTCAGAGTGAATTTCAAATGCACCAGGCGAAAGAATTGCCAGGCCAGTATTAAGCTTAAGTGCTGGGGAAAATAAATTAAATAACATGAGCTGCATAGTAGGGCAATTGTTCTTCCCAGAAACATTTAAAAAATTTAAGTTTTTGCTCTGTTTTATTATGGGGAATAAAGTTCCAATATCGGACGTATTCTTAGTGTCAATGCGGGTTATTTTATTATTGTCCAGCCTTAAACTTTTGATAGATGAAAGATAAGTCAGGAAATGAAGGTTTATTTTTTCCAACTGATTGTTCGCAGCGTTTAATGTCTGAATATTGCAGAAGTTGCTAAAGAATATTTTAATTTCAGAAAGCAAGTTGTTGTTGATAAGTAACGTATTCAAGTTGGGAAATAAGGTATTATGTAAACTTGTTAGTTTATTATGGGATAGATCCAGAAGTAAGAGTTCATCTTTATTTCCTGCCACAATATCAGTTAATTGATTGTGGCTGAGATTCAGGTACTGCAGCCTTTCGCAACATTCTAATTGCACAAACTCTAGTTGATTATGTGCCGCACTAAAATAAGTAATTGATGAAAGCCTATCTATATCAATATTTCTGAGAGAATTATTATTCATAGATATATGTGTAATGCTTACATTTCTACCTTGAGGAAAATTTATTGACTCAAGAGCATTACTATTCAGACTAAGGTTGATGAGTCTATCGTAGGTGGTTGCATCAAAATGTTTGAGTTGGTTCTCATCAAGATTGATAGAGGTGAAGTTTTGCAGCCCTGGTGGTTGGGTAGTTAAATTAAGCCCTGATAAATCAATATCATTCTGTTTCGACAAAAAAGCACAATTTATCCTTTTAGCGGCTTCGTTTCGGCATTCCGGACGATGGATTTCACCTGTAAGTATGCGTTCTGCTTTCCATTTATTTAATTCGCGCATCCAGTTAAGTTCATTTTTTTCTGGATGTTGCTGTATGGATTGTGGATTTATTTTATTAAATATTGAAGGGAATTTCATAACTGCTCCGTAGTAATGCTTTATTTTAATGATTTATTACCCTTGATAAATCAGGATGTGTTTTATAACTCTGTTGTAAAGGATTGGCTTAACCAATTATTGGATGTTGGACCAAAACCTAAGGAAGGTTTATCCTCATTATGAATATAATAACAGACGGGTGTGCCCGTTGGGTCCTTTAGCCCCGAGTGTGAGGGTAGAGAAGAGGAATTTGACTTATAGTCACCAACCCCGTACATGCGATGCATAGGCAGAATGGCTTTTAGTTCTGCGTCAGAAAATATTGTTTCTTCTTCTATTAAAGCGTACTCTCTGGAATAATATTTTGATCTATAACGAATGGACATTGAGTCATTGTCTTTTATATGATTTCCTTCGGAATTCTCGCTTACTTCTACAAGATGTTCATCGCTGGTATCGATATTTGTGATTGCCAGGTTATAAGATAAATCAATGGTCACTTCATTAGTGTCATCAATTATATTTCTTACTGCAGTCCAGTACTGCATTTGGGCAAGTGGATCATTGTTGATGCCGTTAACTAATACATGCCAAAGATGTTTTGATGATATTAATTGATCAATGTCATCTGTTGGCAATAAATTGTTATTGCTTAAGTTTAAATATTCCAGTTTTGTAGTGGTTTTCGCGTTTAAATGTGCAATATGGTTGTCGTTTAAAGTGATTTTCTCCACTATGGGGTGATTGTGTAATATAATGTCATTGATCATATTATGATGGGCACTTAACTCAATCAGAGATTCTTGCCGGGAGAGATCCAGCGATGCTAGCTTGTTATAATCAAGATTAAGAAATTTCAGTTTATAACTATCAGAAATATTAATTTTTGTCAGATTGTTATTTTGCGCTTCCAGGTTAACCAATGAATGCTGATTTTTAAAATCCAAACTTTCCAGATTGTTGTGATCAATATAAATATTTTCCAGTTTTGATTCATTTGGAAAGGTTATCGTTTTAATTTTATTAAAGCTGAGGTTGATATTGACGAGGCTGGCATTGTCAGTAAAGTCAAGACAAGTGAGACAATTGTTTTCCAGATTTAACGTGTTAACTGTCGAGGGGATAGGCGGTAACTCACTCAAATCAAGATATGACAAATCAAGAGATGCCATGTTCGAATTGTAAGCTTCTTTAATTCGCTCTACGGCAATTGCTCTTTCTTCACCATTATTAAGCGACTTATTACCCCATTGTGCCAGTCGTTCACAAAAATTGCTGGAGATGGTTTCTTTGTTAGGTAATGCGTTATTTAATTGATAACTGGCATTATTTTTTACACAAGCTGTATTAATATTGGTCATAATCACTCATCAATAAATATTATAGTAAGATGTCCCCGGAGGGTATGGAAGAATATTAATTGAGGTGAATGACCAGAAATATCAAAAATTGCTCATTTTTACTTAAGGAGTCATACAGCAGCACTTAAATCAAAAACCAGCCCAGAGAAGGGCTGGTCAGGAGAGGATGTTAGAACTGATAGGTAATGCCCGTTGCGACGATGTTATCGGTGCGAATATCTACGGCACGGGTAAAGTCGCTTTCATCAATCAGGTTGATTTTATAATCAACATAGGTCGACATATTTTTGTTGAAGAAATACGTCGCACCAACGTCGATATACTCAATCATGTCCTGGTCGCCGTAGCGGCCCAGATCTCTGCCTTTCGATTTCAGGTAAGCGAGTGATGGGCGCAAGCCGAAGTCGAATTGATATTGTGCCACTACTTCAAAACTTTGTGCTTTGTTAGAGATATAACCATCGCCATAGGTGGTCATGTTTAATGTTTCAGCGTAATTAGCTGCAAAGTAGATGTTGTTGGCATCATATTTTATACCTGTAGCCCACAGTTCTGCATTCTTACCGGAGGCATTGAGAGGATTAGCAGCGGCTCTTTCCTGCGCATTTGTCCGATCGGATTTGGTATACACCGCACCGATACCAAAGCCATCATAAACATAAGTTGAGGAGATACCGAAACCGTCACCATTGGCACGCGTGTAGTCAGCACCATAAAGATGACCATTGTCAGTGCGTTCATTTTTGCCTTGATATTGCGCGGCAAAGTTCAGACCTTCAATTAAGCCGAAGAAATCGTAGTTGCGATAGGTTGCCACACCGGTAGTACGGTATGTCATGAAGACATCTTTCTGACTCCAGGTATCGCCACCAAATTCTGGCAACATATCGGTCCATGAACCAATGTCATAGCCGACACCGTAGTTACGACCATAGTCCAGAGAGCCAAATTCACTAATTTTTAAACCTGCATAGGCCAGACGGGTCTTGTTACCGCGCGAGCCGTTGGCTTCATCGTTATAGCCTTTAAAATCATATTCCCAGTGACCAAAACCAATCATTTGATCATTGATTTGCGTTTCTCCTTTAAAGCCGAGACGGGCATAAGTTTTATCACCATCGTCACGCTTATCATCAGTAAAATAACGTAGAGCGGTAACCTTGCCATAAAGGTCGAGTTTATTACCATCCTTGTTATAGACTTCGGCAGCGTGTGCTACGTTCGCAGCTAACAAACCAGTTACAACCACCGCAACTATTTTTAATTTCATTTAACAGAATCCTTTTAATTATCGTTAAACGTATTTTCTAAACGAATTTTAAACGGCGTCATTTATAAATGACATACTGTTTTTAAAATAGAATGGTGATTAAAAACAATGAGAAAAATAGATGAAATAATATTATTTATCGATATGTGATCGAAGTCGAAATGAAATATAAGGTGAACTACTGGTATTTGAAATTTATTTTTTTATATTGTCGGAATTTATCTGATTAACTGCCGGGCCGTAGACCCGACAATTATTTTAGCCACGACGTGTCGCCAGCCAGCAGAGCAGGGAACCGCCGCAGACCATTAGCGCGCCTTGCCAGAACGAGAACGACAGCGGGGCGCTGAGCAGCACGGCTGCAAGCGCTGAGGAAAGGACGGGCGTAAAATACGAACCTACCGCCATAATGGTGACGTTGCCATGTAATATACCGACGTTCCATGCAGCATAAGCAAATCCTAAGGTAAATGCCGCAGAGATGAGTTTAATCATGACTGGCGTGCTAAATACCATTTCTGGTTGTGGCGTGAGAAAATAGTAAACCCACAGACTTGCTCCCGTTAGCAGGACAAAAACGGTAATTCCGTTAAATCCGCGTGCGTATTTATTCGTTACTGTGCAGTAGGCTGCCCAGATAAACGCACCAATAAACGCCAGGAAATAACTCAATGGGCTGGTGGTGATATTATTGATGATTTCATCATAATGTAACCCATTGTCACCACCTAACACCCAGCAGACGCCAACCAGGGCTAATAATAATCCTGGTACAATCAGCCAGTTGGTTTTCTGACCATTAAACAGAATGGCAAAGAGAATTGTCAGGCTGGGCCACAGATAGTTCACCATACCCACTTCAATCGCCTGATGACGGGTCGCCGCATATCCTAAGGAAAGCGCCAGACAGATTTCATAGCTGACGAATAACAGACACCCGGCGAGTAAATAGCCTTTCGGAATCTGCCGAATACGCGGAAATCCAACCGTGAAGATTAACAGCAGCCCGCTTAATGAATAGATAGCAGCCGCGCCGCCGACCGGGCCGAGCCCCTCACTGACACCGCGAATCAATCCTACCATCGTGCTCCACAGGACGATCGCTATTAGCCCTATGAGCGTTGCTTTTTGTCGTGTCATGCTCGCTGTTTTGTCTCTCTTGCCGTTAAAAATTAAGCTGAATTTTATAGCATTTTTTTAACTGGCCTGTCAGGCAGTGGTGCGTTTTTCTACCGCTATTGAGGTAGGTCAATTTGCGCAGGCGGATTATTTTGTGGCAAACACGTGTTCTTTTTGATTTCGCGCAAAAAGATTCAGAATTTTACTGTTAGTTTCCTCGCGCAGTAATACCCCTGAAAAAAGAGGAAAGCAATGGACGTCAGTCGCAGACAATTTTTTAAAATCTGCGCGGGCGGTATGGCGGGAACAACAGTAGCAGCATTGGGCTTTGCCCCGAAGCAAGCACTGGCTCAGGCGCGAAACTATAAATTATTACGCGCTAAAGAGATCCGTAACACCTGCACATACTGTTCCGTAGGTTGCGGGCTATTGATGTATAGCCTGGGTGATGGCGCGAAAAACGCCAGAGAAGCGATTTATCACATTGAAGGTGACCCGGATCATCCGGTAAGCCGTGGTGCGTTATGCCCGAAAGGGGCCGGTTTGCTGGATTACGTCAACAGCGAAAACCGTCTGCGCTACCCGGAATATCGTGCGCCAGGTTCTGACAAATGGCAGCGCATTAGCTGGGATGAAGCATTCTCCCGTATTGCGAAGCTGATGAAAGCTGACCGTGACGCTAACTTTATTGAAAAGAACGAGCAGGGCGTAACGGTAAACCGTTGGCTTTCTACCGGTATGCTGTGTGCCTCCGGTGCAAGCAACGAAACCGGGATGCTGACCCAGAAATTTGCCCGCTCCCTCGGGATGCTGGCGGTAGACAACCAGGCGCGCGTCTGACACGGACCAACGGTAGCAAGTCTTGCTCCAACATTTGGTCGCGGTGCGATGACCAACCACTGGGTGGATATCAAAAACGCTAACGTCGTAATGGTGATGGGCGGTAACGCTGCTGAAGCGCATCCCGTCGGTTTCCGCTGGGCGATGGAAGCGAAAAACAACAACGATGCAACCTTGATCGTTGTCGATCCCCGTTTTACGCGTACCGCTTCTGTAGCGGATATTTACGCACCTATTCGTTCCGGTACGGACATTACGTTCCTGTCTGGCGTTTTGCGCTACCTGATCGAAAACAACAAAATCAATGCCGAATACGTTAAGCATTACACCAATGCCAGCCTGCTGGTCCGTGATGATTTTGCTTTCGAAGACGGTCTGTTCAGCGGCTACGACGCTGAAAAACGCCAGTACGATAAGTCGTCCTGGAACTATCAGTTCGATGAAAACGGCTATGCGAAACGCGATGACACGCTGACTCATCCGCGCTGTGTGTGGAACCTGCTGAAAGCGCACGTTTCCCGCTACACGCCGGACGTAGTAGAAAACATCTGTGGTACGCCAAAAGCCGACTTCCTGAAAGTGTGTGAAGTGCTGGCCTCCACCAGCGCGCCGGATCGCACAACCACCTTCCTGTACGCGCTGGGCTGGACGCAGCACACCGTGGGTGCGCAGAACATCCGTACTATGGCGATGATCCAGTTACTGCTCGGTAACATGGGTATGGCCGGTGGCGGCGTGAACGCATTGCGTGGTCACTCCAACATTCAGGGCCTGACCGACTTAGGCCTGCTCTCTACCAGCCTGCCGGGTTATCTGACGCTGCCGTCAGAAAAACAGGTTGATTTGCAGTCGTATCTGGAAGCGAACACGCCGAAAGCGACGCTGGCTGATCAGGTGAACTACTGGAGCAACTATCCGAAGTTCTTCGTTAGCCTGATGAAATCTTTCTACGGCGATGCCGCGCAGAAAGAGAATAACTGGGGCTACGACTGGCTGCCTAAGTGGGACCAGACCTACGACGTCATCAAGTATTTCAACATGATGGATGAAGGCAAAGTCACCGGTTATTTCTGCCAGGGCTTTAACCCGGTTGCGTCCTTCCCGGACAAAAACAAAGTGGTGAGCTGCCTGAGCAAGCTGAAGTACATGGTGGTTATCGATCCGCTGGTGACTGAAACTTCTACCTTCTGGCAGAACCACGGCGAGTCGAACGATGTCGATCCGGCGTCTATTCAGACTGAAGTATTCCGTCTGCCTTCGACCTGCTTTGCTGAAGAAGATGGTTCTATCGCTAACTCCGGTCGCTGGTTGCAGTGGCACTGGAAAGGTCAGGACGCGCCGGGCGAAGCGCGTAACGACGGCGAAATTCTGGCGGGTATCTACCATCATCTGCGCGAGTTGTACCAGGCAGAAGGTGGTAAAGGCGTAGAACCGCTGATGAAGATGAGCTGGAACTACAAGCAGCCGCACGAACCGCAATCTGACGAAGTAGCTAAAGAGAACAACGGCTACGCGCTGGAAGATCTCTATGATGCCAATGGCGTGCTGATTGCGAAGAAAGGTCAGTTGCTGAGTAGCTTTGCGCATCTGCGTGATGACGGTACAACCGCATCGTCTTGCTGGATCTACACCGGTAGCTGGACAGAGCAGGGCAACCAGATGGCTAACCGCGATAACTCCGACCCGTCCGGTCTGGGGAATACGCTGGGATGGGCCTGGGCGTGGCCGCTCAACCGTCGCGTACTCTACAACCGTGCTTCGGCGGATATCAGCGGTAAACCGTGGGATCCGAAACGGATGCTGATCCAGTGGAACGGCAGCAAGTGGACGGGTAACGATATTCCTGACTTCGGCAATGCCGCACCGGGTACGCCAACCGGGCCGTTTATCATGCAGCCGGAAGGGATGGGACGCCTGTTTGCCATCAACAAAATGGCGGAAGGTCCGTTCCCGGAACACTACGAGCCAATCGAAACGCCGCTGGGCACTAACCCGCTGCATCCGAACGTGGTGTCTAACCCGGTGGTTCGTCTGTATGAACAAGACGCGCTGCGGATGGGTAAAAAAGAGCAGTTCCCGTATGTGGGTACGACCTATCGTCTGACCGAGCACTTCCACACCTGGACCAAGCACGCGTTGCTCAACGCAATTGCTCAGCCGGAACAGTTTGTGGAAATCAGCGAAACGCTGGCGGCGGCGAAAGGCATTAATAATGGCGATCGTGTCACTGTCTCAAGCAAGCGTGGCTTTATCCGCGCGGTGGCGGTGGTAACGCGCCGTCTGAAACCGCTGAATGTAAACGGTCAGCAGGTTGAAACGGTGGGTATTCCAATCCACTGGGGCTTTGAGGGTGTCGCGCGTAAAGGTTATATCGCTAACACTCTGACGCCGAATGTCGGTGATGCAAACTCGCAAACGCCGGAATATAAAGCGTTCTTAGTCAACATTGAGAAGGCGTAAGGGGGCGAACAGATGGCTATGGAAACGCAGGACATTATCAAAAGGTCCGCAACTAACTCCATCACGCCGCCTTCTCAGGTGCGTGATTACAAAGCAGAAGTCGCGAAACTTATCGACGTTTCCACCTGTATCGGCTGTAAAGCCTGTCAGGTGGCGTGTTCAGAGTGGAACGACATCCGTGATGAAGTGGGGCACTGCGTCGGGGTTTACGATAACCCCGCCGATCTGAGCGCCAAGTCCTGGACGGTGATGCGCTTTAGCGAAACCGAACAGAACGGCAAGCTGGAGTGGCTGATCCGTAAAGACGGCTGTATGCACTGTGAAGATCCGGGCTGCCTGAAGGCGTGCCCGTCTGCTGGTGCAATCATTCAGTACGCTAACGGGATTGTTGATTTCCAGTCGGAAAACTGCATCGGCTGTGGTTACTGCATTGCCGGGTGTCCGTTTAATATTCCGCGCCTCAACAAAGAGGATAACCGGGTATATAAATGCACGCTCTGCGTCGATCGCGTCAGCGTCGGCCAGGAACCGGCTTGTGTGAAAACCTGTCCGACCGGGGCTATCCACTTCGGCACCAAGAAGGAGATGCTGGAGCTGGCGGAACAGCGCGTGGCGAAACTGAAAGCGCGTGGTTACGAACATGCTGGCGTCTACAACCCGGAAGGGGTCGGTGGTACGCACGTTATGTACGTGCTGCATCACGCCGATCAGCCGGAGCTGTATCACGGTCTGCCGAAAGATCCGAAGATCGACACCTCGGTAAGCCTGTGGAAAGGCGCGTTGAAACCGCTGGCAGCGGCTGGCTTTATTGCCACTTTTGCCGGGTTGATTTTCCACTACATCGGTATTGGCCCGAATAAGGAAGTGGACGATGACGAGGAGGATCATCATGAGTAAGTCGAAAATGATTGTGCGCACCAAATTTATTGATCGCGCCTGTCACTGGACCGTGGTGATTTGCTTCTTCCTGGTGGCGCTGTCCGGGATTTCGTTCTTCTTCCCGACGCTGCAATGGCTGACGCAAACCTTCGGTACGCCGCAGATGGGGCGCATTTTGCACCCGTTCTTCGGCATTGCGATTTTCGTCGCGCTGATGTTTATGTTTGTGCGTTTTGTGCATCATAACATCCCGGATAAGAAAGATATTCCGTGGCTGTTGAACATTGTCGAAGTATTGAAAGGCAATGAGCATAAAGTAGCGGATGTCGGTAAGTACAACGCCGGGCAAAAGATGATGTTCTGGTCAATCATGAGCATGATTTTCGTGCTGCTGGTGACCGGGGTGATTATCTGGCGTCCGTACTTTGCGCAGTACTTCCCGATACAGGTTGTCCGTTATAGCCTGCTGATCCACGCGGCTGCGGGTATCATCCTGATCCACGCCATCCTGATCCATATGTATATGGCATTCTGGGTGAAAGGATCGATTAAAGGGATGATCGAAGGGAAGGTGAGCCGTCGCTGGGCGAAGAAACACCATCCGCGCTGGTATCGTGAAATCGAGAAGGCGGAAGCGAAAAAAGAGAGTGAAGAAGGGATATAATCTCTTTTGAACTTTAAGCTGAAAATGGCGCTTTAAGAAGCGCCATTTTTTTGTGCACAGAAAACCCCCAGCTAGGCTGGGGGTTCCGGAAAGCTTTCAGCTTTAAGCCAGTTATTAAAACCCCTTTTGATTTGTTAAAACACCTTGCGGTCTGGCA
>NZ_JBJQMA010000036.1:0-31252 GCF_046486065.1 Escherichia sp. WS547 | reverse complement strand
TCACTCTTGAGACTTGGTATTCATTTTTCGTCTTGCGACGTTAAGAATCCGTATCTTCGAGTGCCCACACAGATTGTCTGATAAATTGTTAAAGAGCAGTTGCGACGCGGCTTTCAGCTTACCGTCGCGAGGTGGCGTATATTACGCTTTCCTCTTTCAGAGTCAACCCTGAATTTCAGGATTTTTTCTCTTCAACCGAACCGGCTGTTTGTGTGAAGTGATTCACATCCGCCGTGTCGATGGAGGCGCATTATAGGGAGTTCTCCGCAGGCCGCAATAGAAAAATTGCAGAAAAATGACTGACTGCTGCATTCCCCAGCAAAACCCCGCTTTATACCTTTTTACGCACAGAGTTATCCACAATCATCAATGTAATTTCTGTATTTTTCCCACGGCAACCACTGTCAAAATTGTGATCACCATTGAAAGAGAAAAATTCGCGAGCGTTGCGCAAACGTTTTCGTTACAATGCGGGCGAAAAATAAGGATGCCCCGTTAGGGGCGTTAGCTGAGTTTTTCGCGAAAAATTCAGCTAACGCTCTCTGTAATAGTCAAATCCAGGGGATTTACCATGCAACAACGTCGTCCAGTCCGCCGCGCTCTGCTCAGTGTTTCTGACAAAGCCGGTATCGTCGAATTCGCCCAGGCACTTTCCGCACGCGGTGTGGAGCTGCTGTCTACAGGGGGCACTGCCCGTCTGTTAGCAGAAAAAGGTCTGCCGGTAACCGAAGTTTCCGATTACACCGGTTTCCCGGAGATGATGGATGGACGCGTGAAGACCCTGCATCCGAAAGTACATGGTGGCATTCTGGGCCGTCGCGGCCAGGACGATGCCATTATGGAAGAACATCAGATCCAGCCTATCGATATGGTGGTTGTTAACCTGTATCCGTTCGCCCAGACCGTTGCCCGTGAAGGTTGCTCGCTGGAAGATGCGGTTGAGAACATCGATATCGGCGGCCCAACGATGGTGCGCTCTGCCGCCAAGAACCATAAAGATGTCGCCATCGTGGTGAAGAGCAGCGACTACGACGCCATTATTAAAGAGATAGATGCCAATGAAGGCTCCCTGACTCTGGAAACTCGCTTTGACCTTGCCATCAAAGCCTTCGAACACACCGCCGCCTACGACAGCATGATTGCCAACTACTTCGGCAGCATGGTTCCGGCTTACCACGGTGAAAGCAAAGAAGCCGCCGGTCGCTTCCCACGCACGCTGAACCTGAACTTCATTAAGAAGCAGGATATGCGTTACGGCGAGAACAGCCACCAGCAGGCTGCCTTCTATATAGAAGAGAATGTGAAAGAAGCCTCCGTTGCTACCGCAACCCAGGTTCAGGGTAAAGCCCTCTCTTATAACAACATCGCCGATACCGATGCGGCGCTGGAGTGCGTGAAAGAGTTCGCCGAGCCGGCATGTGTGATTGTGAAGCACGCCAACCCTTGCGGCGTGGCTATCGGCAATTCCATTCTTGATGCTTACGATCGCGCGTACAAAACCGACCCGACCTCCGCATTCGGCGGCATTATCGCCTTTAACCGCGAGCTGGATGCGGAAACCGCACAGGCCATCATTTCTCGTCAGTTCGTCGAAGTGATTATTGCGCCGTCCGCCAGCGAAGAAGCCCTGAAAATCACCGCCGCCAAGCAGAACGTACGCGTTCTGACCTGCGGTCAGTGGGGCGAGCGTGTTCCGGGCCTTGATTTCAAACGCGTGAACGGCGGTCTGCTGGTTCAGGATCGAGACCTGGGGATGGTCGGTGCAGAAGAACTGCGCGTCGTCACCAAACGTCAGCCGACCGAACAGGAACTGCGTGATGCGCTGTTCTGCTGGAAAGTGGCGAAGTTCGTGAAATCCAACGCCATTGTCTATGCCAAAAACAATATGACCATCGGTATTGGCGCGGGCCAGATGAGCCGCGTGTACTCCGCAAAAATCGCCGGTATTAAAGCGGCCGATGAAGGCCTGGAAGTGAAAGGTTCCTCGATGGCTTCTGACGCGTTCTTCCCGTTCCGCGACGGTATTGATGCCGCCGCCGCTGCGGGCGTGACCTGCGTAATCCAGCCTGGCGGTTCTATCCGTGATGACGAAGTGATTGCCGCCGCCGACGAGCACGGTATTGCGATGCTCTTCACCGACATGCGCCATTTCCGCCATTAATGGAGCGACAGATGAAAGTATTAGTGATTGGTAACGGCGGGCGCGAGCACGCGCTGGCCTGGAAAGCGGCCCAGTCGCCGCTGGTTGAAACTGTTTTTGTTGCTCCGGGTAATGCAGGCACTGCGCTGGAACCCACACTGCAAAACGTCGCTATCGGCGTAACCGATATCCCGGCGCTGCTGGATTTCGCGCAAAACGAAAAGATCGATCTGACCATCGTCGGCCCGGAAGCGCCGCTGGTGAAAGGCGTGGTGGATACCTTCCGCGCCGCCGGGCTGAAAATCTTCGGCCCAACCGCAGGTGCCGCGCAGCTGGAAGGCTCGAAAGCGTTTACCAAGGATTTCCTGGCCCGCCATAACATTCCTACGGCGGAATACCAGAACTTCACCGAGGTAGAACCTGCGCTGGCGTATCTGCGTGAGAAGGGCGCGCCAATCGTCATTAAAGCTGACGGTCTGGCTGCCGGGAAAGGCGTTATCGTCGCGATGACGCTGGAAGAAGCCGAAGCGGCTGTTCACGATATGCTGGCGGGCAACGCTTTTGGCGACGCGGGGCATCGCATTGTTATCGAAGAGTTCCTCGACGGCGAAGAAGCGAGCTTTATCGTGATGGTGGACGGCGAGCATGTGCTGCCGATGGCCACCAGTCAGGACCACAAACGCGTGGGTGATAAAGATACCGGACCGAACACCGGCGGGATGGGGGCTTACTCCCCTGCGCCAGTGGTGACCGATGAGGTTCATCAGCGCACCATGAAACGTATCATCTGGCCAACCGTGAAAGGTATGGCAGCGGAAGGCAACACCTACACCGGTTTTCTCTACGCGGGCCTGATGATCGACAAACAGGGCAATCCGAAGGTTATCGAATTTAACTGCCGCTTTGGCGATCCGGAAACCCAGCCGATTATGCTGCGCATTAAGTCCGATCTGGTTGAGCTCTGCCTGGCAGCCTGTGAAGGCAAGCTGGACGAGAAAACGTCCGAGTGGGATGAACGCGCTTCTCTCGGCGTGGTGATGGCTGCGGGTGGATATCCGGGCGATTACCGCACCGGCGATGTGATCCACGGCCTGCCGCTGGAAGAAGTGTCTGACGGCAAAGTGTTCCACGCGGGCACGAAACTGGCGGATGACGAGCAGGTAGTGACCAGCGGCGGGCGCGTACTGTGCGTCACCGCGCTGGGTCATACCGTGGCAGAAGCGCAGAAACGCGCTTATGCCTTAATGACCGATATCCATTGGGACGACTGCTTCTGCCGGAAAGATATCGGCTGGCGCGCTATCGAACGCGAGCAGAACTAACGCGACAGTTTTGCCAATAGCGTTTTACGCGTGATCCCTAACTGACGGGCGGCTTCGGTTTTGTTGCCGCCCGTTTTCTCCAGTGCCGCCAGAATCACTTCTTTTTCGACTTCCACCAGCGGCTGAATATCCTGACTTTGCGCCAGCGGGATCGGCGTACTCGCAATCGCCAGCGGCAGCTCGCGTTCGGAAATATATTCCCCGGTCAGTAGCACCACAGCCCGTTCCACCGCGTTTTCCAGCTCGCGAATATTTCCCGGCCAGTCGTAGTGAATCAGCAGATCCATCGCCTGGGGCGTAAAACCTTTTACCGCCTTGCGATTACGCTCGGCAAAGCGCTGCAGAAAATGGCCAGCCAGCAGAGGGATATCTTCCCGCCGCTGACGCAGCGACGGAACTTCAATCGCCACCACGTTCAGGCGATAGTAGAGATCCTGGCGAAAACGTCCGGCATTCACCTCTGCGGCAAGATCGCGATGAGTCGCCGCAATCAGCCGGACATCAACCGAGATGGTCTGGTTGCTGCCGACACGCTGAACTTCGCGCTCCTGAATCGCACGCAGCAGACGAACCTGCATCATCGGCGAGATATCGCCAATTTCATCGAGAAACAGCGTGCCGCCGTCCGCCTCAACAAAGCGCCCTTCCCGCCGTTTGTCGGCTCCGGTAAACGCCCCTTTTTCGTGACCGAACAATTCAGATTCCAGCAAGGATTCGTTGAGTGCCGCACAGTTGAGCGTTACCAGTGGTTTTTCACTCCGTGCGCTACTGGCGTGAATCGCCCTGGCGACCAGCTCTTTACCGGTGCCGGAATCGCCGTGGATCAGCACCGTGGCTTCCGATGGCGCGACGAGGGCGATTTCACTGAGCAGGTGTTGCATCGCCGGACTTTTACCGACCATCCCGAACTGGATGGCAGACACCGCAGGCGTTTCAGCGTCAATACTGTGCATATGTGCGAGCGCCTTTTCCAGCGTCGCCTGCAGGTTATCGAAATCCAGCGGCTTGATGAGATAATCCAGCGCCCCGGTTTTCAGCGCCTCTACTGCCGTCTCAACGCTGGAGTACGCAGTCATAATCAGTACCGGAATTGCCGGGTTTAACGCTTTGATCTCTTTTAGTGTGGCGATGCCGTCCATCTCTGCCATTCGCACATCGCAAAGCACAAGATCAAAAACCTGTTCCCGCACCTGCGCCAGCGCCTGTTGCCCACTATTCGCCAGCGCGACGTTATAGCCCCAGCCGCGCAGCAATGCCTGCAAAATAGTGCAGTGGCTAATGTCATCATCTACCACCAGAATATCGATATTATCGTGCGTCATCCTTGTGGGTCCTTACGCGTAATATTGACCGGAAGCCAGAGGGTGAACGTTGCGCCTTCTCCCTCCTGGCTTGCGACCTGAATTGTACCACCGTGTTGTTCAACAATATTATGCACGACCGCTAGCCCCAGCCCGGTGCCGTCGGCTTTGGTGGTGAAGTACGGGGTGAAGATAGCTTCAAGCTGATCCGCCGCAATTCCCTTACCGCTATCAGTAACGCTAATTTTCACGCCTGCGCCGCTTTCGCTGGCCGTCACGCTAATCACGCCATGCTGACCAATCGCCTGAATAGCATTGAGATAGAGATTCAACAGGACCTGAGTCAGCCTGTCCGGATCGGCCTGAATTTCCGGCAACATGTCGTTGGCGGTAAAGCGTAACTGGATCTCCCGGCTGTTTGCATCCTGGCTTACCAGCTGTAATGAGTGGTTAATCAGAGTGTTGAGATCCACCGCCTGCAAAGCCAGATGCGTTGGCTTAACCAGTTCCAGCAACTCACTTACCACGCGGTTTAAACGGTCAGCCTCTTTCGCCATCACTTGCGCCAGTTGATGCGCTTCTCCCCCTGCAGGCGCGCGTTCGGCAAAGTATTTCGCCAGCCCTTTAATCGAGGAAAGTGGGTTACGGATTTCGTGGGCAACGCCTGCCGCCAGATGCCCCAGTGCCACCAGCTTCTCTTTGCGCTTCATTTCATCTTGTAGAAGCTGGCGCGAGCGCAGATACCGGCGATACCAGAAGAATGACAACACGCTTGCCAGCAAGACCGTCGCCAGGGCGAAGAGGATAATCAGGGTATTGCGCTTTTCCCCACTCTGGGTTGCAACCAGATCGCTGGCGTCAACGGCGATGAAAATAGCCTGTTGTGCTTCTGCCTGTGGCACAGCTTTGCCGTTACAGCGCGGCATATTGTGCATACCATGCCGCCAGGGCAATGACATTGGCTGGAACAAACGATAGACCTCAAGCGCAGGCGTTTTTTCTGCATCCTCAAGCAGTCTCCAGCGGGAGTTTTCCTCTGGCTTTAACTGCTGCATTTCATCAGGAGAATAGAGTGCACGCCCGACCATTTCGGGGTTACTGTGAAGAATGATGATGCCCTGCGCATCGGTGACCGCAAACCACAACACCCCAGGCTGGCCTGCCATCTCTTCCAGAAGCGCCTGTTGCTGCACATGGTGCATTCGCATCCCCATCCCTACGCGGCTTCCTGACTCCAGAGCGCGAATGAGCACATTACCTTTTTCCAGTAATGCCTGACGGTCAGCCTCACTTGCCCGCCCATAATCACGAATCACCGTTACCGCAAACAATCCCACCAGCCCAACAATGACCACGGGGAGGATCGCGCTTAACCATTTGGCTAAGGTGTCTTTTGAACGTTGCATAAAACGTATCTTCTTCTTTGCCTGTTCATCCCTTTTTGACAGCAGAAATCATGCCATCTTTTAGCAGCGCTTACCCTGCGCTGTAACACAAAGACTTAAGTTTCAATGAGTAAAAATGACTCGCTACCCGCAGCAGGCGAGTCATTTTTACTCGTTTATCATGCCAGATTACCCGTCATATCAGCGTTTCGTCGTTGGCACGGAAGATGCAATACCCGAAGTAAGACAACCACTGGAGGATTAACCATGAAACGGAACACGAAAATTGCCCTGGTGATGATGGCGCTTTCAGCAATGGCGATGGGATCGACATCTGCATTTGCTCACGGCGGACACGGTATGTGGCAGCAAAATGCCGCGCCTTTGACCAGCGAACAAGAGACAGCGTGGCAGAAAATCCATAATGACTTTTACGCTCAAAGCAGCGCACTGCAACAGCAACTGGTGACGAAGCGTTATGAATACAATGCCCTGTTAGCCGCGAACCCACCGGATAGCAGCAAAATTAACGCGGTCGCCAAAGAGATGGAGAATTTGCGTCAGTCGTTAGATGAGTTACGGGTGAAACGGGATATTGCGATGGCTGAAGCGGGTATTCCGCGCGGAGCCGGAATGGGCATGGGCTACGGCGGCTGCAGTGGTGGCGGTCATATGGGTATGGGCCACTGGTAAATCAGAACGTTTTCTCGTTGGGTTGCCAGCGACAGAAATCAGAGTTTGCCACTAACAGTAATTGCGATCCTTCGGGCGCTTCCAGCCATGCCACGCTGACATCAACAGAAGAGCGGCTCTGGCGGCGCTCGATATGCGCTATCGCCTGCGAATCTAAATCAGGTTTAATGGTTTGCCCTTCGCAGGTGGTCACGGTCTGTTCCATCGCATGCCAGCGCCCCTGGCGCAGCACGACTCTCCCCTGACGTAAGGCATCGCTAATCTGGCGGATCTGATCAGCACGATAACGGTATAAATCGATTTGGTCGTTAGAAAGCTGCTGCTTTTCCCCATCGGATTCACGTTGCATAAAGCTCAGATCGCCGCGATCGTCAAAACGCGCGCGAATGTTCACCGGCGGTTTGCTGTAAACATTGATATTGATGAGCGTAAGGTTATCGCCCTGCCAGCGATACTCTCGCGTGGTGGTATCGCCACTGCGCCACGGGCTAAACACGGCAAGCAGATGCACATTATCGCCGCTGTCTTTTCGCCAGATGCGTACCGCGCCCTGGTCTTCAGCAAATCCACTGGCGGTAAAGGGAGGAAGTGAAGAGTTGTGGCTACAGGCAGTGAGAAACAGCGCACCTGCCAGCATCAATGATCGACGCCAGAAAGACAAAAGGGGTGAAACCACCCCTTCGTTAAAACTGTTCACTGCCACGCAATCTTACTTAACTGCGTCTTTCAGTGCCTTGCCAGAAACAAATGCCGGTACGTTAGCTGCGGCAATTTTGATTTCTTTACCGGTCTGCGGGTTGCGGCCAGTACGCTCAGCGCGGTGGTTCACTTTGAAGGTACCGAAACCAACCAGTTGTACAGCATCGCCTTCTTTCAGAGACTCAGTAATTGCAGCCAGAGTGGACTCCAGAGCAGCTTTAGCCTGGGTTTTGGACAGTTCTGCTTTCTCTGCAATTACATCAATCAGTTGAGTCTTGTTCATAAGTTATCCTTACAATGTGTTTATCGCTTGCTAAGCATCGAGTGCGACGGAAATGCCAGAATAGCACTCTCCTGCATACACGCACCGATAGCCACTTTTTTTCGCCCCCCAAATGTAGACCAGACGGGGGGCGAAAGGGAAGACTCCAGGTACGACAAATCAGGCGTTAAATCACGTTTTCTGGTCTTATTGCTGAAAAATTATACCAATATTGCTCTCACCCGCCTCACGCAGGTCTGCCCTAAGGCCTTTTATCAGCTCGATATCGCGTTCTTCGCACTCAGCTAAAAGTCGGAATATTTCCCACTGAATGTCCCATTCTTGCTCTACAGCTGGGTTTTCTTTGAGCTCTTCATCGCTCATTTCGCGACCAGCCTGAGTCATTTCCAGCATCGCAACGGTCGTGATGGAGGTCTTACTCACTTCCACCGCGTGTTCGAGCGTTTCACCACTCAAACGCGAATGGACCAGTTCACTTAACGCCACGCAGGCATCGATTGCCGGATAAACGCCGTACAGATCGAAATCGTCGGCTGAAGGAATCGCTTCTTCAAATTTCTCCAGTTGGCTGTCGAAATTTACTTTTGCGTCTTTAACGGTCAGCGTTTCCCAGATGAGATCGAGAATACGACGGTAAATTTGCCCATCACCAAAACCGGTTTGCTGGCAGAACATGGCGTAATTGGGGTACATGCGTTCGCATAAGCAAGCCATGAAAGTGACATGCTGCCAGCTTTCCAGGCGCTCCAGACGCAGATGAATTGGGTTTTGTAACATATTGAGTTCTCAAATACGGAAATTATCCGCAGTTTACCTGAATTAGGGCTGATTTGCTGTATAGCGCACGAACGCCGGACGTTCCGAGGCCACCGCGTCCGCCCAGCGCGTTGGCTCCGGCAGACGATAGCCTTTCATGCAGCGTTGTACCCACGCCAGCGCGCTGTCCACGCTGACCCGATGACCGGTAGCGATAAACAACGGGTTACAGCGCGCTTTGCTGCGCCAGACCCAGGCCAGCTGCTCGCCTTTATCCATCAGTGGGGCCAGCGCGCCCGGTTCGCTGGAGAGCGGTTCGAATTTACCGCAGAGCCGTTTTTTCGCCACGCCAATGGTCGGCACATCCACCAGCAAACCGAAGTGGCTGGCGACACCAAGACGGCGAGGATGCGAGATCCCATGACCATCGACAAACACTAAATCCGGCTTTTGCGACAGCATCTCCCACGCTGCCAGCAGCGCAGGATATTCGCGGAAGGAAAGAAAACCTGGAATGTAAGGCATGGTGGTGGCGATGCGGGCCACTTTATACTCCACCAGCTCAAGCGAGGGGTATTTCAGCAGCACCATCGCCGCTCGCGTCACTTCTCCGCCCTGCTCAAACCCGACATCGGCTCCGGCGATCAGATCCGGCGGATCTTTATCGAGTCGATCCTCACGGATCACAGAAGAAGCCAGTTCAATTTGTTGAGCGCGTAATGACGCGAGATCCATAATCGCTCCTTAGAGCCTGGTCCACCAGGCGTAATTGTTGAAGGCAGTTTGAGGCCGGACAGCGCGGAAAAACCGGAGCGTACACGTAGTACGTGAGGATTTTGAGCACTGCCCGGCCTCAAAATGGCAAATAAAATAGCCTGATGGACCAGGCTCTTAGCGGTGATACTGTTCAGATAACCGATGCACTGCCTCCACAAACACGCCAGCATGTTCTGGCGGCACATCCTGATGAATGCCGTGACCAAGGTTAAAGACATGACCTTCGCCGTGACCGAAACCTGCAAGTATAGTCGCTACTTCTTCTTCAATGCGGGCTGGCGGCGCGTACAGCATCGACGGATCCATATTACCCTGCAACGCGACTTTATTGCCCACGCGACGGCGCGCATCGGCGATGTCCGTTGTCCAGTCGAGGCCCAGCGCATCGCAACCGGTTTCTGCCATGGCTTCCAGCCACTGTCCGCCGCCTTTGGTAAACAGCGTGACCGGTACGCGGCGACCGTCGTTTTCACGCAGTAAACCATCAACAATTTTATGCATGTAATAAAGCGAGAACTGTTGATAATCGCGCCCGGTAAGCACGCCGCCCCAGGTGTCGAAAATCATCACAGCCTGAGCACCGGCTTTAATCTGCGCATTCAGATACAAAGTGACGCTTTTCGCCAGTTTATCGAGTAGAGCGTGCAGCGCCTGCGGATCGGCATACATCATTTTTTTGATCACGGTGAACGCTTTGCTGCTGCCGCCTTCCACCATGTAGGTCGCCAGCGTCCACGGGCTGCCGGAAAAACCAATCAGCGGCACTTCGCCTTTCAGTTCGCGACGAATGGTACGCACCGCGTTCATCACGTACCCCAGTTCATCTTCCGGGTCCGGAATTGGCAGTTTATCGACGTCAGCTTTGCAGGTGACTGGCGAGGTAAAACGCGGACCTTCTCCGGCTTCAAAATAGAGCCCTAACCCCATCGCGTCCGGGACGGTGAGGATATCGGAAAAGAGGATCGCCGCATCCAGCGGGTAGCGACGCAGCGGTTGCAAAGTCACTTCGCACGCCAGCTCGGCGTTTTTGCACAGCGACATAAAATCGCCCGCCTGGGCGCGCGTGGCTTTATATTCCGGTAGATAGCGACCCGCCTGGCGCATCATCCATACTGGAGTGACATCAACGGGCTGGCGCAGCAGCGCCCGCAGATAACGATCGTTTTTAAGTTCGGTCATTTTGGCTGTTCCTTAGTGCGTCAGGCGGTCAGTGTATCATCACTCATACTCTGCCCGACACATCGCCACCGTATCTTCTATCAGACGGCGCGCTACGGTGCCGGGCGGCGGGAGTAACGGCAAATCGTCATAGCGATACCAGTTCGCCTCGAGCAATTCTTTCGGGTCGATCACGATGTCGCCGCTGTCGTATTCCGCCATAAACGCGGTCATTAAAGACTGAGGAAACGGCCACGGCTGGGAAGTCACATAACGCAAGTTTTTAACTTTAATTCCGCTCTCTTCCATCACTTCCCGCGCGACTGCCTGCTCGAGGGTTTCGCCCACTTCGACGAATCCGGCAAGTACCGTATGGACACCGTTACGATGGCGGGTATGCTGGGCGAGGAGGATCGAATCATCGCGACGGATGGCAACAATAATGCAGGGGGCGATTTGCGGATAGTAACGCTCACGGCAATGGCTGCACAGCATCGCCCATTCGGTTTTGCTCGGATACATTTCATGCCCGCAGTAACCACAGTATTTATGCGATCGGTAAAACTCCGCCAGTTGTACGCCTCGTCCGGCCAGTTGAAACAGCCCAACATCGAGATCAATGACCTGACGTACCGACCCCATATCGTGACGCCGCTGCTGTTGTACTAACCAAACAGGTTCCCCCTGCCATTCGCCGATTTGTAGTGCGCGCTGACCCACAAGATCGAAATTTGCCGCTTCGCCATATGGCAATACTCCCTTCGGCAACCATAATTTTTGTTCATGGCTGACGACCCACCAGCCGTGATCTAATTTTTCAATTATACGATCCATAGCTCTTGCACTACCTTTGCATCACTGGCATGTTTAACATGGTTTTTACATTTCTCACTGAGCAGTTTTTGAATACAAACTTGCGGAGTCAATCATGCTTAACCAGCTCGATAACCTGACGGAGCGCGTCAGAGGAAGTAACAAACTGGTTGATCGCTGGCTACATGTACGTAAGCATCTGCTCGTGGCTTACTACAATCTGGTTGGCATTAAGCCTGGCAAAGAATCGTACATGAGGCTAAACGAAAAAGCCCTTGATGATTTTTGTCAGAGCCTGGTCGATTACTTGTCTGCCGGACATTTCAGTATTTATGAGCGCATTCTTCATAAGCTGGAAGGCAACGGGCAACTCGCGCGCGCCGCGAAGATTTGGCCGCAACTCGAAGCCAATACCCAACAGATTATGGATTACTACGATTCCAGCCTGGAAACCGCCATCGATCATGATAATTACCTTGAGTTTCAACAGGTTTTATCTGACATCGGCGAGGCGCTGGAAGCACGCTTCGTGCTGGAAGATAAGTTGATTCTGCTGGTACTTGACGCCGCCCGCGTCAAACATCCTGCTTGAGTTCTGCGCTGTTAACGCGTAATTTACATTCAACGCCCCGTTTGTGGGGCTAATTTCTTGTCGGAGTGCCTTAACTGGCTGAGACCGTTTATTCGGGATCCGCGGAACCTGATCAGGCTAATACCTGCGAAGGGAACAAGAGTTAATCTGCTATCGCATCGCCTTTGCGGCGATCGTCTCTTGCTTCATCCGTCGTCTGACAAGCCACGTCCTTAACTTTTTGGAATGAGCTATGTCTGCAACAAAACTGACCCGCCGCGAACAACGCGCCCAGGCCCAACATTTTATCGACACCCTGGAAGGCACCGCCTTTCCCAACTCAAAACGCATTTATATCACTGGCACACAACCCGGCGTGCGCGTGCCGATGCGTGAGATCCAGCTTAGCCCGACGCTAATTGGCGGTAGCAAAGAACAGCCGCAGTTTGAAGAAAACGAAGCGATTCCAGTCTACGACACCTCCGGCCCGTATGGTGATCCGCAGATCGCCATTAACGTGCAGCAAGGACTGGCAAAACTACGCCAGCCGTGGATCGATGCGCGCGGCGATACCGAAGAACTTACCGTGCGCAGTTCCGATTACACTAAAGCGCGACTGGCAGATGATGGCCTCGACGAGCTACGTTTTAGCGGCTTATTAACGCCAAAACGCGCCAAAGCAGGACGCCGCGTCACCCAACTGCACTACGCCCGCCAGGGCATCATCACACCGGAAATGGAATTCATCGCCATCCGCGAGAATATGGGTCGCGAGCGCATACGTAGCGAAGTTTTGCGCCACCAGCATCCGGGAATGAGCTTTGGCGCACGTCTGCCGGAAAATATCACCGCGGAATTTGTCCGTGATGAAGTTGCTGCCGGACGTGCGATTATCCCGGCCAACATTAATCATCCGGAATCGGAGCCGATGATTATTGGTCGCAATTTCCTGGTAAAAGTTAACGCCAATATCGGCAACTCGGCGGTCACCTCTTCCATCGAAGAAGAAGTGGAAAAGCTGGTATGGTCCACGCGCTGGGGAGCGGATACGGTGATGGATCTCTCCACCGGTCGCTATATTCACGAAACCCGCGAGTGGATTTTGCGTAACAGCCCAGTGCCGATTGGTACAGTGCCGATCTACCAGGCGCTGGAGAAGGTTAACGGGATCGCCGAAGATCTTACCTGGGAAGCGTTCCGCGACACGCTGCTGGAACAGGCCGAGCAAGGTGTGGATTACTTCACTATCCATGCGGGCGTACTGCTGCGCTATGTACCGATGACCGCGAAACGCCTGACTGGTATCGTCTCTCGCGGCGGTTCGATTATGGCGAAATGGTGCCTCTCCCATCATCAGGAAAATTTCCTCTATCAACACTTCCGCGAAATTTGTGAAATCTGTGCCGCTTATGACGTTTCGCTGTCGCTGGGCGACGGTCTGCGCCCCGGTTCTGTTCAGGACGCCAACGATGAAGCGCAGTTTGCCGAGCTGCATACGCTGGGTGAACTGACCAAAATCGCCTGGGAATATGACGTACAGGTGATGATTGAAGGCCCAGGTCACGTGCCGATGCAGATGATCCGCCGCAATATGACCGAGGAGTTAGAGCACTGCCACGAAGCGCCGTTTTACACTCTGGGGCCGCTAACTACCGATATTGCGCCGGGCTATGACCACTTCACGTCGGGGATTGGTGCGGCGATGATTGGCTGGTTTGGCTGCGCGATGCTCTGTTACGTAACGCCAAAAGAGCATCTGGGTCTGCCTAATAAAGAAGATGTTAAGCAGGGGCTTATCACCTATAAGATTGCCGCCCACGCCGCTGACCTGGCGAAAGGGCATCCGGGCGCGCAAATTCGCGATAACGCCATGTCGAAAGCCCGCTTCGAATTTCGCTGGGAAGACCAGTTTAATCTGGCCCTCGACCCGTTTACTGCCCGCGCTTATCACGATGAAACCCTGCCGCAAGAGTCCGGTAAAGTCGCCCATTTTTGCTCCATGTGTGGGCCGAAATTCTGCTCGATGAAAATTAGCCAGGAAGTGCGTGATTACGCCGCCGCGCAAACCATTGAAGTGGGAATGGCGGATATGTCGGAGAACTTCCGCGCCAGAGGCGGAGAAATCTACCTGCGTAAGGAGGAAGCGTGATGTATCAGCCTGATTTTCCTCCTGTACCTTTTCGTTTAGGACTGTACCCGGTGGTGGACAGCGTACAGTGGATCGAACGTCTGTTGGATGCAGGCGTGCGTACTCTCCAGCTACGCATCAAAGATCGGCGCGATGAAGAGGTGGAAGCCGATGTCGTGGCGGCAATTGCGCTGGGCCGCCGCTATAACGCGCGATTGTTTATCAACGATTACTGGCGGCTGGCGATCAAGCATCAGGCATATGGCGTCCATCTGGGGCAGGAAGATTTGCAAGCCACCGATCTCAGCGCCATCCGCGCGGCTGGTCTGCGGCTGGGCGTTTCGACACATGATGATATGGAAATCGACGTCGCGCTGGCAGCACGTCCTTCTTATATCGCGCTGGGACATGTGTTCCCGACGCAAACCAAACAGATGCCTTCCGCACCGCAGGGGCTGGAACAGCTGGCACGGCATGTTGAGCGCCTGGCGGATTATCCCACCGTGGCGATTGGCGGTATCAGTCTGCCGCGCGCGCCAGCGGTAATGGCGACGGGGGTCGGCAGTATCGCCGTTGTCAGCGCCATTACTCAAGCCGCAGACTGGCGTTTGGCAACGGCACAGTTGCTGGAAATTGCAGGAGTTGGCGATGAATGACCGTGACTTTATGCGTTATAGCCGCCAAATCCTGCTCGACGATATCGCTCTTGACGGGCAGCAAAAACTGCTCGACAGCCAGGTGCTGATTATTGGTCTTGGCGGGCTGGGGACACCTGCTGCGCTGTACCTGGCGGGCGCTGGCGTCGGGACGCTGGTACTGGCAGATGACGACGATGTGCATTTAAGCAATCTGCAACGACAAATCCTCTTTACCACTGAAGATATCGATCGCCCGAAATCGCAGGTCAGCCAACAGCGACTGACACAGTTGAATCCCGACATTCAACTGACGGCACTACAACAACGGTTAACGGGTGAGGCGTTAAAAGATGCGGTAGCACGGGCCGATGTGGTGCTCGACTGTACCGACAATATGGCGACTCGCCAGGAGATTAATGCCGCCTGCGTGGCACTCAACACGCCGCTTATCACCGCCAGCGCGGTCGGATTTGGCGGTCAGTTGATGGTACTGACGCCGCCCTGGGAGCAGGGGTGTTACCGCTGCCTGTGGCCAGATAACCAGGAGCCTAAACGCAACTGCCGCACAGCGGGCGTGGTTGGCCCGGTGGTCGGGGTTATGGGCACTTTGCAGGCACTGGAAGCCATTAAGTTATTGAGCGGTATAGAGACGCCTGCGGGAGAACTCCGACTGTTCGACGGTAAGTCGAGCCAGTGGCGCAGCCTGGCGTTGCGCCGCGCCAGTGGTTGCCCGGTATGCGGAGGAAGCAATGCAGATCCTGTTTAACGATCAACCGATGCAGTGCGCCGCCGGGCAAACGGTTCACGAACTACTGGAGCAACTCGACCAACGACAAGCGGGCGCGGCTCTGGCGATTAATCAGCAAATCGTCCCGCGTGAGCAGTGGGCGCAACATATCGTGCAGGATGGCGACCAGATCCTGCTTTTTCAGGTTATTGCAGGGGGTTGAGATGTTACGTATTGCGGACAAAACGTTTGATTCACATCTGTTTACCGGCACCGGGAAATTCGCCTCATCACAACTGATGGTGGAGTCTATTCGCGCTTCCGGCAGCCAACTGGTGACGCTGGCGATGAAACGTGTCGACTTGCGCCAGCACAACGACGCTATCCTCGAACCGCTTATCGCGGCGGGTGTGACCCTGCTACCGAATACATCCGGGGCGAAAACAGCGGAAGAAGCCATTTTCGCCGCCCATCTGGCACGTGAAGCGTTAGGCACAAACTGGTTAAAATTAGAGATTCACCCTGACGCCCGCTGGCTGTTGCCCGATCCCATCGAAACCCTGAAAGCCGCCGAAACGCTGGTACAACAGGGATTTGTCGTGCTGCCTTACTGCGGGGCCGATCCGGTATTGTGTAAACGTCTGGAAGAAGTCGGCTGTGCAGCGGTGATGCCGCTCGGCGCGCCGATTGGCTCGAATCAGGGACTGGAAACCCGTGCCATGCTGGAGATTATTATCCAGCAAGCCACGGTTCCGGTGGTTGTCGACGCTGGCATCGGCGTTCCCAGCCATGCCGCGCAGGCGCTGGAAATGGGGGCCGACGCGGTGTTAGTGAATACGGCGATTGCCATCGCGGACGATCCCGTCAACATGGCGAAGGCATTTCGTCTGGCAGTAGAAGCAGGCCTGCTGGCACGTCAGTCCGGACCGGGCAGCCGCAGTCATTTTGCTCATGCCACCAGCCCGCTGACCGGATTTCTGGAGGCATCGGCATGAAAACCTTCAGCGATCGCTGGCGACAACTGGACTGGGACGACATCCGCCTGCGTATCAACGGCAAAACGGCTGCTGACGTAGAGCGGGCGCTAAATGCCTCGCAACTCACCCGCGACGATATGATGGCGCTGTTATCGCCAGCCGCCAGTGGCTATCTGGAACCACTGGCCCAACGGGCGCAGCGTCTGACCCGTCAGCGATTTGGCAACGTCGTCAGCTTCTACGTCCCGCTTTATCTTTCCAATCTTTGCGCTAACGACTGCACGTACTGCGGATTCTCTATGAGCAACCGCATCAAGCGCAAAACGCTGGATGAAGCGGATATTGCCAGGGAAAGCGCCGCTATACGGGAGATGGGCTTTGAACATCTGCTTTTAGTCACTGGTGAACATCAGGCGAAAGTGGGGATGGATTACTTTCGTCGTCATCTCCCTGCCCTGCGTGAACAGTTCTCTTCACTACAGATGGAAGTACAGCCGCTGGCGGAGACGGAATACGCCGAGTTAAAGCAACTTGGTCTGGATGGCGTGATGGTTTATCAGGAGACATATCACGAGGCGACTTATGCCCGCCACCATCTGAAAGGCAAAAAACAGGACTTCTTCTGGCGGCTGGAAACGCCGGATCGGCTGGGCCGTGCGGGGATTGATAAGATAGGCCTCGGCGCGCTAATTGGCCTTTCCGACAGCTGGCGCGTTGACTGCTATATGGTTGCAGAACATTTGCTATGGCTGCAACAGCATTACTGGCAAAGCCGCTACTCTGTCTCCTTCCCACGCCTGCGTCCATGTACTGGCGGCATTGAGCCTGCGTCGATTATGGATGAACGCCAGTTAGTGCAAACCATCTGCGCCTTCCGGCTGCTTGCACCGGAGATTGAACTGTCACTCTCCACGCGGGAATCACCGTGGTTTCGCGATCGCGTGATTCCGCTGGCAATTAATAACGTCAGCGCTTTTTCGAAAACGCAGCCAGGTGGCTATGCCGACAATCACCCCGAGCTGGAACAGTTCTCACCGCACGACGGTCGCAGACCGGAAGCGGTTGCTGCCGCGTTAACTGCTCAGGGTTTGCAGCCGGTATGGAAAGACTGGGACAGCTATCTGGGACGCGCCTCGCAAAGGCCATGAGACAGAATGTAAGAACGTAAATTTATTCCGAGCCGCTACGGAAGATGAAAAACGCAAGGTTGTTGAAAGCGTTGTGTTTTTTTATGGTAGTGCCGTCAGCAGGAATGTTGTCCAGGGCGAAAAGCTTCTTCCTCGTTTCGCCCTGCCTTTCTTAAAAATTCCGTAATGCAAAGTCTGAAGCCATCGCCTGTTGAGCAATGAAAGAGATCTGATTGTAAGAGAGTAAATACTCAACTATGATAGAGACGAAAATAAGAACACATGTTCTCATCTTCCAGGATGCAGCAGACTGAAGAAATTCAGACATCCCGCAACCTGCGATTATCGCAAGGTCAAGGCAAAGTCCGGTAATGGCGTTCTGAATACCAGAGATAATTCTCTGGCGAAACCCACCTTAAGGTGGGTTTTGTTATTTTGAGGGCTGAGGAAGCTGCTTATTTCTCAATAAGTTGTAGGCAATGGTGAAAAATTTCACTGATTTACCTTTCTGTTTTTCAGAAATGGGATAAGCGCTAGTTACATGCAAACGAAGTTTTTTCTTTTCCCTGAAAGCCCTGAACGCAACAAAGTAAAATGCCTTGTCTCCTCCGTTTAAATCCACTTCAATCACGGCATAGCTACCATACCCAGCATGAATAACGTTGCTTTCTGGCAGCGCCAAAATGGTTCTTTTTAAGTGTATGCGCGCTAAGTTATAACGGTGCTGGCAGAAGGGACGAGATTCTTTAGGCGCGTGGTACATTAACGATTGTTTTTCTTCGTTAGTCTGATGTTCATAATCTTTTGTGAAGCAGTGAAGAGAGTAGGTAACCCAGAAGCGATACTCTAAAGGCTCTTTGCCCTCATGATGCTGAACGTAGACAGCCTGATGAGCATCAAGAAATGATAAATCACGAATATCACCATCCGGATGTCCAAAAGGTCGCCACTTCTCCACTTCCTGTTTCATTATCGTTCCTTAAGAAAGTCACACAGGAATAGTATCGAATTCTTGCCGAGCTTGACTCAATTAGTTCAGTCAGTTTCAGGATATTAGTCATCTCTACATTGATTATGAGTATCCAGAAATTCATTAAATATTCTGACAAATGCTCTTTCCCTAAACTACCCCCATAAAAAAACCCGCCGAAGCGGGTTTTTACGTTATTTGCGGATTAACGATTACTCGTTATCAGAACCGCCCAGACCTGCGTTCAGCAGTTCTGCCAGGCTGGCAGATGCGTCTTCTGCAGTCACCTGCGGTGCAGCCGGAGCTTCACCCGCAGCACGGCGACGCATACGATCCTGGTGGTACGCGTAACCAGTACCTGCCGGGATCAGACGACCCACGATAACGTTCTCTTTCAGGCCGCGCAATTCGTCGCGTTTGCCCGCAACGGCTGCTTCGGTCAGCACGCGAGTGGTCTCCTGGAACGATGCCGCGGAGATGAAGGACTCGGTTGCCAGAGACGCTTTGGTGATACCCAGCAGATCGCGGGAGTAAGTTGCACCCACTTTGCCGTTCGCTTCCAGTTCGCGGTTTGCGATCTTGACGCGAGAGTATTCAACCTGTTCGCCTTCCAGGAAGTCGGAGCTGCCCGCGTTAACGATGGTAGCTTTACGCAGCATCTGACGAACGATAACTTCGATGTGTTTATCGTTAATCTTAACGCCCTGCAGACGGTATACGTCCTGTACTTCGTTAACGATGTAACGAGTAACAGCATGAACACCACGCAGACGCAGAATGTCGTGCGGCGCTTCCGGACCGTCGGAAATTACGTCACCACGTTCTACACGTTCACCTTCGAACACGTTGAGCTGACGCCATTTCGGAATCATCTCTTCGTACGGATCGCTACCGTCTACCGGGGTGATAACCAGACGACGTTTACCTTTGGTTTCTTTACCGAAGGAAACGATACCGCTGATTTCAGCCAGGATTGCCGGCTCTTTCGGACGACGTGCTTCGAACAGGTCCGCAACGCGCGGCAGACCACCGGTGATGTCCTTGGTACCGCCGGATTCCTGCGGAATACGCGCCAGGGTGTCACCAGAGCTGATCTGTACGCCATCTTCCAGCTGAACAATCGCTTTACCCGGCAGGAAGTACTGCGCAGGCATATCGGTACCTGGGATCAGAACGTCGTTACCCTGAGCATCAACGATTTTCAGTGCCGGACGCAGATCTTTACCACCTGCAGTACGTTCTGCGGAATCCAGAACCACCAGCGAAGACAGACCGGTCAATTCGTCGGTCTGACGCGTAATGGTCTGACCGTCGATCATGTCAGTAAAGCGTACAAAACCGCTTACTTCGGTGATAACCGGCATGGTGTGCGGGTCCCAGTTTGCAACGGTTTCGCCGCCAGCAACCTGTTCGCCATCGCCTTTCGCCAGTACCGCACCGTAAGGTACTTTGTAGCTTTCTTTGGTACGACCGAATTCGTCGATCAGTTTCAGTTCGGTGTTACGGGAAGTGATAACCAGTTTACCGCTGGAGTTCACAACCGACTTCACGTTGCTGAGCTTGATGCTACCTTTGTTTTTCACCTGGATGCTGGATTCAGCAGCCGCACGAGATGCCGCACCACCGATGTGGAACGTACGCATGGTCAGCTGTGTACCCGGTTCACCGATGGACTGTGCCGCGATAACACCGATTGCTTCACCTTTGTTGATGATGTGGCCACGCGCCAGGTCACGACCGTAGCAGTGCGCACATACACCAAAGTCGGTGTCACAAGATACAACAGAACGTACTTTAACCGCGTCGACAGAGTTCTCTTCCAGCAGGTCACACCACTGTTCGTGCAGCAGCGTGTTGCGCGGAACGAGGATATCAGCAGTACCCGGCTTCAGAACGTCTTCAGCAGTTACACGACCCAGTACGCGATCGCGCAGCGGCTCTTTAACGTCACCACCTTCGATAACCGGAGTCATCATGATACCTTCATGGGTACCACAATCGTCTTCGGTAACCACCAGGTCCTGCGCCACGTCAACCAGACGACGAGTCAGGTAACCGGAGTTCGCAGTTTTCAGTGCGGTATCCGCCAGACCTTTACGCGCACCGTGGGTGGAGATGAAGTACTGGAGTACGTTCAGACCTTCACGGAAGTTCGCGGTGATTGGCGTTTCGATGATGGAGCCATCCGGCTTCGCCATCAGACCACGCATACCTGCAAGCTGACGAATCTGTGCCGCAGAACCACGCGCACCGGAGTCGGCCATCATGTAGATGCTGTTGAAGGAAACCTGCTTCTCTTCCTGGCCGTCACGGTTAATAACGGTTTCAGTTTGCAGGTTATCCATCATCGCTTTGGATACACGATCGTTCGCCGCAGCCCAGATATCGATAACTTTGTTGTAGCGTTCGCCCGCAGTTACCAGACCAGACTGGAACTGCTCCTGAATTTCAGCAACTTCTGCTTCTGCCTCGGAGATGATTTCGTGTTTCTTCTCCGGGATGACCATGTCATCGATACCAACAGATGCACCAGAACGCGCTGCATAGGCGAAGCCGGTGTACATGATCTGGTCCGCAAAAATAACGGTCGGTTTCAGACCGAGAATGCGGTAGCAGGTGTTCAGCATTTTGGAGATTGCTTTTTTACCCAGCGCCTGGTTGACGATGGAGTAAGGCAGGCCTTTCGGTACAATCATCCACAGAATGGCACGGCCAACAGTCGTGTCTTTCAGGCTGGTTTTCGCTACTAATTCACCGTTAGCATCTTTTTCATACTCGGTGATACGCACTTTAACGCGCGCATGCAGAGAAGCCAGACCAGAGCGATACAGACGTTCTGCTTCTTTCGGGCCAGTCAGCACCATGCCTTCGCCTTTGGCGTTAACACAGTCACGGGTCATGTAGTACAGACCCAGTACAACGTCCTGAGACGGAACGATGATTGGTTCGCCGTTCGCCGGGGACAGGATGTTGTTGGTAGACATCATCAGCGCACGCGCTTCCAGCTGGGCTTCCAGCGTCAGCGGTACGTGAACAGCCATCTGGTCACCATCGAAGTCGGCGTTATATGCCGCACAAACCAGCGGGTGCAGCTGGATAGCTTTACCTTCGATCAGTACCGGTTCAAATGCCTGGATACCCAGACGGTGCAGAGTCGGTGCACGGTTCAGCAGTACCGGGTGTTCGCGGATAACTTCGTCCAGGATATCCCAAACGACAGCTTCTTCGCGCTCAACCATTTTCTTCGCAGCTTTAATGGTGGTAGCAAGACCACGCAGTTCCAGCTTGCCGTAGATGAACGGTTTGAACAGCTCCAGCGCCATTTTCTTCGGCAGACCGCACTGATGCAGACGCAGGTATGGACCTACGGTGATTACAGAACGACCGGAGTAGTCAACACGCTTACCGAGCAGGTTCTGACGGAAACGACCCTGTTTACCTTTGATCATATCGGCCAAAGATTTCAGAGGACGCTTGTTAGAACCGGTGATCGCACGACCGCGACGACCGTTATCCAGCAGGGCGTCTACCGCTTCCTGCAGCATACGTTTTTCGTTACGTACGATGATGTCCGGCGCAGCCAGATCCAGCAGACGTTTCAGACGGTTGTTACGGTTAATGACGCGACGATACAGATCGTTCAGGTCAGAAGTCGCGAAACGACCACCATCCAGCGGAACCAGCGGACGCAGATCTGGCGGCAGTACCGGCAGAACGGTCAAGATCATCCACTCTGGTTTGTTACCAGACTGAACGAACGCTTCCAGCAGTTTGATACGCTTGGTCAGCTTTTTACGCTTAGTTTCGGAGTTGGTTTCGTTCAGCTCTTCACGCAGCTGTTCGCACTCTTGCTCCAGATCCATGCTCTTCAGCAGGGCCTGGATTGCTTCCGCACCCATTTTCGCGTCGAATTCGTCACCGAACTCTTCCAGCGCGTCCAGATACTGCTCTTCAGTCAGGATCTGCTGGCGTTCCAGGTTGGTCATACCGCCTTCAATAACCACATAGGATTCGAAGTACAGTACGCGTTCGATATCGCGCAGCGGCATATCGAGCAGCAGGCCGATACGGGACGGCAGCGATTTCAGGAACCAGATGTGCGCAGTCGGGGAAGCCAGTTCGATGTGACCCATACGCTCACGGCGTACTTTAGTCTGGGTCACTTCAACGCCGCACTTCTCACAGATGACACCACGGTGTTTCAGGCGCTTGTACTTACCGCACAGGCACTCGTAATCTTTTACCGGCCCAAAGATACGGGCGCAGAAAAGGCCGTCACGTTCTGGTTTGAACGTACGGTAGTTGATGGTTTCCGGCTTTTTAACTTCACCGAAAGACCATGAACGGATCATGTCTGGCGAAGCCAGAGCAATTTTGATCGCATCAAACTCTTCGGTTTTAGTCTGCGCTTTCAGAAACTTTAATAAATCTTTCACGGATTTGCTCCCGTCGGAGTTAGCACAATCCGCTGCCGGGTTTTACCCCGACAGCAGTGACCTGTTTGAGCGAGAATTACTCGTCTTCCAGTTCGATGTTGATACCCAGCGAACGAATCTCTTTCAACAATACGTTGAAGGATTCTGGCATGCCCGGCTCCATCTGATGGTTGCCGTCCACGATGTTTTTATACATCTTAGTACGACCGTTCACGTCATCAGACTTAACGGTGAGCATTTCCTGCAGGGTGTATGCTGCGCCGTATGCTTCCAGCGCCCACACTTCCATCTCCCCGAAACGCTGACCACCGAACTGTGCCTTACCACCCAGCGGCTGCTGAGTAACCAGGCTGTAAGAACCGGTGGAACGCGCGTGCATCTTGTCGTCGACCAGGTGGTTCAGTTTCAGCATGTACATGTAACCAACGGTTACCGGACGTTCGAACTGTTCACCAGTGCGGCCGTCGTACAGGCGGATCTGACCAGAAGTCGGCAGGTCGCCAAGTTTCAGCAGCTCTTTAATTTCTGCTTCTTTCGCACCGTCGAACACCGGCGTTGCGATTGGCATACCTTTGCGCAGGTTTTCAGCCAGACGCATAACTTCTTCATCGCTGAAGGTACTCAGGTCAACTTTCTGACGAACGTCAGCGCCCAGATCGTAAGCACGCTGGATGAATTCGCGCAGTTTCGCGACTTCTTGCTGCTGTTTCAGCATGGCGTTGATCTTGTCGCCGATACCTTTCGCAGCCATACCCAGGTGGGTTTCGAGGATCTGACCGATGTTCATACGAGACGGTACGCCCAGCGGGTTCAGTACGATGTCTACCGGCGTACCGTTTTCATCGTAAGGCATATCTTCGATCGGGTTGATCTTAGAAATTACACCCTTGTTACCGTGACGACCTGCCATCTTGTCACCAGGCTGGATACGGCGTTTAACCGCCAGATATACCTTAACAATCTTCAGCACGCCCGGTGCCAGATCGTCGCCCTGGGTGATTTTGCGGCGTTTCGCTTCGAGTTTCTTCTCGAACTCGTGTTTCAGTTCGTCATACTGCTCAGCCAGCTGTTCCAGCTGATTTTGTTTCTCTTCGTCGGTCAGGCCCAGCTCCAGCCAGCGATCGCGCGGCAGTTTGTCGAGCTTCTCAGCTTCAACGCCACCGGCTACCAGCACAGCACGGATACGGCTGAACAGACCCGCTTCGAGGATCTGCAGTTCTTCAGACAGGTCTTTCTTCGCCTGTTTGAGCTGCATTTCTTCGATTTCCAGCGCACGTTTGTCTTTTTCTACGCCATCGCGAGTAAAGACCTGAACGTCGATAACCGTACCGGATACACCGTTTGGTACGCGCAGAGAAGAGTCTTTAACGTCAGACGCTTTCTCACCGAAGATCGCACGCAGCAATTTTTCTTCTGGGGTCAGCTGAGTTTCACCTTTCGGCGTTACCTTACCAACCAGAATGTCGCCACCGGTTACTTCCGCACCAATGTAAACGATACCGGATTCATCCAGTTTGGAGAGCGCAGCTTCACCCACGTTCGGGATGTCAGCGGTGATCTCTTCTGGCCCCAGCTTGGTGTCACGGGACACACACGCCAGTTCCTGAATGTGGATGGTGGTGAAACGGTCTTCCTGAACAACACGCTCGGATACGAGGATGGAGTCTTCGAAGTTGTAACCATTCCACGGCATGAACGCTACGCGCATGTTCTGACCAAGCGCCAGTTCACCGAGGTCGGTGGACGGACCGTCTGCCAGCACGTCGCCACGTTCAACCGGTTCACCCAGAGACACACACGGCATCTGGTTAATACAGGTGTTCTGGTTAGAACGGGTGTATTTGGTCAGGTTGTAGATGTCGATACCTGCTTCACCCGGATACATCTCGTCTTCGTTAACTTTGATAACGATACGGGAAGCATCCACGTACTGAACGACACCACCACGTTTAGCAACCGCAGTTACACCGGAGTCAACGGCAACAGCACGTTCCATACCAGTACCAACCAGCGGCTTATCAGCACGCAGAGTCGGAACGGCCTGACGTTGCATGTTCGCACCCATCAATGCACGGTTGGCGTCATCGTGTTCCAGGAACGGGATCAGGGACGCACCGACGGATACCACCTGCTGGGTGGATACGTCCATGTAGTCAACCTGGTCGCGGCTGAACAAGCTGGATTCGCCTTTGCTACGGCAAGTTACTAGGTCTTCTACGAAGTGGCCTTCTTCATCCAGGTTGGAGTTCGCCTGGGCGATAACGTAGTTGCCTTCTTCGATAGCAGACAGGTAGTGAATTTCGTCAGTTACAACACCGTCGGTCACTTTACGATACGGAGTCTCAAGGAAGCCGTATTCGTTAGTCTGCGCGTATACAGACAGGGAGTTGATCAGACCGATGTTCGGACCTTCAGGGGTTTCGATTGGACATACGCGACCGTAGTGAGTCGGGTGTACGTCTCGAACTTCGAAGCCTGCACGTTCACGGGTCAGACCACCTGGGCCGAGTGCGGAGATACGACGTTTGTGCGTAATCTCAGACAGCGGGTTGTTCTGGTCCATAAACTGAGACAGCTGGCTGGAACCGAAGAACTCTTTCACTGCTGCAGAAATCGGCTTGGCGTTGATCATATCCTGAGGCATCAGGGTATCCAGATCGCCCAGAGACAGACGCTCTTTCACCGCACGTTCTACACGTACCAGGCCAACGCGGAACTGGTTTTCCGCCATTTCGCCAACGGAACGGATACGACGGTTGCCGAGGTGGTCGATATCATCGACTTCGCCTTTACCGTTACGGATATCGATGAGCTTTTTCATAACATCAATGATGTCGTCTTTGCTCAGGATACCGGAACCTTCGATTTCTTCGCGCAGCAGAGAACGGTTGAACTTCATACGACCAACCGCAGACAGGTCATAGCGGTCTTCGGAGAAGAACAGGTTCTCGAACAGGCTTTCAGCTGCTTCACGAGTCGGCGGCTCGCCAGGGCGCATCATGCGGTAGATTTCTACCAGTGCGCTCAGACGGTCGTTAGTTGGGTCGACACGTAAGGTTTCAGAGATATACGGGCCGTGATCCAGGTCGTTGGTGAACAGCGTTTCGATACGCTTGTGACCAGACTGGCTCAGCTTAGCCAGCAGATCCAGGCTCAGCTCCATGTTCGCTGCGCAGATCAGCTCGCCGGTAGACTCATCAATATAGTCTTTAGCAACCACTTTACCTGCGATGTACTCAACCGGGACTTCGATCAGTTTGACGTCGTCTTTTTCCAGCTGGCGAATGTGGCGCGCAGTGATACGGCGGCCTTTTTCTACGTACACTTTACCGTTAGCTTCGATGTCAAAAGATGCGGTTTCACCACGCAGGCGTTCCGGCACCAGTTCCATCTGCAGCTTGTTATCACGGATTTCAAAGATAACTTTTTCAAAGAACAGGTCGAGGATCTGCTCTGTGGTGTAGTTCAGGGCACGCAGAATGATGGTCGCAGGCAGTTTACGGCGACGGTCAATACGTACGAACAGGTTGTCCTTCGGATCGAATTCGAAGTCCAGCCAGGAACCACGGTAAGGGATGATACGCGCGTTATACAGCACTTTACCCGAAGAGTGGGTTTTACCTTTGTCGGAGTCAAAGAAGACGCCCGGACTACGGTGCAGCTGGGAAACGATAACACGCTCAGTACCGTTGATAACAAAGGTACCGTTGTCTGTCATGAGCGGAATTTCGCCCATGTAGACTTCTTGTTCTTTAATGTCTTTTACGGTGCCTTCCGGCGCTTCGCGCTCATAGATCACCAGACGCAGTTTAACGCGCAGCGGTGCGGAATAGGTCACGCCACGGATTTGACATTCCTGGACGTCAAACACCGGTTCGCCAAGGCGGTAGCTGACGTATTGCAGCTCGGAATTACCGCTGTAGCTCTGAATCGGGAATACGGAACGGAAAGCAGCTTCCAGACCATACTGCCCTTCAGGATCTTGCTCGATAAATTTCTGAAACGAGTCAAGCTGGATAGAAAGGAGATAAGGTACATCCAGAACTTGTGGACGTTTACCAAAATCCTTACGAATACGTTTTTTCTCGGTATAGGAGTAAACCATAGGGTTCCTCAGCTCGCTGACAAGTCGACCCATCTGTCCATTGAGCGGACAGTTTGTGCAACACTATTTTGTTGACCGGAAAATGGAACACTTTCCGCAATGCCTGTTGCTATCACGCTTAAACCATTTCATTGCGATTTACACAGAACGGACGTCCTGTCGCAGTATATTAAGTCGTCGATAGAAACAAGCATTGAAAGGCACAGCAGTAGTCAAACAGTGTGAAACGCTACTGGCGCCTTACAGCGCAAAAAGGCTGGTGACTAAAAAGTCACCAGCCATCAGCCTGATTTCTCAGGCTGCAACCGGAAGGGTTGGCTTATTTAACTTCAACTTCAGCGCCAGCTTCTTCCAGAGCTTTTTTCAGTGCTTCTGCGTCGTCTTTGCTCACGCCTTCTTTCAGAGCAGCCGGTGCAGATTCTACCAGGTCTTTAGCTTCTTTCAGACCCAGGCCAGTTGCGCCACGTACTGCTTTGATAACAGCAACTTTGTTAGCGCCAGCAGCTTTCAGAATTACGTCGAATTCAGTTTTTTCTTCAGCAGCTTCAACCGGGCCAGCAGCTACAGCTACAGCAGCAGCAGCGGAAACACCGAATTTTTCTTCCATTGCAGAGATCAGTTCTACAACGTCCATTACAGACATAGCTGCAACTGCTTCAATGATTTGATCTTTAGTGATAGACATTTAAATTGTTCCTGAATATCAGAATAAGTTTATACGTAAGCGAATGCGTTAAAAAGATAACTGCGATTAAGCAGCTTCTTTCGCATCGCGTACAGCAGCCAGAGTACGAACCAGTTTGCCAGCCGAAGCTTCTTTCATGGTTGCCATCAGGCGTGCAATTGCTTCTTCGTAGGTCGGCAGAGTTGCCAGGCGGTCGATCTGAGACGCCGGGATCAGCTCACCTTCAAAGGCAGCGGCTTTGACCTCAAATTTTGCATTCGCTTTCGCGAACTCTTTGAACAGACGAGCAGCAGCGCCCGGGTGTTCCATAGAGTATGCAATCAGGGTCGGACCAACAAACGCGTCTTTCAGGCACTCGAACGGAGTACCTTCAACAGCACGGCGCAGCAGGGTGTTACGAACAACACGCATGTATACGCCAGCTTCGCGACCTGCTTTACGCAGTTCAGTCATTTTATCTACAGTTACGCCACGGGAATCCGCAACTACTGCAGACAGCGCGCCTTTGGCTACTTCGCTGACTTCAGCAACAATCGCTTGTTTGTCTTGAAGATTTAAAGCCATTAGCTTTGCTCCTGGATGTTTGCCAGAGAAAATCTCTGGAACTCACTTCACTCCTCCAAACGGAGAGAGCGTCTTAATTACGGTGAGCAGAAACAAGCCAGAATATAAAAGAATAATCTTAGCGTTCTGTCACCGTCTACGCAGGGGATTAAGTTTCTTGCGAAACTCCTGCGGTCTTCGACGGAGGCCTGGATAGGCCAGGCTCCAACGAACAAATCTTTTCTATCCGTCGCTATTCAGCTTGTGGCGGCGTTGGCTTCCTTCATTCGCACCAGTCACATAGTTAGCTATGCTCCTGCCGACTCACTCAGTTGCCGCCTTGCCACAACCCGAATATCTCGGATATACGTCTGCATTAAGCATTATACGTGGGGGTAAGATTGTAGACAAAATCACCGCCCACGTAAAGGCATTAGTTTACAGAAGCGCTCAGGCCAGCCTGGTCAACTGCAACACCTGCACCCATGGTGGTGGAGATGCTAACTTTCTTGATGTACACGCCTTTCGCCTGAGTCGGTTTTGCTTTTTTCAGCGCAACCAGCAGAGCTTCCAGGTTTTCTTTCAGTTTGTCAGCGTCAAAGTCCACTTTACCGATGGTGGTGTGGATGATGCCGTTTTTGTCGTTACGGTAACGAACCTGGCCAGCTTTAGCGTTTTTAACCGCTTCAGCAACGTTCGGCGTTACAGTACCCACTTTCGGGTTTGGCATCAGGCCGCGCGGACCCAGAACCTGGCCCAGCTGGCCAACAACGCGCATTGCATCCGGAGAAGCAATAACAACGTCAAAGTTCATTTCGCCTTTCTTGATCTGGTCAGCCAGATCTTCCATACCTACCAGTTCAGCACCTGCAGCTTTAGCAGCTTCAGCGTTTGCACCCTGGGTAAATACGGCTACGCGAACGGAACGGCCAGTACCGTGCGGCAGTACAGTTGCACCACGTACGTTCTGGTCAGATTTACGAGCGTCGATGCCGAGGTTAACAGCTACGTCCACGCTTTCTACGAATTTAGCAGTCGCCAGTTCTTTCAGCAGAGCGATAGCTTCGTTGATGTCGTACTGTTTGGTTGCATCAACTTTCTCGCGGATAACACGCATGCGCTTGGTCAGTTTAGCCATTTCTTAGTCCTCCACTACCAGGCCCATGGAACGTGCAGTACCTTCGATGGAGCGAGTCATCGCTTCAATGTCGGCACCAGTCATGTCGGCAGCTTTGGTCTGCGCGATTTCCTGCAGCTGAGCGCGGGAAATTTTACCCACTTTGTCTTTGTTCGGCTTACCGGAACCAGACTTGATACCAGCCGCTTTTTTCAGCAGAACTGCTGCCGGCGGAGTCTTGGTAACGAAAGTGAAAGAACGGTCAGCGTAAACGGTGATTACTACCGGAATCGGCAGACCTTTTTCGATGGAATCAGTTTTTGCGTTGAACGCTTTGCAGAATTCCATGATGTTTACGCCCTGCTGACCCAGAGCCGGACCTACTGGCGGACTCGGGTTAGCCATACCAGCTGCAACCTGCAGCTTGACATAGGCTTGTACTTTCTTAGCCATTATAAATTCCTCAAGTTGGGTAATAACGCCTCTGAGAGGCTCCCCGTGATATAAAAAATCGTTTTACGGGCAAGGCCCATAAAAACAAAAGGCGCGAAATTGTATTCCAATCTCGCGCCTTGTGCAACGATTAAATCGCCGCTTTTTTGATCGCTGGGTTAGGCTTTTTCAACCTGGCTGAAGTCCAGCTCTACCGGGGTCGCACGACCGAAGATAGAAACAGACACTTTCAGACGAGATTTCTCGTAATCCACTTCTTCAACAACACCGTTGAAGTCAGCGAACGGACCATCATTAACACGGACCATTTCACCCGGTTCAAACAGCGTTTTCGGACGCGGCTTATCACCAACCTGCTGCAGGCGGTTCATAATCGCATCGACTTCTTTATCGCTGATTGGTGCAGGACGATCGGAAGTACCGCCGATGAAGCCCATCACACGCGGTACGCTGCGCACCAGGTGCCAGCTCGCGTCGTTCATCACCATCTGAACGAGGACGTAGCCAGGGAAGAATTTACGTTCGCTTTTGCGACGCTGACCGCCACGGATTTCAACCACTTCTTCGGTTGGTACCATGACTTCACCAAACAAATCTTCCATGTTGTGTAATTTGATATGCTCACGCAGCGACGTTGCTACGCGGCCTTCAAAACCGGAAAACGCCTGAACGACGTACCAGCGCTTTTTAGGAGCTTCAGACATCTCAGAACCTCAGGCCAGTGATAAAGGATACCAGGCGAACCAGAATACCATCCAGTCCCCACAGGATCAGTGACATTACTGCGGTAACCGCAGCCACAATCAGCGTGGTGTGCAATGTTTCCTGGCGAGTCGGCCAAATGACCTTACGGACTTCGGTACGCGCTTCACGGGCAAAAGCAACGGTAGCTTTACCTTTTGTCGTTAACAGCGCGACACCACCCGCTGCAGCAATCAGAATTACTACGGCCAGCGCACGCAGCGGCAGCATAATGTCGCGATAAAGGTAGTTGCCGACAATCGCTACCAGGAGCAATGCCACCACAACGACCCACTTCATCGCTTCCAGGCCGCGCCCGCTTCCTTGAGCTTCGGTATTCGCACTCATAAACCAACCTGTCAGAAGTATTCTACAAACATTTTCACCCCGCGATCGCGAGGCAAACCAAATCGAAACGCGTATTAGCTTTTCGGATTATACGCCCTCAACAGAGCCTGTCTCAGCAATGATTATGACAAAGAAAATCACTGATGAGCCAGGTTCTGGTACGAAAGCGTGCAAAAAGGGCATCAAATGATGCCCTTTTAGTGCGCATTGCGTCAAATGTTATCGGCAATTAGCTCAGAACTTTTGCTACAACGCCCGCGCCAACGGTACGGCCGCCTTCACGGATTGCGAAACGCAGACCGTCGTCCATCGCGATCGGGTGGATCAGGGTAACAACCATTTTGATGTTGTCGCCCGGC